>CAXTWN010000126.1:2015-10577 GCA_964248055.1 uncultured Acidobacteriaceae bacterium | reverse complement strand
CCACCACGCCGCCCAACCTCACACGAACGCCACCGCGCTTCCCAGCCGCCGCTCCAGATGCCGCTCCAGGCTCCGTACCACGAACGCTCGCAGGTCAGATGCCTCGTCCTGCCCCCATGGCCCTTCGGCCAGCATCTGCGGGAGTGATCGGCGCCCCATCGCCAGCGCTACGGCCACCGACGCGGGGGCGAGCCCTTCACTGTTCGCCCGACGATCGTCCCCACACGTCACCCCATCGGCTCCCGGCGACCACCAGACCTCCAGCCCCCGCACATCCAGCCCACATGCCGCACAATGGCCCAGCTCCGGCAGCCACCCCATTAGCCGGTTCATCCACAGACAAAAGTACGTTACCGACAGCCAGACTGAGGTCCCGCGCTCCCCCGCACCCTCGCCGCCGTTCTCTGCGCCGTCCTCTGTGCCCGGACCGACCGCCTCGGAACCCTGAACGCTGGGCCCTGGCCCCGGTTCCATGGCCTGCAACGTCGCCAGCGCCAACCGAAAGACGTTGTCCTCCGGCGCCATCTCCGGCAACGCCTGTTCCAGCACCTCCAACACCAGCTGCATGCCCGCCAGACGCAGCGCATCGACGGGCGCCCGCAGCGGCGACCAGAGGATCTCAAAGCTGTCCAGCCGCACCAGGTCCTCGCCCGGTCGCTCGGTGTAGTGGGCCACCACGTGCGTACCCGGCTCCAGCGCGCCGCCAAAGCGCCGCCGGCTCCGCATCGCGTGCCGCGCCACGCCCTTGATGACGCCCTGCTCCCGCGTCAACAGGCTCAGCAGCAGGTCGGCCTCATGGAAGGGCCACGCCCGCAGTACAAGCGCCTCGCCGCTATGCGAAATCAGTCTGCCCTGAGCCATTCACCCGCCGCCACTCTATCATTGGCCTCCCGCAACGAGGGGAGGATCGAGGTCCTTAGGAAACATACCGATTGCCGTTCTGCCGCCGTCAGATCCATTGCGAAAAGCTGCCTTACCACCCTGGAAGGGCCTCGCAGTACTATGTCCAGCAAAGTGACACGAAGCGGAGTGCGGCATGGGATGGAGTTGGCTTGACCTGAGTTTTCCCTGGGTAGGGTCCGTTGGCGCTGTCCTCTTGCTGGTCTTGCTCTTCTCGGGCAATCGGTTACGAAGTCACCTTGGCAGGTCGCGCTGGAAAGATCGCGTCTGGCTGTCCTGGCTCGCGGCAGCGATTTACCTCATCCATAACGTCGAAGAATATGGTGTGGACCTGTTTGGGCGATTTCACGCCTTTCCCGACTCGATGTGCTCGCAGCTTGGCTTCTCTCCCTATCCCGCTTGTCCCCTACCCACGCCGTTCTTCCTTGCGGTAAACCTGCCAATATTTTGGGTAGCCGCTCCCATCGCTGCCTTCATGAGCCGTCGTCATCCGATCCTTGGACTATCCCTGTATGGGATCATCTTCGTCAACGCGCTCATCCATGTCGGATCAGCCCTCCACTCCGGCTATAACCCCGGTGTGCTCACATCGGTCATCCTCTTTCTTCCGATTTCCCTTTGGGTAGCGAAGGTGTGTTTTGGAAGGCAGGGGCTCCCGTATGCAGCTCTCGCGTTCCTTGTCGCTGATGGAGTGATCCTCCACGTCGTCCTCATGGGATCGGCGATCCTCTTTCTCCATGGCGTCATCGGATCTTCGCTTCTGCTCGCCATCCAGATATTGAACGCGGTCTTGTTCTTTTTGCTCGCCTGGCTCGCTGCAAAGTGGGGCGAAGGCAGACTCGTTCGTTTTGGTATCGCTCATCCATCTTGATAAACGCAGCTCGGTCGCTCAGACCGCACGCGTCGGAACAGTCGACGTTGCCGGGTCCACAACAGATGCGGAACTGCTCTTTCACCGTAGGTCAACAACCGAGGGAGGGTGCCCTGAACGCGCAAACGCGCAGCCCAAAGGCCGCGCGTCGCAGCAATACCAGAACCTGTTACCGCCCGAAGTGCGATGCGTTCTTGTCCCGGAACGCCTCCCACTTGTCCGGCAGGTCGTCGCCCGCGTAGATCGCCGACACCGGACACACCGGCACACACGCCCCGCAGTCGATGCACTCCACCGGGTCGATGAACAGCTGCTCTACTTCGCCGTACCCTGTCTCGTCCTTCTTGGGGTGAATGCAATCCACCGGACACGCATCCACGCAGGCCGTGTCCTTGGTTCCAATGCAGGGCTCTGTGATCACATACGCCATCGCCAAACTCTCCTCGAGGGAAGCTCGCCTTCACTCATTCCGTAAGCTTTGCCCGTTCGCTCCCGATTCTAACAAGGAACGGCGAGCACACCAACGTCCCGCCCTAGCTTCCGCTCACTGCGGTCTGCTGCCGAACACATCCCGCCAAACTCGCGAGGCCAACGCCGCCATCTCTCTCGGGAACACGTGCTCGGCCGTGGTCGCCAGTGCCTCCACGGACCACCACCGCGCCTCCCGCATCAGCTCGATCTCCTCCACCGTCAAGCCCAGCAGACGAGGCTCCTCCCGCGCGCACCGGGCGGCAAAGAACACGTCGAAGTTGCGCACCGTCTCGCCCAGATGCGTGTAGGTCCCGCCGCTCTCCTGATGCACTGGGCCGTAAAGCGACGATCGCAACCCAAGCTCCTCAAAGAGCTCCCGCCCGGCGGCCTGAAGATCGGTCTCGCCCGGCTCTACCTCGCCGCCCGGCGTCACCCAAAACACAAACGGCGCACCGTCCACTTGCGCCACAAAGCGGATCAGCAGCACCTCGCCGCCAGGGTCAAAGAGCAACACGCGCGCCGACCGGCGCAGTCTCATGAAATGTCGTTCGACGCATGTGTGGAACGCCCCGTCCCCCATCTACGAATCAATACGACCCAGAGTGTCAGGAAGGTGAACGCTCCTAAGAGCGACGAGAGAAGGCGCAGGCTCATGGTCAGATTGCAGGGGCCATCCACGGTTAGGTCACAGTCGGACGGAACGCGGAGATACCGGAGAAACCAAGCGCAAACAAGCAGAACCGGAGTGACAGAGAACGTCACACGTCGCGCAAAAGTCATCTACAGTCACCATCACAGCAAATTGGCAGCGCGCCGCGCGGCAAACTCCTGCGGCGTCGGAATTGGCTCAAGGTTACGCCCCGCGAACATGTCATCGAAGAGCATCTGCATCTCGCCGTGAATCAGCCCGTTGGTCGCCAACACCTCCCGGCTGTCCAACGTGAACCTGCCTCCATCGAAGTGGGTCACCTTGCCGCCGGCCTCCTCGACCAGCAGATAGCCCGCGCTGGTGTCCCATGGGTTCAGCTTGAACTCCCAGTAGCCGTCCAGCCGCCCGGCGGCCACATAGGCCAGGTCCAACGCCGCCGAGCCCGCTCGCCGCACGCCGTGCGACCGCAGCGTGAACTCCTGGTAGAAGTGCACGTTCGGGCTCCGGTGCCGCTTCTGGCTCGGAAACCCAGTGGCAATCAACGACTCCTGCAGCATCGTGGCGCGCGACACGCGGATGGGCTCACCGTTCAGTCGCGCGCCCTCGCCGCGGGACGCCGAAAACAGCTCCTCCCGCAGCGGATCGTAGATGACGCCGGCCACCATCTCGCCGTCCTCGTCAGCGCGCAGCCCCGGCCGCCGGCGCTCGCATCCCAGCACCACGCAGAACGCCGGAAAGCCATGCGCGAAGTTCGTCGTGCCATCCAGCGGGTCCACATACCAGCGGAACTCGCTATCCAGCGCCTCGCGCGTACCCTCTTCGCCGTACACGCCGTGCTCCGGCAACGCCGCATGCAGCCGCTCCGTGATCAGCGTCTCGCTGGCCCGGTCGGCCTCGGTCACCAGGTCCACATCGCCCTTGTACTCGGTGCGCACGCCGCGATGGTAGAACTCCCGCAGCAACGCGCCGGCCTCGCGAGCGATCCCCTCCGCTACTCCAACAAACTCCGTCAAACCCACCTCCAAGACAACGCGCCCGGTGTTACCGCGCCAGACCCTCGTCGCGTGCCGCCGCCCGCCGCACCCCGGGCGCAGAACTCTCCGTGATCGTCCGAATCTGCGACTTGTAGATGAACAGGTTCGGCTTGCCTTCCCGTGTCAGGCGAAGCATCATGTCGTCGAAGTACTCCACCCAGCCGCTCACAACCTCACCGTCGCGCAGCTTGATTGCGACCGGCACCTGGCGCTCGCTCAGGGACTTCAGATACAGCGCCTCCTGCCCCGTCTCGCCCGACGGGGCGCCCTTGCTGTGCCGCTTCTTCGTGGCCATGAACCGATTTTAGCTGTCCCGGCTGTGGCGATGAGCCTGTAGCCGTGCGGCCGTAATATCGCGGCGATTCGTGTGTGCGCAACGCTACAATGCCGCGATGCCCTGCACACCCGCGTCTCCGCCGTCCCTTAGCCGCCGTCGCTTCAGCGCCCTCCTGGGCACCTCCACCTCAGCGTTGGCCGCGTCGTCGCTCTTCCCCTTCAGCGCACACGCGCTGCAGACGGTCGCCAGCAGCAAAGTGGTGTGGAACCCGCTCGACTTCGGCGCCAGGGGCGACGGCACCACCAAGGACACCGCGGCCCTGCAGCGAACGCTGGACGACTGCGCCCGCAACGGCGGCGGCATTGTCGTCCTGCCGCCCAACCACACCTTTCTGAGCGGCACCCTGACCCTGCGCCCGCACGTCGAACTGCACCTCGCCGGCGGCTCCACGCTTCTCGCCAGCCCCGATCGTGACGACTTCCGCGAGCTCGGCTCGCTGCTCTTTGCCCTGGACGCCGCCGACCTGCACGTCAGTGGCACCGGCGTCATCGACGGCAATTTTGAAGCTTTCTTTCCGCCCAAAGGTCCGGATGGCTACCCCGTGCCGCAGCCCTTCCTGGGTCCCTACGATCCCCTCTATCCGCCGTCGAACCGCAACCCGCCCGATGGCCGTCCGCGCATGATCCTGCTGGTGAACTGCCGCAACACGCTGCTTGAGCACTTCACCATCCGCAACAGCCCCACCTGGACCATCCACCCCGTCGGCTGCGAAGGCCTTCACATCAGCGGGCTATCCATCCTCAACAATCTCGACGTTCCCAACTGCGACGGCATCGACATCGATCATTGCCGGCAGGTCCGCATCGAGGGCTGCAACATCGTCGCCGGCGACGATTGCCTGATCCTTAAAGCCTCCCGCAACTTCGGTCAGTACGGCCCCTGCGAAGGCATCACCATCACCAACTGCACACTCCAGTCCTCTTCCGCCGGCATCAAGATCGAGACAGAAGGGCCCTATCCGCTGCGCTCCGCCGTGATCAGCAACTGCACGATCGTTCGCAGCAACCGCGGTATCAGCTTCCTGAATCGCGATGGCGCCACGGTGGAGGACCTGCTCTTCACCGACATGACCATCGAGACGGTCATGCGCCCGCTCATGTGGTGGGGCTCCGGCGAACCCGTGGCTGTGTCCAGCGTGCCGCGAACCGTCGGCGGTCCCGCGGGTCTGGTGCGCGGCATCCAGTTCAACCATCTCGCCTGCCACGGTGAGAGCGGCATCTATCTGCGCGGCGCTGCAGACGCCCCTCTGCGCGACTTGTCGTTCCGTGGCATCGACCTGCAGCTTGCAAAGACCTCCTCCATCCCGGGAGGCTTCTACGACATGCGTCCCGGCGACGCCATAGGCGCCTCAGGCCTTGATAGTAGCCCCACCCCGGGCTTCTTAGCCACCGCCGGCACCGGTATCACCCTCGCCGGCGTACACGTCGGCTGGCCCGGCCAGATCCCGGCCTACTACGGCGCGGCGCTGGAGTTGCACCAATGCCATGATCTTTCACTCACGCAGGTCACAGGCACGGCAGCGCACGCCGGGCAGCCCGCGTCCATCTTCGACGGGGTGCAACTCGCCGAGACGCTGTCGCCAATTGCTCCCGTACAGCACCGCTCCAGAACGCCCCCGCGCTGATCTCCGAGCGCGAAAAACTTGTCCTCCTGACCCTGAGCGCATTCGAAGGGGAAGGACCTGCTTCTTTGCCGCGACTATGAACGCACATGAAGCACGATAGGAGCGGTTCAGCGCCCGCGCGCCATCACGGCTTCGCGTAGTACGCCGTCCGATACCGCAAGGTATACCGCGCGGCCAGCGCCGGATCCTTCAGCTTCAACCCAATCTGGCGCAAGCCGGCCGCGTTGCCACCATTCTGGGGCGCGTAGTAGCCGATCGTGTATTGCGTTCGCAGATCCTCCGACACCTGCGCAAACGCCGGGGCCAGGTCGTGCTTGTCTTGCACGTAGTAGTACTTGCCGCCGGTATCGTGCGCCATCTGGATCAGCGCATGCTCGCCGCCCTCATTGCGTCCCGCGTCCGCCGACACCGGTACGATGATCAGCGAATAGATCATCGCGCCCGCCCGTTCCGTCTGCTCCAAGGCCGCATCATAGCTGCCCTGATGCCCGGTGTCTTCGCCGTCCGTGATCAGCACCACCACCCGGCGCTCTCCGGCGATTGGCGGCGCCTTGGCGAGCCGCTCGCTGGCCAGGTACACCGCCGCATACAGCGCCGTGGACGCGCCCCGCTGGATGCGGCCGATCCCGCTGTCGATCGCGCGGACGTCGTTGGTGAACGCGACCACCTCGTCCACGCTGTCGGAGAACGCCATCAGGTCCACACGATCCTGAGGCCGCACCAACCCCTTGAGAAAGCCCTTGGCCGCCTCGCGCTCCAGGTTCCGGTCGCTGAACACGCTTTCGCTCGCATCGAGCGCCAGCACAATGCTCAGCGGCGTCGACGACTCCTTCTCAAACACGCGAATCCGCTGCGGCTTGCCGTCTTCGCTTAACACGAAGTCGTCCGCGGTTAAGCCGCCCACCGGCGCGCCATGTTCATCCACGACATTCAACGCCACGTTCACCAGCCGGCTCTCCACCCGGATGGTCGTCGTGGGCTCCTGCTCCGGGGCCCGCCGCTCGATCGGCGCTGAGCCCTGGGCCAAAGCCATCGCGGGCAGCCCGCCCAGGGAAAACAGCAACGCAACCTCAATCAGCGGTGCCCGGGCCCTCAACGCGAAACTCCCAGCACCTCGTCCGGGAACGGCTCCCCATCGGACCACACTGCACCGTCCACAAACTGTTCGTGCTTCCAGATCGGCACTGTCTTTTTCAACGTGTCGATGACCCACCGGCACGCGTCGAACGCCGCGCCGCGATGCGCCGAGGCCACCGCAATCAGCACGCTGGTCTCGCCCACCAGCAATCGCCCCAGCCGGTGTACGATGGCCACCTCCCGCACTTCAAACTGCGCCATCGCCTCCACCCGTAGCGCTCGCATCTGCTTCAGCGCCATCTCCTCGTAGGCTTCATAGTCCAGGTGTACGGTCTCGCGCCCACGCGTGTTGTTGCGCACGATCCCATCAAACACGCACACTGCGCCATCACCGCCCGCCTTCACCTCGGTAAGGATGGCCTCTGTGGCGATCGGCTCTCGCACAATCTCGACCCCGCCGGCGCCTGCACCGCCGCTCACCGGCGGCAGGATCGCGACCTCATCCCCCTCCCGCAACGTCCGCTGGGGCGAGGCATACTCCTGGTTGACGGCCACCGCCGCACACCGCAGCGCCTCTGCCTCAAATCGGCCCTCCACCTGCAGGGCCTCCAGAAGATCCGCTACCGAACTGCTGGCGCCCATCTCCCGCCACTCCCCGCCATCAGGCAGCCGCGTCCGCCAGGGTCCAAACGACAGCAACCGGATCCGCACAGCTGTAGGACGCATCTGGAGAGAATACGTCAGGCCAGGCGCCCCCAGACGCGGCCGGCGCCCACACCCCTTTTCGCAGCTCAGTGCGAACCAGTGCGTCACCCGAACCGGCATCTCACCCCTTGCTCTCAGCACCTCGTAGGGAAGCCTTCGCTGGCCGTTTCACCGCCGTTTTCTTCGTGGCCGTTTTCTTCGCCGCAGTCTTGGCTCCGCGCTGCCCGGCCTGCTTCTTCGCCGCCGACCTCTTTGCCGCCTTCTTACCCGCACGCTTCGCGCCTTTGGCCTCCGTCCCTGCGGCGTCCTTGGCGGTGTGGTACTCCTCGAGCAACGCATGGCCTTCGTCCGCCAGCTTGCGGGCATCGCCCATCGTCTCCGGAACCTCCTCGCCCCAGGCATGGGCGCTCAGCGCCAGGCGCGTCGGCTCACCCTTGTCGTCCTTCATGGGCCCGCGAGGATGCGCGAAGTGTCGTCGCAGAAACGAACCCTTGCGCAGCATCTTCTCCGGTGTGTCCGCCTCGCCCTGCACCCCGGGCCGCAGGTGTGAGCCCTCCTTCTCGGCGAAGTACGCCCGTCCCTTCGCCGTAAGCCCTCCCTTCGGATCCTTGCCGCCTTTGGGCATGGACGAAGGTGCTCCGGTGCCCGCCTTCTTACTCGCGCTCGTTTGGTTGCCGTCCGCTGTGCCCTTCTTGCCTGATCGCTTGGTCGCCATCTCTCTCACCTCCGCTGTCCTTCGGTACCGCACCACACTGCCCAGTTCACCCGCGCCTATCCGCGATGCGCTATCCCTGCGCGGTATACTGCCACGAAGTCCAGACCAGAGTAGCCAACCTTCCTGAATGGGGAACGTCTCGTGTTGAAAGGCTTTCGTGACTTCGTATTACGCGGCAA
>CAXTWN010000126.1:0-2005 GCA_964248055.1 uncultured Acidobacteriaceae bacterium | reverse complement strand
ATCTCGCGGTCGCCGTCATCATCGGTGCGGCCTTTACGGCGATCGTCACCGCGCTGACCACCAACATCATTAACCCGCTGCTGGGCGCCATCATCGGCAAACCCAACTTCGACTATCTCGTCGTCACCGTCCATGGCGGCGTGATCAAGTACGGCACCTTTCTGACGGCGGTCATCAACTTCTTTCTGATCGCCGCCGTGGTGTACTTCTTCCTCGTTCTGCCCACGCAGTACCTCCTCAAGAGGTTCAACCCACCCAAGGCCGTGCCGCCCAGCACCCGTGCCTGCCCGGAGTGCTTCGGCGATATCCCCGTGGCGGCGACACGTTGCAAGTTCTGCACGCAACCTGTACCCGCGTTTCTTTCGTAAGCTTTCGCCTTACCCTGCTCGGAGGTCCCATGGCTCGTCTCCGGACGGCATCTACCGTCCTTTTGCTTGCATCCGGTCTCACTCTCGCGCAAACCCCGAGCACACCCCAGCACGTCTTCGGCTACACCGATTTCACCCAGCAGGCAAAGTGGGACGCCGCGTTCATGGCCGTCCCTGACCCCAAGCTCGCCGGCGAACACCTCCGCGAGCTCACCAAGGCGCCGCACTGGGCGAGCTCCCCCGAAGATCACGTCACCGCCGAGTATGTCGCCACCAAGTTCCGCGCTGCGGGCCTGGACACGCAGATCGTTCCCTACGAGGTCCTGCTCAACAAGCCGATCAAAATCGAGATCACCGCGGTTGACGCCCAGGGCAAACAGCTCATGGCCGGTCCCACCCCCGAACACGTCGACCCGCAGGCCTACGGCGGCGATCCCTACCAGGACGACCCGCGCATCCTCCCGGCCTTCAACGGCTCCTCTGCCTCCGGCGATGTCACCGCGGACGCCGTCTACGCCAACTACGGCACGCTGGAGGACTTCAAACAGCTGGCCAAGCTCGGCGTCAGCGTCAAAGGCAAGATCGTCCTGGTCCGGTACGGCCAGAACTTCCGCGGCGTGAAGGCCTATATCGCCCAGCAGAACGCCGCCGCCGGCGTCATCATCTACTCCGATCCCGCCGACGATGGCTACGATCGCGGCGATAAGTACCCGCGCGGCCCCTACCGTCCGGACTCCGCCGTGCAGCGCGGCTCGGTGCAGTTTCTGCCGCTCTACCCTGGCGACCCAGAGACGCCGGGCATCGCCTCCACACCCGACCTGCCGGCGTCCAAGCGCATTACCGATCCGGCCAAGATGAACCAGCCGTCCATTCCCGTAAACCCGCTCAGCTACAAGGACGCCGCGCCGATCCTGGAAGCCCTCGCCGGCGCCAACGTTCCGCATGAGTGGCAGGGCGGGCTTCCCTTCGCCTACCACCTGGGCGGCACCGGCGCCGTCAAGGTGCACATGCACCTGGAGCAGGACTACAAGCTGCGCACCATCTGGGACGTCGTCGGCACCATTGAAGGCACCGACCCCGAAGATCCCAACGCCTGGGTCGTCGCCGGCAACCATCGCGATGCGTGGGTCTACGGCGCCATCGACCCCAACAGCGGCACCGCCGCGATGCTTGAGGCCGTCCACGGCCTCGGCGCGCTCCTCAAGCAGGGCTGGAAGCCCAAGCGCCGCATCGTCATCTGCTCGTGGGACGCCGAAGAAGAGGGCCTGATGGGCTCTACCGAGTGGGCCGAACAGCACGCTGGGGAGCTCGCGCACGCCGTCGCTTACTTCAACACCGATGTCGGCGTGTCGGGCCCCAGCTTCGGCGCGTCCGCCGTCCCTTCGCTCAAGCAGTTCGTTCGCGAGCTAACCCATGAGGTGCCCAGCCCGCAGGGCGGCAGCGTCTACGACCAGTGGCTCGCCTCCCAGGCTGGCCCTAAGGGTCGCGGCTCCGCTGCGGTAAAGGTAAGCGCTGCCACCGACGCCCACGCGCGCGACTTCAACGATGGCAGCGAGGCAAGCGCCGAGGTCCGCATCGGCACCCTCGGCTCGGGCTCCGACTTCACGCCGTTCCTCCAGCACCTCGGCGTCCCTGCC
>CAXTWN010000125.1:3467-10631 GCA_964248055.1 uncultured Acidobacteriaceae bacterium | reverse complement strand
CCCACATGCAGACTCGAAGAGCTCTCAAACCTACCCCGCTAGCGCAGCGCATCGACGACCTCCGACCGGCCGGCCGCTGCAGATCGCACCGGCTGTGCCGCTGGGTCCAGCCGCACGACTGGCGCAGAAGGCATCGCGATGCCACGGGGCAAGCTAACCGGCGAAACAAAGGGCGGAGCCAGCCGCACGGGCGCGTTTACCGGCGCTCCCCGCACCGGCAGCGGCAGGCGCACCGGCTCCTGCGGCCGCCCGGTTCCGCTGGGGGATGGCGACCCCACCGACGAGATCACCGCCACCGCATCCGCCAGCGAAATGGCCCCCTGCTGCTCCGTGGGCAACGGCGTTCCGGGCGCCCGCAATAGCGCCGACGCCAGCCGCCGCACATCCAGCAACGGCGGCGCGTCCGCACCCTGCACGATCAGCGGCACCACGCCTTCCGCTCCGTCCACAGGCGACGCAAACCCCGCCGCGCTGGTCCGGTGCACGAAGATCAGCGCCCGCTCGCCCACCGTGTACCGGAACTGCCCCGGCGGCCACAGCCCGGCCCACTCCCGCAGCGTGTAATGCGCACCCGCGGCTCCCAGCACGCTCTGGTCCACGCGAAAACCGACCTCGACCACATCGCCGCGGCGCTCGATCGAGACCACCTGGCCCGCAAAGACCACAGAGGCCCGGCTGGCCAGTGACTGCAGCTCCCCCACCAGGCTCGTCTGCGGCTGCGCGACTCCGGCGGACGGCGCTGCCGCCCCGGCACACATTCCCAGAACCGCCGTCACCACCGCGGCGACCCACCGCACCGCCGAAACACCCGCCCAGAACCACCGCATCGATCCACTGCCTCCACCTACTGTTTCGTCAGGAAACAGTCAGGAGCACAGTGCTGTGCGGGCTTGCGGCACCCGATTGGCCCTCATCCCACCTTGGTGCTACGCCATACCCGCCGGGCCATCCCCCTACACCTCGGGGTAAAAGTCGAAGAACGCCTCCATCGAGAGCCGCAGCTGCGATTCGATCTGCTCCCGGCTGCCTTCCAGGATGTGCATCGTCACCGGCGCCTCGTTGCCGTTCCGCAGCGCCACCGTCGCCGCCTGCACCCCACTCACCTCGTCTGCGGGCAACAGCCGCATGCCATACACCAATACAAGATTTGCCATACCCCGATGCTACGCCGCGCTCCTGCCGCGCCCCGTTCGCATCTTTTCCCCCCTCGTTACAATCAAACCGAAGCCATGCCTGACCAGACCTCCATACGCGACACCGTCATCCTCGGCTCCGGCTGCTCCGGACTCACGGCGGCCATCTACGCCGCCCGCGCCAACCTCAAACCGCTCGTGCTCGAAGGTCACGAGCCCGGCGGCCAGCTCTCCATGACCACCCTGGTGGAAAATTTTCCCGGCTGGCCGGAGGGCATCCAGGGACCGCAACTCATTGAAAACATGAAGGAGCAGGCTACCCGCTTCGGCGCCGAGCTCATCATGGGCCACCTTGCCGGCGTCGACCTGACCAAATCTCCCTTCGAGTTGAACCTCGGCAAGGAGACGGTCCGCACCCGGACCCTGATCATCGCCTCCGGCGCCAGCGCGCGCTGGCTGTATCTGCCCTCCGAGCAGGCGCTCATCGGCTATGGCGTCTCCTCCTGCGCCACCTGCGACGGCTTCTTCGCCTCCGGCAAGGACGTCGCGGTGATCGGCGGCGGCGACTCCGCGATGGAGGAGGCACTCTTCCTCACGCGCTTTGCCACCAAGGTCACCCTGATCAACCGCTCCGAGACCTTCCGCGCGTCCAAGATCATGCTCGAGCGCGCCCAGCAGCACCCCCAGATCGAGTTCCGCAACAACACCGTGGTGGAAGAGGTCCTCGGGGTGGAAGAGAAGGACGTCCGCGGTCTCCGGCTCCTCAACCGCCAGACCGGCGAGCGCTCCGAACTGCCGGTCAAGTTTATGTTTCTCGGCATCGGCCACGAGCCCAACGCCAAGGGCTTCGAAGGCCAACTCGACCTGGACTCGGACGGCTACATCAAGACCGACCTCAATGTCTTTACCACCCGCCTCGGCCTGCCGCTCGCCGGCGTTTTTGCCTGCGGCGACATCCAGGACCGTCGCTACCGCCAGGCCATCACCGCCGCCGGCTCCGGCTGCATGGCCGCCCTGGAGGTCGAAAGATATCTCGAAGAGCTGGGTCGCTGAGCCCCCGCACAGCTATGCTCAAGGGCAGTGCTTCGGCACTGCCCTTTGCTCATGCTCCGCTCCCTGTCTCTGCTGCGTGATCGGATCGAACACGGTTCGGCGTACCCTTTCGACGTCCCCGCGATTGCCTCGCTCAATACCCTCACCTTCTCACCCTCCCGCCTCACGTTCTTCACCGGCGAAAACGGCAGCGGCAAATCCACCCTGCTGGAAGCGATCGCGCTCAACTACGGCCTTTCGCTCGAGGGCGGCAACCGCAACTTTGCCTTTGACGCCGAGCTGCCCACGGCTGACACCTATCCTCTTGCCCGCGCCCTGCGGCTCGGCTTTCGCCCTGCGCGCACCGGGGAGGGCTTCTTCTTCCGCGCCGAGACGCTGTTCAACCTGGCGACGCGCATTGACGAACTGGACGTCGGCCGCGGCTATGCGGAGAAACCGCTCCACGCCCACTCCCATGGCGAAACCTTCCTGACCGTCCTGGAGCACAAGTTCCGCCGCTCCGGGTTGTTTCTGCTGGACGAGCCCGAGGCCGCGCTCTCGCCCCAACGTCAGCTTTCTTTCCTGCTGCTGCTCTACGACACCGTTCGCGAGTACCCTGACGCGCAGTTCCTCATCTCCACGCATTCGCCCATCCTCCTGGCGACCCCCGGTGCCCAGATCCTCAGCTTCGACGGCGGTCAGATCCACGAGATCCTCTACACGGAAACCGCAGCCTACACCATCACTCGCCGCTTTCTCGCCGACCACGAGTCTTTCCTGAAGCAGCTTCTGGAGACCGAATAACCATGTGCGGCCGTTACCTCCGACGCTCCGACAAGCAACGCATCGCCGAGGCCTTTCACCTCGGCCAGCTTCCGGAGCACTTTATCCTCCCGCCCGACTACAACATCGCCCCCGCGACCTTTCAGCCCGTCATTCGCCTCCACCGCGACACCGGCGTGCGCGAGATCGTCCTCATGCGCTGGGGCCTCGTTCCGTACTTCGCCAAGTCCGCGGCCGAGTTCAAAGGCTTCAGCACCATCAACGCGAAAGCGGAGACCCTGACCAAAGCCGGCATGTGGAAGGCGCCGTTTGCCAAGCGTCGCTGCCTGGTCCCCGCCGACGGCTTCTACGAGTGGCTCAAGCTCAATCCCAAACAGAAGAAGCCCTTCGCCTACACTCTCCGCAGCGGCGATCCGCTCGCTTTCGCCGGCCTGTGGGACGCCTGGAAGAACCCCGAGACCGGCGAGTGGCTGCAGACCTTCGCCATCATCACCACCGACGCCAACGAGCTCACCGGCGAGGTCCACGACCGCATGCCCGTGATCCTCGCCCCGCGCGACTATGACCGCTGGCTGCACCGGGGCGAAGCGCACCAGCCCCCGATCGATCTCCTGCGCCCCTACGCCGCCGAGGAGATGCTCGCCACGCCCTGCAACCCCGCCGTCGGCAACGTCCGCAACAACGGCCCCGAGATGCTCCACCGCAACGAAGACACAACCTGGACCGGCTAGACGCACCTCCGGCCAGCCGCACCGCCTCCTCCGCAAACCACACGACCACCTCCGGCAAGCCACACGACAGCATGAGCGACCCTGTTGTCTTATCACCCCCCCTACCCTGACCTCGCCGCCATAAGTGCGTCATCCTGAGCGAAGCGAAGGACCCGCCGCATTTCGTCCCGTGGCAGCACAAACCTCCAGGCTGCCGCTACAACCCCACGCGCCACCTTTCCCCGTTCCCATCAACGACCAACACGGAACCAACCCGGAAACCTTTCCATAGTTTCCCGCGACCTGCAGTGGTCCCTCGGGGTATACCAGGGTGCGACGTGCCCCCGGCACTCGAGGAGAGAACGACGATGCGCAATTGCAAACACTTATCCATTGCCCTGGCCCTGGCCGCGGGCCTCCTGCCTACGACTCTCACCGCCCAACAGGTTCCCGGCCCGCATCCTGCCTACCTGCATGCCCTCAGCGACCTCCGCGCCGCTCGCCATTACCTCCATGACAACTGGGCCTGGTCGCCGGTAAAACGCGACGATGACGCGGCCATTCGCGAGATCGAAGGCGCCATCGGCGAGATCAAGGCCGCGGCCCTCGATGACGGCAAGGGCCTCGACGATCCCTTCCCGATCGACACCCAGCTCAGCCCGCACGACCGCTTCCGCAAAGCGGACGAGCTCCTTTACTCCGCCCATAACGATCTCATGCACGCCGAAGACGTCCCTGCTTCCCGCGGTCTCCGCGATCGCGCCCTCAAGCGCATCGATCGCGCCCATGACATCGTCAAGAAGGCCGAAGGCACCGCCAAGTGGGAGTAATCCCCGGGTAACGTGAGAAAAGGTGCGGCTCCGGCCGCACCTCCATCCCAACGTACTTGTCATCGTGAGCGCAGCGGGGTCCCCGGCGAACTTGCTCGCTGGGGTGAAAGCGAAGGACCTGCTTTACGGCGCAGCCGCCCTAACGATTCGTCGCAGCAGTTCTGAGAGCAGACGCACAAAGCTCGCCTAGAGCCGCGCCCCCACGGCATACAACGAAATCGCCTTGCTCCCCACCACTGCCATCTGGTTCCCCTGCGGCGACAGCGCATACGAGTTCTGCGCGAGGATGAAGTCATCGGTCACCACCGACGACAGCCGGTTCCCATCCGAGCTCCGGTACACCCCGATCTCTTCCTTCAGCAGGTCCGCCCGATTGAACGGCTCATCCACCGTCACCGGCTTGGCCGCCTTGATGACCCGGATCGCAAACGCACCCTGCATCGCCCCCTCGGACGACTGCACAATCTCGTCCGACGCCGACTCCGCTTTCAGCAACGGCTTGCCATCTGGCCGCAGCATGCGGTATCAGACATCCCCCGAGGTCCCCATGCATCCCGTCACGAACGTCAGCCCGTGCTCCGGCGTGGAAAGGAGCGGGCGGCACATGGAGCGAACCTCCGCCAGGTCGTGTACCGACTTGTCCCACCCGAAGCGCGCAATGAGCCAGCGTCCCGGATGAAGCCGAGTTACCCGCAGTTCTCCCTCATCGGAGAGCACCGGCGGCGGCGCCCCAGATCCGCGGATCGAGACCGAAAGCAGGTTCCAGCTCGCGTCATACACCCGAACCTCCAGATCCTCCTCCGGCATCACGTCACCGGCGTTCTCCTGGATCCGGCGGAATTCATCCAGGCTGTAGCGCCGCTTGCTCACCGCCACCGCCGTGTGATCGCTCGAAGGCGAAGAGACCAGCCACGCCACCGGCCCGTCTACCGGAATGGACTTCAGGAGGTTTAGATCGCGATCGTACAGCCGCAGGTCATGGTCCATGTGGACCACCACGCCGCCACGGCCATACCGCCACAGGTAGGTGTCGTCCCCACGAACCTTCCACTCCATCACGCGCTTCACGCGCAGGTCCGTGGTATCGATCAGCACCGCGCGGACCGTACGCACCGGCTCCACCCCATCACTGGAGCGCCCGCGCAAACGGTGCGGATCAAAGGTGCACAGCAGATGATGTTCATCCAGATAGGTCAATGACGTCTCATGGTTGAACGTCAGTGCCCGCTGCTTGTCGTGCGGCGCATACCCGAGTGCCGCCAGCGAAAGCGTCGCCGTGGCCTTGCTCGTCGCCGTGGTGCGTGTGTTCAACGAACCCAGCACGTTGCAGCTTCCGGAACAGACCTCGGTCGCGTCGGCCTCCTCGGGGGCGGGCTCCGCCGAGCTCACAGCTCCGCCGCTGGCTGCGTTGGCCGGTGCCGCACCCGAACCGGCACCCGGGTTGGCGCCCGTCGCGGCACCGCCCTCGTAGTCTGCAACCACCCGCGTCTTGTGCAACATATACGAAGACGACGGCAGCAGGATCAGCGTCGTCCTTGCCTCCAGACGCGCATCTTTGCTGGAGGAGACGATGCTCGCTCCTCCCACGCCCGTACCCACGTGCAGCTCCGTGCGCGGCACATCGATCACCGCGCCGGGCAGGATCTGCGAGGGCAACTTACGCACCTGCCGCACGACCTGCGTGTAGGCGTTGATATCGGCAGCCGCCTCGACGCTGCGCATGCTGTTCGTATTGACTATGCCTGGCCGGGCAGCAATGCCGCCCCCGCCGATGCTCAGCCCCGGCAGATCCGCCAACGGCGGAGCCTCGCTCAGCCCCGATGCGCCCCCCGGCGCCGGCGCCCCGAACGGTCCCACCAGCGCGATCACGGTGAGCGGCAGATCGCCCATGACTGTGCCGTCACACTTGGCTCGTTCGAAGCGCACCTGAAAACTCGAGCTCTTTTCGGTCTTCGACCGCCGCACCACCTGCAGAACGTGGCCCTCCAGCAGCGAGCCGATCTGCAAGTGACAGCCAGTCCCCTTCCAGTCCTCCACAATGCGCGCCGCAAAGTGCCCGCCATCCTTCAGTCGCAAGATGTCCAGCGGGCCGACCAGCTCCGCCTGCACCGGGTGCACCGGGGTAGGAGCGGGATCGGCGGCGCGACAGCACGGCATCACCAGCAGCAGCAGGAGACCCGCCGCAAACCGATGCAGCAAAGCCCATAGCCCAGACTGGCTAGATTCCATCGGGTCCCCCAGAGCGTAGAAGAAGCATCCTTGCGTCGCCGGCAGTATATGCCTCCGTGAACGCCGCTGAGAAGCTGATTCCGCGCCCTGGTCGACCCCAGTTGACGCGCCCCGGCAAGCAAAGGGGCCGGCTCAGGGTTCGGCTAAAGCGAACGGCGGCCCGAAGGCCGTCGTCGTGTCTCTACTCGTACTCCCTACTCCCTGGTCCCTGCTCCCTCCCTAGTCCCTACTCCCTAGTCCCTACCCCTACTCCCTACTCCCTACTCCCTACTCCCTAGTGAATATCGAACTGCTCCGGATGCAGGCTGGGATCGCTCTTCACCAGGATCGTCTTCCCGGAGATCTCCTCCATCTCCTGCAGCCACTTCCCGTTGCCGCTCTTCAGCTGCTTCACAACCTCCGGATTCACCCGCAACATCACATCGCGCTTGTCCAACTGCTTGTACA
>CAXTWN010000125.1:0-3457 GCA_964248055.1 uncultured Acidobacteriaceae bacterium | reverse complement strand
GCTCGATGTAGATCTCGTTGCACACCGTGACCGGCGACTTCGTCATTCCCGTGCCCGCACAGATCGCGCAGGTGGTGGAAAGCGTCCGTTCGAGGCTCTGCTTGACGCGCTTGCGGGTGATCGCCACCAGGCCGAAGTCGTTGAACTGCAGCACCTTGGACGGTGCCCGGTCGTTCTTCAACTCCTCTTCCAGCGCCTGGAGCACCTTTTGCCGGTTCTTGCGGTCGTCCATGTCGATGAAGTCGATCACGATGATCCCGCCCAGGTCGCGTAGCCGAATCTGCCGCACGATCTCCGGAATGGCATCCAGATTCGTCTTGACAATGGTGTCCTCCAGGCGAGCGGTCTTGCCGACGAACTTGCCGGTGTTGATGTCGATGGCCACCAGCGCCTCTGTCTGGTTGATCACGATCGACCCGCCCGACTTCAGCCACACCTTCGACCGCAGCGCCTTGTTGATCTCCTCCGAGATGCCGAACTGCTCAAACAGCGGCGTGTCCTTGGTGTACAACTTCACCCGCCGCATCAGGCTCGGCTGGAACCGCTGCAGGAACCGCAACACCCGCTCGTAGGCGTCCTCCGTGTCGACCCAGATGGCCGAGAAGGTGTCCGTCACCTGGTCGCGCAAGATCCGCTCCACCAGGTTCAGATCGTGGTAGATCAGCGCCGGGGACTTCGAGCTCTCTGATCGCTGCTTGATGTCCGCCCACAGGTTCAGCAGAAAGCGCAGATCGCTCCGCAGCTCCTCTTCGCTCGCGCCCATCGCCGCCGTGCGCACGATGAAGCCGCCCGAGGCCTCGCCCTTCTCCGAGAGCAGAACCTCCTTCAGCCGCCGCCGCTCGCTGTCGGACTCGATCTTGCGGCTCACGCCGACGTGATTCACGGTCGGCATAAACACCAGAAACCGCCCCGGCAATGCAATGTGCGAGGTGATCCGCGCGCCCTTCTTGGCAATCGGCTCCTTGGCGATCTGCACCAGAACCTCCTGCCCCGGCTTCAGCAGGTCGCTGATCGCGGGCAGGTCGGTGTTCTGCACCGAATGCCGGCTTGGCCGCCCGCCGTGACCTCCGTTGGAACGCGAGTTGGCCATCCCGCGACGGTCCCGGCCGCCACGGTCGCGGCCACCGCCGCGCCGCGGCTCTCGCCGGACTTCGCCACGGTCGCCCGAACGCTCGCGCCGCGGCTCCTGGTCCCCGCGCTCCTGCTCGCCGAACTCCCGGTCACCCGGTTCGGTGAACTCAGGGAACTCGCCCATGGTTGAGGCCGCGGGACGTTCGCTCTCTTCGTCAAAGCCGGCCGTCTCATAGTCGGCGGCCTCTTCTTCCTCCACCATCGAGATGTCGCTGCCGCTGATCTCATCGGTCTCGTCGAGCTCGTCCTCCTCCATCTCCTCTTCGTCGATGTCGAAGTCGTCCTCGTCCGCCGCGCCATCGAGCACGGTCATCTGCTCGATCGCACGGTCCCGGACCAGCGAGCCGATCTCCGCGCCCGCCTCAAAGGTCTCTTCCTCGGTATCGTCGCCGTAGCTGGCAGCCACATCCAGCATCTCGGTCTCGTCCTCGTCCAGGAGCTCTTCTTCGAGCAGACCGTAACCCGGCTCAAAGGCCTGCCCCGAAGCCTGACTGGAAGGCTGACCGGAGGCCTGCGCCGTCGCGGCACCGCCCTCCGCCGGCTCCGAGTCGCGCCCGGAGGCGCCATCCACATCGCGCAGCCGCACCGACTGCACCGCCGTCTCGTGCTCGATCGGGTTGGTCTGATTACCGTCCGATAGCGCTGACCCCGCCTCGCCGGGTAGTTCGGAGAGCATCTCGCCGGTTGGCTGCACGGTGGTGAACTGGTGCGCCGAACCCTCCTCGGCTGTGTCGCTGCTCTCGCTGCCCTCGTCGAAGCGAGCCTCCACGGCATTGAACTCATCTTCTGCGACACCGCCCTGGCGGAACTCGCTCGGTCCGGCCGGATCCACCCGGTACGAGGCCGCCGCGTCCTCGCCGGGTTCGTATTCGGTCGTCTCTTCCTGAAACTCCTCGGTGACCACTGCCTGGCGCGGTTCCGATGCGGCTGCAACGACCTCATGCAGCGCCTCCACCGCCTGCAAAACCGCCTCGCTCGGTGCCGACACGGCTTGCGGCGCGATGTCCGTCTCCGGCTCGTAGAAGAGATCCCGCTCCGGCTGCTCGCTCCCTGCGTCGATCGACTCAACCGGCTCCAGCCCGTGCTCCTCGATCAGAAAGGCCGGCGCCGCGGGTTCGCTCATGTCGATCAACGCCTGTCCAAGCGGCAAGGTAATCGGCTCCACGTCATGCTGCGAAGTCACCCCCGGCTGCGCGGCCTCGATCGGGTCCAGCCTCTCCCGCCGGGCTACCCCGGAGTCGAAGCTGGTCGGCGTCGCTTCCCGCTCCGACTCACGTCCGCGTTCCGGGCGATCGCCGCGATCACGGCGGCGGTCGCGGTCGCGTCGGCGGCTACGGCCATTGCTCTCCTCCGCCGCTACCTCGGAACTCCGCTCCGAAGGTCGACCTTCCTGCTGACGCACCTCTCCCGCTCCGCGCTCCGGAGCGCGATCACGCGCGCGGGACAACGTCTCTCCAGGCAGCGTCAAGCCGCCGTCCCAGCTCGCAATCGAAAGATCGATCTCCGTTGTCGGCCGGGCTGTCAGATAGCTCACCTTCGGCTTGGCGCCCGTGCCCGCGGCCGAGGGTGCCTCGCTCGCCGCGTCGCTACCGGCACGGTACTTGGAAAGCGACTCTCCCGGAAGGATCATCGGCACATCGCCGGGGCCTGCCTCCGAAGCCGCTGCCACGGGGAACTCCTGCCGCCAGCCACGCTCGCCATCACCCTCCGGTGCGCGGTTCCGATCGCCAAACCGGTCACGACCACGACCCTCGCGTCCGCGGCCGCGCTCCTCGGGAGGACGTCCCTCCCGGGGCGCCGTGCTCTCGCGCGGGCCCTGGCCGTAGCCTTCGCCCTCCACCCGATCCAGGGTGCCGGGCATCCTCTCGCTCGCCGGCTCCGGGGCGGACGGCGTGCGGGTCTGTGTGAGGGGGCTCTCATCGCCGGCAACCGACCTCGACTCACTCCCGCGACCACGACGCCGGCCACGACGACCACGCCAGCGACGGCTGCCGTCCGCTGCGTTCTCGTCCTCACCCTCCGGCGAAATCTCAGCGCCGACCGGCTCTTCAGGCTCTGAAAGGCCGGTTTCGGTGCGCTCCGGGAGCTCCGGCGCAGCCTCCCGCTGTTCCTCACGCGGCCGCCCGCCCCGATCCCGGTCTCCGCGCTTCCGGTCCTGTCCGCGCTCCTGACCCCGTTCCTGACCGCGTTCCCCGCCCCGCTCACTTCGGCGTCCGTCCGCGCTCTCGAAGTCCGCGGAGTCGCCCTGCTCCTCCATGAAGTCCGTGATGTAGAGGAACGCGTCGCGCTCCAGCCCCACATCCACGCACGCCGACTGCATCCCCGG
>CAXTWN010000124.1:0-10835 GCA_964248055.1 uncultured Acidobacteriaceae bacterium | reverse complement strand
GAGGCAGTAGAGCGGCAGCTCCAGGCGGTCGGAGTCGCCCAGCTTGTCATATACCTTGCGCAGGTAGTTCTTGATCACCTGCTCGGTGGTGCCGATCTGGTAGGCGATCTCCTTGTTGCGCATGCCGCGGGTGATGCAGCCGATGATGGCCAGCTCCTTCTCCGAGAGCCGGGGCTGGGTGCGCGGATTGGTGAGCATCTGCGCCTGCGCGCGGTAGGCCTCGATCACCCAGCTGATGGATTGGTTGTCGATCCAGGTCTCCCCCGCGGCGATCTTGCGCACGCACTTGACCAGCAGGTCCGGCGAGATCGACCGCGGCACCACGCCGCGTACGCCTCGGCGGTAGAGTTCGACGGTGTTGCTCTCGTCGGACTCGGTGACCTGGACGATAAGCTTGGCATCCGGCGCGCGGCGCACGAACTCGGGGATCGCGTCGATGGTGCCCGCAATCAACTGCCCTTCCAGCAGCACCACATCGGTCGGAAACCGCTGCAGGGCACCGAAGAGGTTGTCCAACGTCTCTGCCTGCGCGACGACGCGGATGTCGTCTTCCAGCGCAAAGATCTTGCGCATTCCAACCCGGTAGATGGCCTGCGAGTCGGCCAGCAGCACACGGATCTGGTTCGCGGGACCCTCGCCATTGACGGGATCCTCGCTTTGCTTTCCCTGCCCATCGAGTCTCATACCTGCTCTGCCTTCAGAACATATTCGTCGATCACCGCGGCAGCCAGCCTCCTTCCGTCGCTTGCAGCATGGCGAACGATCCGCCCCGTGCAGTGGAGCACAACGTCGTCTTCTCCACCCATGACCCTGGCCGGCATGGTCAGCTTGAACTCCACCGGTGTGTCCAACGGCGGAACTTCCTCCGAGGAGAACAAAACTCCGCTGGCGGAGACATCCTCGGTGACGGCATGGTATTCGCGCTGGTTTGCGAACAGGACAAGCTCCAGGTGCAACGGAAAGCGAACGGCCGCCCGGACCGGTTCCCCTCTGACGAGTTCTTCGGCCGGCGCGTCGTTCATAGTACCTGTGTGCTGTTCTGAGTCATGTTCTAGAGGAATGCTAGTCACCAAGGTTACCAAAGAATATCCCGCAGGAGTGGCAGGAGGGAACCGGCTTGGTCACGCGCGGGGAAGGAACAATCCCGCGGAACCCCCGACCCAGGTGCGGTCGCGGTTGTGATCGACGCCCATCATCAGACCCCGGCCCATCCGGACGAGGCTGGTCATGGGCACCATGCTCCTTCCCTCGGGCCAGACGTACAGGATGCGCACCTCGGCCTGGGTCATGCCCTCGGGCGTGCGGATAACGGGCTCGAAGCGCATGCGCTCCTGCAGCAGGTAGTTGTGGCGCTCGGCCGCGGGAATCGCGTTCAGCTCGGCGTCCGTCGGCGCAAACTGGATCCCCTTACCGGCGAAGGAGTAGAGCGGCTTGAAGACCCAATCATTGCGGTCTTCGGGGAGCCGATCCCGGCCCTTTCCGGCAAACCAGTCGTCCAGGAAGACGGCCGCGGGTACGGTGCTGTGATGGAGGTAGGGGATGGAGAACTTGCTGATCTGAAAGTACCAGTTGGGGTGGCCGGCCCATTCGACCTGGAGCTCGTCGCGGTAGTCGAACGGGAGCTGAATTTCGCGGCGTACCAGCTCGTCCACGATGGCGCGGTTGTAGATGCGCTCGATCGACGTAAGACGGCCGGCGTGGGCAGGATCGGGATAGAACAGCCGATTCCCCTGCTTGCGGACGGCCGCGATGTCTACGATGCGGATCCCGAGGTGCTGCTCGTGCATGCGGAAATCGGGAAGCGTCTTCTGGTGCTCCGGGTCGATCTCCAGCAGGACGACGTGAGCGGGATCGTGCTCGCCCACGACCACCTCGCGCAGCTGCGCCCAGTAGCCTGGTTCGTCCAGGCCGCTGAAGAGAGCACAGAGGCGCTCGTCAAGTTCGAAGACCTCCTTGTACGCCCGCGCAAAGCCCGGCTGGAAGCCGAAGATGGACGGGAACGCCTGCATCTCGACCAGCTTCGGCTCCAGCTCGCCGCCCTTGCCGCGAACCAGGCCGAAGTCTACGGTCATAAAGTGCGGATGAGCACCCTGGCCGGGCACGTTGTACTCGGGGGGGATCGCGGTCTTCGAGAGTGCAAGGTACTCCGGGTTGCTGAGGAGTTCCGCGGTCAGTTCCTCGCCCGCAACGATCATCTCCTCCAGGAGCTCAGGGGCGAAGAAGCAGGGCGTTTCGGCCATACGGAAGTCGATGATCGTGCCGGTCTCGCGATTGAGCCGCGCCTTGAACTGCTCGTACTTCGCCTCGGTAAAGCGGGCGTTAAAGTCGCTGCGGAATGGCTCAATCATCGTGCCTTGTCACCCCTCCGTGGTCGCGTTCACGCTTCCAGAAGAAACGTGCCTTCGCGCATGATCTGCTCTTCGCCGTTGCCCGAGCCGAGCCAGATGTTAAAGCCCAGACCGACCACATCAATGTGGGTGGTGGACTTCCACGGTGCTCCGGTGTGCGCGCCGTACGGGTCGCCGAAGGCGATGTGGATGCCGGGAAACTTTTCATCCTGCAGGATGTTCCCGATGACCTCGCGAACGCCGATGTTGGTGCCGATCGCAAACTCGCCCACGCGGTCGGAGTTGGGATCGGTGTGGGTGTAGTCCCAGAACTCGCGTTCCAGATCCTTGTTCGCGCAGGCGACGGTGCTGATGCGGTTGCGGCTGATGTTGATGGTCAACGGGGTGTCGCGTAGGATGCCGTAGCGCGCGCACAGGAAGTCCCCCACCACGCCATCGACGACGAAGACGCCGTTGACCTCGCCGGGCGCGGTGAAGACCTCGCCGCCGGGCAGGTTGCCCCACTTCTCGGGGCTGATGATGCCCGAGGTCTTGAACCAGCGATACTCGGGCTCCAGCTCCGCGAAGATGTTGGTGCCGGCAGCGGTGGAAGCGCGCACATACTTGGCCTTGCGCACGCGGTCGAGCACTGCCTGGCTGAGGCGATCCACGGCGCTGAAGTCCGCGCGCATGCCGCCCAGCATCACCTCCGGGGTGATATTGACCATGTGCGCGTGGCGCATGCGCCGGCGATTGACCACGTCGGTCATCTGCATGCGGCTGGCGAGCTCGTTGGGCTGCACCTGCACCGCGAAGACGCTGACCTGCGCCCCTTCCATATCCGCCAGCACCTCGGGCGGCATGCTGGTGAGCGGCCGCGGGGCCAGGTCCTCGAGCACAAAGCCGTTCCACGCGCAGCCGATCCGGTCCAGCTCCGACGCCAAGGAAGCGGCGATGGACAGGGTAGCTTCGTCGGTGATCAGCGTGACGCGCTCCGCCCTTTGAATGCGCAGGCAGGTGGTCACCGCATTGTGCGCGCCATCGCGGAACTCCGGCGGGAAGCTGACGGAGCGGAGATCGGTGGTGGCGGTCCCTTGCGGTGCGGTCATCGGCGGCTCTCGGATCTGGTCAACGTCGGGTCGTCCTCTTTCGGGTAATCCTTCACTCTGGTTGGATGCATGGCGCGCCCACTATAACCCGGCACGCGTCTCCTGGGCCATGTAATCCACCACGCGTTTCAGGTCGCCGGTCTCGCGCCAGACCTTCAGCTGCCGATCGGCGCCCGAACCCTCGCGGATCATGGTGCGGATGTACTCGATTGCCGCGCGGCTGTCCAGCTCGTCGACGACGTCGTCGATAAAGGCAAGGTACTCCTGAATGAGGTCGCACTCCGGCACCTCTTCCTGCTTGCCGAAGTCGATCAGCTTGCCCTGGAGGCCGTACCGCACGGCCCGGAACTTGTTCTCCATCAACAGCGCCCGCGAATATTGCCGGTAGTCCTGATTGCAGGCGTGGAGCTTCCACAGCTCGGCAGCGGTCGCCTGGATGAGGGCAGCGATCGCGACGGTCTCTTCCGCGCGCATCGGGATGTCGCAGACGCGGACCTCGATCGTGTTGAAATACGGATGCGGGCGGATGTCCCACCAGATCTTCTTGGCGTTGTCGATGCAGTTGGTCTTGACCAGCAGATTCACGTAGTCCTCGAACTCCGAGTAGCTGGCAAAGCTGTCCGGCAGGTTGGTGCGGGGGAAGTGTTCAAAGACCTTGGCGCGATAGCTCTTATAGCCGGTCTCCATGCCCATCCAGAAGGGCGAGTTGGTGCTGAGCGCGAGGATGTGCGGGAGGAAGTAGCGCAGGGAGTTCATCACGCGGATCGCCGCATCGCGGTCCTCGATGCCGACGTGCACGTGTAGACCGAAGATGAGGTTGGACCGCGCGACCAGCTGAAGATCCTCGACGACCTTGTCGTAGCGCGGGTCCGGGTAGATCTGCTGATCCCGCCAGTCGGCAAACGGATGGGTGGCGCCGGCGACCAGTACGAGGCCGTTTTCTTCCGCCAGGCGGATGAGGTTGCGGCGCAGATCGTAGATGTCGTCGCGCGCCTCTTCGATGGTGTGACAGACGCGCGTGCCCACCTCGATGACCGACTGGTGCAGCTCGGCCTTTACGCGCTCCTCGAGCCGGATCTGGCCCTGCGCCAGCATGTCGGTCGAGATGTGCGAGCGCAGGTCGCGCGTCTCCGGGTCAATGGTCTGGTACTCCTCTTCGATCCCCAACGTGAACGACGGCCGCATGATGGGCCCCTTTCATTCCTGAGCTTACTTACGAAAACCTCAGCGAGGCCGAAGCATGCGTCCCACGATGGTCAGGACCGTCGTGCCCAGAATCACCTCTGCAGCCCTTTCATGTCCTCGCATGACAAGGAAAACAAACGAACCCAGACAGGAAAGAAAGCTAATCGTACCGCAAACCATGCCGACCAGAGCGTATTCATTGGATCGTCTGCTCTCACGTTCAGCCAGCGCGATCAAAGCCCTGACCTTTTCGTCGCTGAGCGGTTCCAGCTCCGCACTGGTCGGCAGAAGATACTTTTCAGGAGGTGCTATGCAGGCCCTGAACGGAGCTCATCGACTTAGCCCTTCTGCTCTCCGTCTCTCGCTCTAGCACCTGTAGCATCTCCTGCAGAGCGGCTTCGGGAACACGGTGCAGATCGCCCGATAAGGCGACCCGCGCGTCGCTTCCGGCCCCGATCTCGAACACCCAGGGCGACCAGGCATGTTGCTCGACGGGTGGCTCCAGCAACCGCGTGTACTCCCCGGGCCGGGAGAGTCGCTGGAGGAACCCCGCGGTGGTGAACCCGTCTAAGAACGACGCACCAAAGATCCCTCGTAGTCGCATATACCCACCCTTCCTGCCCACATGGTACCGCGCTTGTCCAAACGAAGGGTCGCTCATCGGATCACCGGGTTGCAGCCTTGGAGGTTGCCTTCTTCGCCGCCGTTCGCTGTGCCTGCTTGGCTGCGGCCTTCTTTGCCAAGCCGCGGCGCACGGGGTCCTTGGACTCTGCGGAGTCTGCACCGCTGCTCTGGTCGATCACGCCGCCGGAGAGGAACCGCGACCAGTGGAAGCCCGCGCTCTGCGGCTCGGGCTGCTGCGCCTTTTTGATCGCGAGGTCCGCGACATGCTCCACGATCCATTCAAAGTTAGCCGCGCCCACCGAGTGGTAGTCCGCATCCGGCGCCGGGTTCATGAAGTCAATCGCGTAGGGCACACCCTCTTCCACGGCGAACTCCACGGTGTTGAGGTCATAGCCGAGCGCACGGCAGAGCTTCAGCGCATCCTGCTCCACGCGCTGCAGCAGCTCCGGCGCGTACTCCGGCGGCTCCTGCAGATAGCGACGCTCGTGCGGCTGGCGCGGATCGTAGGGCATGATGTGCACGTGCTCCTGCCCCACCACATAGCAGCGGAAGTACTCGTTGAAGTTGACCGCAGCCTGCAGCGTCATCGCGAGATCGCGGGTCTGATCGTAAGCGTGGAAGAACTCGTGGGCGTTGTGCACGTGGTAGACGTCGCGCCAGCCGCCGCCATCGTGCGGCTTCAGGAACGCGGGGAACTTCACGTAGTCGAAGACGGCCTCCCAATCCAACGGAAAGGTAAGGTTCCGCAGCGACTGCGAGTTGATGTTGGGCGGATACAGCTTGTGCGGCAGGATCGCGGTACGCGGCACGGCGACGCCGATCTTGGAGGCCAGAGCGTAGTTGAAGAACTTGTCATCGGCCGACCACCAGAACGGGTTGTTGATGACCTGCGTCCCGGTCAGCACCGCGTTCTTCAGATAGGCACGGTAGAACGGCACCTCGTGCGAGATGCGGTCGACGATGACCGCGTAGGGGCAGGGCTCGGCCATGATGACCCCGCCCACCTGGACGAACTCCGCCCGGATGCCCTCAATCTCGAGCGAGTTGATGCGCTCGACCAGCGCCCCCGGAAAGGTGTTCTCCATGCCAAACAACACGCCGATCGTCTTCACCCCAGCCTCCTCGAGTCGATTGCTACCTGCTGCCGTCACGCCCTGCTTCGGTTTCGTCACGCCTGCTTCAGTTTAAAGATAGACCTGCACCATCCGCTGCCACCACGGCCAGTCATGGCCGGTGCCGTCGCCCCACACATCCAGGCGCACCGGCAGCCCTTTGTGGCGCAGCACCGCGGCCAGGCGCTCGTTGTCGTTCCAGCACTGATCGTGCACCCCGGTCGCCAGGATGTAGTTGCGATGCCGCATCTGGTCCAGAAACCACGGATCGCCCAGGTGGGGAAGGTAGTGCAAGGGCTGGTTCAGATAGACATCCTGGTCATAGTAGCCGTGCAGAAACCCGAGCCCCAGAAGATCAAAGGCGCCGCTCATCGAAAGAAAGCCCGTAAACACATCCGGATGCCGAAAGGCGACGTTTGCGGCGTGAAAGCCGCCGAACGAGCAGCCAAGGGCCACCAGGTGCGGCGACCAGTTGCGCCAGCGGATGTAGGGCACCACCTCATGCACCAGGTACCGGTCGTACTGCACATGGCGCGCGATGCGCCAGCGCGGACCCACCCCGCGGTTGTACCAGCTCTCGGCGTCCACCGAGTCCACGCAGAAGAGCTGCAGATGGCCGCCATCGATCTTGTCGGCCACGGCCCCCACCATGCCGCGGTCCTCAAACTCGTAAAAACGTGCCTGCGAGGTCGGAAAAACGATGGCCGGCAGCCCGCCGTGGCCGAAAACAAGCATCTCCATATCACGGCCCAGTTCGCGGGAGTGCCAGCGATGGTATTCACGGTTCATCGATGGGTCCTTTGATCTCTTGCGCTTCGTATCGCGCTGTCCGGAAGTGTTCTTTTTTGCCTGAAATCGTGTCCCGTTACGCTCAATCCGTCTCCCGTGCGCCGCAAGTCGCCGCCGTCCTCCCCGAGCGGCTGCCGTTCGAGGGCCCGCAACCCGAACGGGATGAGGCCGGCTCGTGGCGGGCCGACGACGCCGACGATCTCGACGGCAATCCGCGGCTGCGCCGCATCCGGGGCTTTCACTCCGCGTATCTGCCGGACGACCGCGATGTGCTTGTATGGCTGCCCCCAGTGTATGGCACGCAGCCCGCGCGCCGCTTTCCGGTGCTGTACCTCCATGACGGGCAAAACCTCGTCGATGGCCGCACGGCCTACGTCCCCGGACGCACCTGGCGGGCTCACACCACCGCTGACCGCCTCGCGCGGGAGGCGCTGATTGAACCGGTGATCCTGGTCGGAATCAACAACGCGGGGGTCCGCCGCATGGCGGAGTACACGCCCTCACGGGACCGGCGCTTTGGCGGCGGCGAGGGCCCGCTGTATGGGCGGCTGCTGGTGGATGAGCTCAAGCCCCTGATTGACAGCTCGCTGCGTACCAGGCCCGAGGCCGAGAACACCGGGCTGGCCGGCTCTTCGCTGGGTGGGCTCATCTCGCTGGCCCTGGGGCTGGCGTATCCGCAGGTCTTCGGCAAGCTCGGCGTGCTGTCGCCCAGTGTGTGGTGGAACGGTCGTGAGCTGTTGGGCCGTGTGGGCGCGGCAAAGCCTGAGCCGCGGCCGAAGATCTGGCTGGATATGGGCATGTCCGAGGGACTGCGCCACCTGCGCGACTGCGATGTGCTGCACCATCGCCTGCTCAGCCGCGGCTGGCGCGAGGACCGCGACCTGCGCTATCTGCGCGTCCCCGGCGGCCTGCACGCCGAGGACGCCTGGGCACGACGCTTCGACCGCGTGCTGCAGTGGCTGTTTCCACCCACAGCATAGGCCGGGCGGGGGCTACGGCACGACCTCCAGCGTGACCTCGACTTGCATGGCTGTTACGTATCCATGCGCGGACCTTTACACAGTCCGCCGATTTCGCGATACTTAGGTGTTCGGCCCTTCCATCGCCTGTGTCTGTGCCGGGCGGGTTGTCGGATGGAGCGGCCGTTTGCGCTTCGATTTCAGTTTCCGTGAGGAGTTTTCTGTGTTGATGATCCGTTTGGCGCGTGTGGGCGCCCGCAAGCAGCCGCAGTATCGCGTCGTTGTGATCGAAAAGGACCGTGCCCGGAACGGCCGTTCCATCGAGGTGGTGGGCACCTACAATCCCCGCACCGAGCCGGCGACCGTGAACTTCAAGCGCGAGCGCATCGAGTACTGGCGCTCCAAGGGCGCGCAGCTTTCCGAGACCGTGGGCCGCCTGTTGGCCAAGCAGCCCGCCGGCGAGCCTGCGGCCGAGCCTGTGTCTGCAGCGTCTGCTGCTGCCTAAAGTAACTCGCCGCGGCACGACGGAGAGAAGCAAGCGTGCCCAAAGAGTTCTAGCGAGCCGCAAACGCTGCCGTAGACTCGCACCAATGCCGGTGCTGAACCGCCGGCGTGCAGCGTCAAAACAGGCGCTGCCGCAGATGAGCTGCAAATGCGCTTTCCCGAGACCTGTCCCGCTCTCACGAGGTCAGGCTCTTACGGTGTGCGTTTCGCCTGCGATCTCTCCTGAGGTGTGGCAAGTGACTGAAACGTTTGATATCGCGGCGCAGGATCGCGCCGTCGCCGAGATGAGCACGCTGGTTGTGGACATCACGAAGGCTCTGGTCGACGAACCCGAGTCCGTGCGTTTGGAGACGTTGACCGAGGGAGGCGCCGTGGTACTGCGGTTGCAGGTCTCGCCCCGTGATCTGGGCAAGGTCATCGGCAAGCAGGGACGCACCGCGCGCTCTCTGCGTACCATTCTGAGTGCCGCCAGCATGAAGCTGAAGCATCGGTTCTCCCTGGACATCGTGGAAGTGCAAGAGGACGAGGTCTAGGCGCCCGGCTAGACCCCGCCTCCCATGACCGCGTCCGACGACGAGTGGATTCCCGTAGCCCTGCTGCTGCGACCGCAGGGCCGTCGCGGCGAGCTGCTCGCCGAACCGCAGACGGACGCGGCGGTCTTCTCCCCAGGTCGAATCTTCCGAGTCGTTGCTTCGTCGAACGCACCTTCCTCGGGTGCTTCTCTCGAGCGCGTCCTGGAACGCGCCTGGCAGCCTACGGGCCGTAACGCTGGACGGCTGGTTCTGGAACTGCAGGGCGTGGAGAGCATCAACGAGGCCGAGGCGCTCGCCGGTCACGTGCTGGTGCTGCGATTGGACGATCTGCCGGCGTTGGACGAGGACACGTTTCGCGTTCGGGATCTGGTTGGTTGCGCCCTGTGGGATGGCGAGGTCCCTCGGGGCACCGTCGCGGAGGTGCAGTTCCCCGTCGCAGCCGACGGCCGCACGCGCCTCGCAGACGCGCCGGACCTGCTCGCCGTACAGCCCGTGACCGCAAAAGGTGGGGACGAAGAAGACCGCGAGCCGGTGCTGGTGCCCTTTGTCCGCGCCTGGCTCCTGGAGGTCGACCTGCCCGCCAGGCGCATTCGTATGCAGCTGCCCCCCGGTCTGTTCGATAGGCTGGACGAGGAGGCTTAGCTGCTCGCCTTTCCGCTCCTTCTCTGAACGTCCTATGCGCTTCGATCTGGTCACCCTCTTTCCGGAGTTCTTTCGCGGACCCTTTGAGTTCGGCGTGCTGCATCGTGCGCTGCGGGCGGGGCGGATCGAGATCGGGCTGCATGACCTGCGTGCCTTCACGCACGACCGCCATCGCACGGTGGACGACCGGCCCTTCGGCGGGGGCGAGGGGATGGTGCTCAAGCCGGAGCCGATCTTTGCGTGCGTGGAGTCGCTTGGTATAGCCGCGAAGCACGAGCGTGATCCCGGCCGCGAGTCGGTGGTGCTGCTCTCGGCCGCTGGGCGCCGCTTCGATCAGGACGAGGCCCGGCAGCTTGCGCGGTTGGAGCGCGTGGTACTGATCTGCGGACGGTATGAGGGCGTCGATGAGCGGGTCGCGCAGCTGCTGTGTGATCGTGAACTCTCCATCGGCGACTTCGTGCTTTCGGGCGGAGAACTGGGCGCTGCCGTTATTGTCGATGCGGTCACCCGCCTGCTTCCGGGGGTCCTCGGGCACGCGGATTCGGTGCGGTTTGAGAGCTTCGGCGAGCAGGATGATCCCGGAATAATTGCCGCGCCGGACGGCTCGCCCCGCGCCACGCATGGCGCGGGCGGTCTGCTCGACTACCCGCATTACACGCGGCCTGCGGCGTTTCGCGGCGCGGCGGTACCCGCGGTGCTGCAGGGCGGTGACCATCTTGCGGTGCGACGCTGGCGACGGGAAGCCGCGCTGGCGAGAACGCAGGCCAATCGGCCGGATCTGCTCGCCAAAGCACAACTCGACGAAACCGACCGGCGCTCGCTGGCGAAGTGGACCGCGCACGACGAAATGCCTGCTGCCGAGCCCGATGAGACAGCGTGAAGACCCGGCCGGGGCTCCCCACAAGCCCCAGATTTGCGATACACTGAATCCTGCGACTTCACGCAAGGATGCCTTACAAATGATTCATCCCATCATGCAAAAGCTGGCCGCCAAACTGGAGCGGACCGACCTCCCGGACTTCGCCCCTGGCGACCAGGTCCGTGTGCAGGT
>CAXTWN010000123.1:0-10859 GCA_964248055.1 uncultured Acidobacteriaceae bacterium | reverse complement strand
CGCAGCGCGCGGAGGTGCGCAGCGCTATGAGCCAGCTCGGCAGCCTGCCGCCCGATCAGCGCCTGGTCGTCGCGCGTACCTTCCGCGCCCTGCGTGACCTGCCCGCCGACCAACGCCTCCCGGCGCTCAACTCCGGCCGCTTCGGCCCCCCACTCAACGAGGCGCAGCGCGCCGTGATGTACAACCTCCTGCGCGTGGAACCCATGCTGCTGCCGCCGCTCCCGCGCCGCAACCTGCAGGAGCAACCCTCCGCACCACCCGCCATGCAGACGCCCTAGTAGCCTCACTGCAGAGAGTCTCGCGCTCTGAGACCGCGCCGGAGCGATCTGCGGCGGTCAGGTTCTCCCAAACAGTGTCCTCTCGACCCAAGCGCAGCGCAGCGCAGCGGAGAGACCCCCGGCTTGTCTGGACTCCTAAAGAGGCGTCATCTCGACCGAAGCGAAGCGCAGTGGAGAGACCCCCGCATTCCTCCGCAGCGGCAAGCGAAGACATCTCCACGAACTGCAGCTGCGCGCCAAAGGCTGCCATACGAGCGGCCTACACCTTCGAAGACAGAGCCTGACAGCAGCTAGTTCTTCAACAGATTCTTCGCCAAGAACAACACATTCGCCGGTCGCTCCGCCAGCCGCCGCATGAAGTACGGATACCACTCCGTCCCAAACGGCACATACGTTCGCATGCGAAAGCCCTCGGCCACCACCTTGCGCTGCAGATCGCGCCGCACCCCGTACAGCATCTGGAACTCAAACGCCTCCGCGGGCACGTTGTTCTCGCGCACAAAGCCACGCAACTCGTCGATGATCGCCTCATCATGCGTGGCGATCCCGCAGAACACGCCGCTCGTCACCATGCGCTTCATGAGCCGTACATAGTTCGTGTCGACGTTGACCTTCTCCGGAAAGGCCAGCGACGGGGGCTCCTTGTAGGCCCCCTTGCACAGCCGGATCCGGATGCCCTGCGAAAGCAGTCGCTCCGTGTCGTCGGCGGTCCGGTAGAGGTAGGCCTGCAGCACGGTGCCCACGCAGCCCGGATAGCGTCCGTGCAGCCGCTCCGTCATAGCGATGGTCGCCTCGGTGTAGTCGGAGCCTTCCATGTCGATGCGTACAAAGCTGCCCAACTCGGCCGCGTGCGCCACCAATTCGCCCACGATGCGCTCGGCCAGCTCCGGCCCCGCGCCATGGCCGCCGATGTCCATGCCCATCGCGGTCAGCTTCACGCTGATGTTGGCGCGCAGCCGGCGTGCGGCGATGCGGTCCAGCAGCTCGTGGTACACCGCCGCGCTCTCTTCGGCCTGCGACACCTGCACCACGCTCTCGCCCAGCGAGTCCAGCGAAGCCTCAATGCCCTCCGCGTTCAACTGCTCCACCACGGCAACCGCTTCATCCAGGCTGATGCCGGCCACAAAACGGCGCGACAGGCGTTGGCCCAACGGATTGCGCTCCGAAAAGGAACGCAGCGGTTTGTTAGCCGAAAGCGCGATGAACACAGAGCGAAGCATGGTCAAGTCAGCGAACAAAGCTCATTGTCGCATGACCCCGGGGCGCTCTATGGCGCTATGGTACGTTTGATACCGGTCGGCCTGGGAGGGCTTCGGGACTATGAACCTACCAGCGGCGAACAGCGCTGTCCTTGTCGTCTGTGCTTGCCTCTACGCAGCTGTCACCGTGACCTGGGCAGTCGTTGGCAAACGTCGCAGGCGCAAGGCGCACCCACACTCACCTTCGACTGCCGGAGAGCGCTGACCGGCACCCTCCTGATCGCAGATACGTAACTCACCGCTCTACGCCAGCATCGCAGCCAGCAGCGCCATGCGCACATACAATCCATTCCGCGCCTGCCGGAAATACGCCGCGCGGGGATCCAGATCCACCTCCGGCGCAATCTCATGCAACCGCGGCAGCGCATGCATGATCACCGCACCGGGCTTTAGCCGCTCAGCGGTGCGCAACGTCAGCACATAGGCATCCTTGACCGCCTCATACGCGGCCGCGGAAGGGAAGCGCTCGCCCTGAACGCGCGTCACGTACACCACATCGGCATCCAGCGCCGCTTGGTCCAGCGTGGTCGTCTCGTGCAGCCGCACACCGCTCGCGCGCAACGTCTCGACGTAGCGCGCGGGCAGGCGCAGCGACGCCGGCGACACCAGCTCCACCTCCAGCCCCGGATACATCGCCAGCAGCGGCAGGAGCGAATGGATCGTGCGCCCGTACAGCAGGTCGCCCACCAGCGCCACACGCAGATGATCGAGCCTGCCCAGCTCACGATGAATCGTGTATCCATCGGCCAGCGCCTGCGTGGGGTGCTCGCCCACGCCATCGCCTGCATTGATCACCGGCACCGGCGAGCTCGCGGCCGCCTCCGCCGCCGTACCCTCCTGAAAGTGCCGGATCGCAATGGCATCCGCATACCCCGAGACCACACGCACCGTGTCCGCGATGCTCTCGCCCTTCACTGCGGACGAGCTGTCCCGCGCGTTCTCCACCGAGAGCACACTGCCGCCCAGCTTCTGCATCGCCGCCTCAAACGACAGCCGCGTCCGCGTGCTCGGCTCATAAAACAGCGTTGCCAGGATGCGCCCCTGCAGCACTGGGAAGATCCGCCGGGCCTTGTCATCGGCCTGCAGGCGATCCGCCCCGGCAAACAGCTCCGCAAGGCTTTCCGGTGTGAACTGCGCCGCGCTGATCAGATGTTTCAACTCACCCATGACCTAAACTCACCGCCACTGCTGAGTACGCCCAACAACTCACCGCCACTGCTTAGTACCAACAACTCGCCGCCACTGCTTAGTACGTCCAACAATTTGTCATCCTGACCGAAGCGAAGCGAAGCGGAAGGACCTGCTTCTCACTTCGGGCACCCACAAGGCCCGAGCAGCCATCAACCCGCCCCATGCACCACTCCCCGCAGCACCGTGTAGCGCACACTTCCCGGCAGCGTATACCCCTCAAACGGCGACCAGCCACACTTGCTGCGCACGCTTTCCCGCGTCACCCGGTACGGTGCTTCCAGATCCAACACGGTGAGCGACCCAACATACCCCGGCGCGATCACACCGTATCCCTCACCGCATCCCTCGGGCAGAAACTCCCGCACAAATCGCCCCGGGTTGTACGCACAAACCCGCGCGATCTCCTGCGGCGTAAACCCCTGTTCGCGCATTAGCCACGCCGCAAACGCCCCATAGGTGTCCAGCAACGGCACGCCGCTGGCCCCGACTGCCTTCTCCTCCAACGTGTGCGGTGCGTGATCCGTCGCCACGTAGTCAATATGACCCACGCGCAGCGCCTCGACCAGCGCGAGCCGATCCTCGCGCGTGCGCAGCGGTGGATTCATCTGCAGCGCCATCCGGTTCGCGTCGGTCAGCATCGAGGTGTCGAAGAACAGATGATGCGGCGTCACCTCGCAGGTCACGCGCACCCCACGCGCGCTGGCTGCCTTGATCTGCTCCAGGCCCTCGCGGGTGGAATAGTGGCAGAGCTTCCCCTGCAGGTCGTAGGTCTCGATCAGGTGCAGCGCAAAGGCGGTTGCGGTGATCTCCGCCCGCGCCGGGCGTCGCGCCTCATGCGTCGGCTCCCCGCGCGAGGCCTCCAGGATCTCCGGGTCCTCGCAATGAAAGCTCACATTGCACCCGCGATACCGCGCAATCACCTCTTCCAACTGCGCCTGCGAGGTAAAGAACAGATCGCCCACACTGGGCCCCATGTAGACCTTGTAGGGCACGTGCCGCGTCAGCGGTGCGGTCGTCGGCCCGATGCCCGCATACAGGGTCACCTGCACGTCGCTCACCGCCGTGAGCCGCTCCTTCGCCGCATACCGGGCATCGTCCACTGGCGCGGTCGGGTTGTTCGGCATATCCGCCATCTGCACCACGCCGCCATGCACCGCGGCTGCCGAAGCCGACCTGAAATCCTCCTTGTAGGTCTGCGTTCCGCTCGCGTCCTCACGCGCATGGACGTGAATGTCGCCAAAGCCAGGGAAGATCAGGCACTCTGTGGCATCAAGATCGCTGTGCCCGGTCTTTGCGCCCACATGGACGATCAATCCGGTCTTAACATCGATCTCAACCGCGCCCTCGAAGACGCGGTCGTGATTGACCAGCGTGCCCTCAATGCGCAGCCGGTCAGCGGTCTGCCGGTCAGCGATCGCCACGGCCCGTCTCCTTCACCTTTGCCACCGCCTCGCGGATGGCATCCCGCGTATCCCGGGCCACCCCGGCCGGGTCCTTGCTGTACAGGATCGCCCGCGAGCTCGACAGCAGCAGCCCCTTGCCGTCCGCCCGCAAGCCGCCGCGCACGGTGGCCTCGATCTCCCCGCCCTGCGCGCCGATGCCCGGCACCAGAAAGGTCATTCCCGGCGCCACCGCCCGAATCCGCTGCATCTCCTTCGGCCAGGTCGCGCCCACCACCAGCATGCAGTTGCCGCGCGCGTTCCACGCGGTGCTCACGCGCTCGGCCACATGCTGCCATAGCGGTTTGCCGTCCGTTACCAGATCCTGCAACTCGCCCGCACCCGCGTTGGAGGTACGGCAAAGCACAATGGACGCCTTGTCCTCCCGTTCCAAAAAGGGCGTCAGGGCCTCGCGTCCAAGGTAGGGATGCAGCGTGATCGCATCCGCCCCAAGCTCGTCGAAGACGGCGCGCACATACCCGCGATTGGTGTTGCCGATATCCGCCCGCTTCGCGTCGCAGATCAGAAAGTGGTCGGGGAAGTCGCGGCGCAGCCCGGCCATCACGGATTCCAACTCGCTCCACCCGCCCGAGCCCCGCGTCTCAAAGAACGCGGTGTTCAGCTTGAACGCGCAGGCATACTCCGCTGTCCGTTCCGCGACCTGCAGGCAAAAGCCAACCACAGGATTGCGGCCGCCGGCCGTGTACTGCGCGAGCCGGATCTTCTCCCACTCCGGATCAAGCCCCACGCAGAGCAGGGAGTCGCTGGCCTCCATGCGCGCTTGGAGCTTCCCGATCGCCGCCGACAGCATCGTCACCGGAGACTCCGGCGCAATGCCCATCCATGCGGCTCGCCGAGCCAGTCCCGCACGGTCGCCGCGCCTGGGTCGTCCAGCAACCCACGCCCGAGCGCCTCGCGCAGCACCGCGTCAAAGCTCGTCAGGGTGTGCAACCGCACGCCCGCCGCCGCGAAGGCGTCGGTCGCCTCCGGAAAGCCATAGCTGATGATGGCCAGGCAGTCCGTCACCGTCGCGCCCGCCTCGCGCAGCGCCGCCACGCCGGACAGGCTGCTTCCGCCCGTCGTCACCAGATCCTCGACCAGCAGCACCTGTTTGCCGGCGACCTCGCCCCCCTCGATGCGATTGCGCTTGCCATGCTCCTTCGCCTGCTTGCGGATGAACACCGAAGGCCGCGCGGTCGCATACCCGAGCGCCGCCGAGTGCGGGATTCCCGCCGTCTCAATCCCGCCAATGACATCGAAGGTGAGCCCCTCCCGCTCGATGAGCGCCGCAAAGCCCTCGATCACCTTCTTCCACTGCGCCGGCCAGAACGGAAAGGTCCGGTTATCGCAGTAGACCGGGGAGACGATGCCCGATTTGAACGTGATCGGCTGCTCGAGCCGAAAGCCCACCCCGCCGATCGCCAGCAGCGCCTCCGCGATCGCCCCCGCGTCAACCCGCATGGGCCAACTCGCGCACGCTCTGCCCGATCTCCTCGGCCAGCCGCGGGTTCCACATCGCCGCTGTCGCCGACATCACCGCATCCGCGCCCACCACGCGGTAGGCCGCATAGTCCGCCGCGTTGGACACGCCGCCCACGCCCACGATGGCGAAGCGCAGTCCCAACTCCTCGCGCAGCCGCGCCAGCCGCTCCGCCATGGCCAGCCCGGCCCACCGGATTCCGGCGCCGCACACGCCGCTGCGCAGCCGGCCCTCGCCGGGCAGCGCCTGCTCGCCGCGCTCATCCACCACCTCCGCGGGGATGGTGTTGATCGCCGCCAGCCCGTCCACCACGCCGCCGATCGCTTCCACCACGCGTCGCAGCGCCGCCTCCTCGGCGAAGTAGGCGATCTTCGCCACCAGCGGCACCGATCCCAACTCCTCCTTGATCGCCTCCACCACCATCCGCGCCCGCGGCGCGTCAAAGCACAGCAGATTGGCCGTGCCCTCGTTCGGGCAGCTCAGGTTGACCTCCACGATTTTTACGCCGGTCTCCCGGATCAGGCGCGCGCCCAGCCGGAAGTCCTCCAGGTACGCGGCCACGCCACCCTGCTCGGGCTGCGTGCCTTGAAAGCTGCCGATGACCACCTGCCCCGGCCCCGCGTACGCTACGGCATCGGCCAGGTCCGGCTGCCACACCTCCGGCGGAAACGACGGCACCCCAAAGGAATTTGTAATGGAAAGCGGCTGGGCGTACTCCGTGTGCCCGACCAGCCGGTTGGTCGTCGGATGGAGGTCACCCTCGGCCCGTACGGCCAACACGTTCGGCCAGGCATGGCTGGCCCAGCGCCGTGTGCGCACCGTCTTGTACACGGGGAGATCGAAGCCCGCATCGAGCGCGGCCTTTACGAAGCGGCCGTTCAGCAGCGGTCCCGCCGGGATCCCAAACGGCAGGCTCACGGGCTGCCCCAGAAACGTATGCTGCGGCTCCGCCCAGCGCCGCTGCCGGGCCGGGAACGCGCAGAACGGGCCCCGCTCGTAGTTCTCCTCGTAGCTCAGGGCCGGGTCGTAAAAGAGGAACCCTGGGCTGCCCTGTCCCTCGCCATCTTCGGTGGAACGCATCTATCTCGCCGCCCCCTCCGTCTGTTATAGAACAGCGCCGCCCCGCCGCACCGCATGCTTTGCCTCAGGTCCGGGTCTACCTTTGCGGGTTCCTTATGCCCCGCGCGGAGAGAAGGCGCTACGCTGGGTTCGTGCGCAAGGCACGGGAAAGGCAACACGGGACGCGCAGGCGTCATGTTGTACTGAAAGAGTGGGAAAACTGCGAACCTTGGCTGCCGGGAAGCTACCCGTAGCGTCGAAACCGTCGCTTCGTCGATCCGCCGCGGCCCTGCTGCTCGGCGCGGGGCTGGCCGTTCTCGCCGGCTGCCACGGCAAGCAGGATCCGGAAGCCCGCGAGGCGGCCGAGGCGCCCCCATCCACTCCCACCGTGGTCGCCACGGGCGCGCCCTCGCAGGTGCACGTCCAGACCCCCAACCAATTTCCGCTGGTCTCCGTCGCCGCGCGCTCCACCTTTGCCACCCTCAACGTCACCGGCCAGGTGCAGCCCGACCCCGCCCACGAGGTCCCGGTGCTCTCCATCGCGAACGGCCGCGTCACCGCGCTGCGCGTCGATGTGGGCGACTTCGTGCACAAGGGCCAGCTGGTCATGGACGTCCAGTCGCCGGACGTCGCCACCGCCTTTGCGACCTACCTCAAAGCCGTCGCCGACGAGCAGCTCGCCAACACCACGCTCACCCGCGACAAGCTCCTTTACGACAAGGGAGCCATCGCCCAATCTCAACTCCAGATCGCCGAAAACGGCGAGGCGGACGCCCAGGCTGACCTCAAAGCCGCCAGCCAGCAACTCGCCATCCTGGGCGTGGACAAGAAGAACCCCAGCGACACCGTCCACGTCTACGCCCCGATCTCGGGCGTCGTCATCGCCCTGAACACCACGGCCGCGGGCGCTGCCGGGCTCACGGCCACGGGCGCGACCGGTTCGCTCATCATCGCCGACCTGTCCCACGTCTGGGTGGTCTGCGACGTCTATGAAAACGACCTCGCCCAGGTCCATGTCGGCGACCAGGCCGATATCCTCCTCGATGCCTTCCCCGGTCATCCCCTGAAAGGCAGGATCTCCGACATCGGCGCCATCCTCGACCCCAGCCTCCGCACCGCCAAGGTCCGCATCCAGGTACCTAATCCCGGCAACCGGCTGCGCGTCGGCCTGTTCGCCACCGCGTCCTTCCACGGCCTCAAGGCCCAGACCGCGCTGACCGTGCCTGCCGACGCCATCCTCCACCTGCACGACCGCGCCTTTGTCTTTGTGCCCTCGGGTGCGCTGGGCAACTTCCGGCGCGTCGCCGTCAGCACCGGCCAAACCCTTCCCGGCAACGCCGTCGAGATCACCCAGGGCCTCCAAAGCGGCGATCAAGTGGTCTCCAACGCGCTCGATCTCGAAGAAGCGACCGAGCAGTAGGGGACCGGCACCGGCATGATCCGCAAGTTCGTCGACTTCGCGCTCAACAACCGCTTCATCATTCTGGTGGCGGCGGTTCTGCTCTTCGGTTGGGGCATCATCGCCTTCCACAACCTCCCTGTGGAGGCCTATCCCGACGTCGCCAACAACTACGTCGAGGTGCTGGTACAGTGGCCCGGCCGCTCCGCCGAGGAGATCGAGCAGCAGGTCACGGTTCCGCTGGAGATCGCCGTCGCCGGCATCCCGCACACCTCGTCGCTGCGCTCCTTCACGCTCGCCGGCCTGGCTGACCTGAAACTCACCTTTGACGACGCCAGCTCCAACGACTGGAATCGCGAAAAGGTGCTCGAGCGCGTCTCCCAGATCACCCTGCCCAATCAGCTGCAGGCGCAGATCGGTACCGACTGGAGCCCGGTTGGCCAGATCTTCTGGTACACGCTGGAAAGCACCAACCCCGCCTACGACACCATGGCGCTTAAGTCCATTGAGGACTGGACCCTGGAAAAGGAGTTCAAGAGCGTTCCCGGCGTGGTGGACGTCTCCAGCTTCGGCGGCCCCACCCGCGAGTACCAGGTCATCCTCGACCCTGAAAAGCTCGTCGCCTATGGCCTCAACATCGGCGCGGTCAAGACCGCGCTTGCCGCCAACAACACCGACGCGGGCGGCTCCTTCATCGAGCAGGGCGCACAGCAGATCAACGTGCGCGAGGTCGGCCTGTACCGCACCACCGACGACATCGCCAAGGTCCCGCTCAAGGCCCAGAACGGCACGGCCCTCACCGTAGGCGACGTTGCCACCGTCCTGCAGGGAGCCAAGATTCGCCTCGGCCAGATCGGCAAGACGCTCCCCACCAACAAGCACCACACCCTGCTGGACAATCCCGACGCCGTGGAGGGCATTCTTCTCCTGCAAAAGGGCGCCAACTCCGACACCACCCTCGAAGGCATCCACCGGAAGGTCGACGAACTGAACAAAAACGTGCTGCCGCCCGGCGTGCGCATCGTTCCCTTCCTGGATCGCTCCACCCTGCTTCACCTCACCACGCACACCGTCCTCCATAACCTCACCGAGGGCATCATCCTCGTTGTCATCATCCTGTTTATCTTTTTGGGCAATCTGCGCGGCGCGTTCATCGTTGCGCTCACCATCCCGTTTGCGCTGCTCTTCGCGTCCATCTGCCTCGATCTCCGCAACATCCCCGCGAACCTGCTCTCGCTGGGCGCCCTGGACTTCGGCATGGTCGTGGACGGCGCAGTGGTCATGATCGAAAACATCGTTCGCCACCTGAGCCACCGCAAGCCTGGCGACGACATGCCCGTGATCGAGCAGATCCGCATCGCCGCGCACGAGGTCCAACGGCCCGTCTTCTTCGCCATCGGCATCATCATCACGGCCTATCTGCCCATCTTCACCCTCCAGTCCGTTGAAGGCCGGCTCTTTGCCCCCATGGCCTGGACGGTCGCCTTCGCTCTGCTCGGCGCGCTGATCTTCTCCATGCTCATCGCGCCCACGCTGGCGAGCTTTCTCTTTCGTAAGGGCACCTCGGAGTGGGAGAATCCCGTTCTGCACTGGGTCACCGAGCGCTACCGCCGCCTGGTGGTGTGGCACATCGAACGCCCCCGCATGACCGCTGGCGGGGCAGTCGGCGCGCTGCTCATCAGCGCCTTTCTGATCTACTCCGGCGTCATCGGCTCTGAGTTCCTTCCCCACCTCGACGAAGGCGCCATCTGGGCCCGCGGCACCCTGGCTCCCTCGGTCGGCCCCACCGCCAGCATCGATGTGATGAACCGCTCCCGCCTGATCATGGCCTCTTTCCCTGAGGTCACCCAGGTCGTCAGCCAGACCGGGCGCCCCGACGACGGCACCGACGCTACCGGCTTCTTCAACACCGAATACTTCATTGACCTAAAGCCCAAGAACTCCTGGCGCCCTGTCTTCCACGAGAACAAAGACGAGCTCATCGCCGCCATCAACCGCCAGCTGCAACAGATTCCCGGCGTCATGTGGGGCTTCTCCCAGCCCATCTCCGACAACGTCGAAGAGGCCGTCTCCGGCGTCAAAGGCGAGCTCGCCGTCAAGCTCTACGGCTCCGATCTCAAGACCCTTGAACAGAAGGGCGAAGAGATCGTCAGCGTCATGTCTGCGGTGCCCGGCGTCGCCGACCTTGGACTCTTTCGCCTGATCGGCCAGCCCAACCTGAACTACGTCGTCGACCGCCAGGCCGCCGCCCGCTACGGCATCAACATCGCCGACGTTCAGGACGCCATCGAGACCGCCGTGGGCGGCAACACCATCTCCCAGGTTCTTGACGGCGAGGCCCGCTACGACGTCACCACGCGCTACGCCGGGCCGTTCCGCTCCACCCCGCAGGCCATCCAGGACATCCGCATCGTCTCGCCCTCGGGCGAACGCGTCTCCCTCGCCCAGATCACCAAGCCGGACACCACCGACGGCGCCGAAGAGATCTACCGCGAAGGCGGCACCCGCTACATCGCCATCAAGTACTCCGTGCGCGACCGCGACCTCGGCTCCACCGTGGAGGAAGCCATGCGCCGGGTCAACCACCAGGTGAAGCTGCCGCTCGGCTATCACCTTGACTGGGCCGGCGAGTACGAGAGCCAGAAGCGCTCCACGCGCCGCCTGCTCATCGTCCTTCCCATCACCATCATGATCATCTTAATCATCCTGTACAGCATGTTCCACTCCGGCAAGTTGGCCGCGCTGATCATGGCA
>CAXTWN010000122.1:1225-10880 GCA_964248055.1 uncultured Acidobacteriaceae bacterium | reverse complement strand
GGGTATAAGCCGAAGTTGGAGGCATGCCGCCGCAGGTCAAAGGCTTGCTTATAGGGCATAACGATTTGCGAATTCCTTTGTGCTGGCACCGCGCCTAAGTTGGTGACAAGGGAGATCGACATGCAAGCAGGCACCGCGCTAGACACCAGGCCAGTAGCCATCATTGGAGGGGGAGTGAGTGGAGCTCTGACTGCCTTCCACCTGCGGCGGAATGCAGCTGCGACGCGGGTCGTCGTCATCGATCCCCGCCCGGAACTCGGTCTTGGACTGGCCTATTCGACTCCTTCGCTGCGGCATCTACTGAACGTTCCTGCCGGAAAGATCAGCGCCCTTCCGGCACAGCCCGGACACTTCCTGGCGTGGCTTCGTGAAAACTATGACCCTGAAGCCTCCGCAATGACTTTTGCGCCGCGTGCCGTCTTTGGCCGCTACGTTCGCGCGTTACTCAGCCAGACCACGGGCATCGAGCACCTGCAGACCGAAGTTCTCGATCTGCAATCGACTGGCAATGCCGCGACCCTCACGCTGAGGGACGGCAGCACGCTTCACGCCGATGGAGTGGTGCTGGCAACCGGGAACTTCGATCCTGCGGCACTGCCGGGCATCGACACTGCGGCTGTGGAGAGTGGGGCATACTGCCACAACGCGTGGTCGGAAGCGACCTACGCCAACCTGCCTGCGGACGCGCCTGTAACCCTGATCGGCACCGGCCTGACCGGCGTGGACGTTGTGCTTCGGCTTCGCGAGCTGGGGCATACCGGTACGATCACGGCTGTGTCCCGGCATGGCGTTTTCCCGAATCGCCATGCCGGCTACACGCCAGCCGAACGCAGTGCCATCCCGGCAGGGACACCTGCGACCTGCGTCAGCTATCTCCGGGTGCTGCGGGCAGCCATCGCGAATGGTATGGAGTGGCGAGCAGCCATCGATAGCTTGCGCAGCACCACTAACGATTTGTGGCTTGCGCTTCCGCTTCAGGAACAGAAGCGATTTCGGCGTCACCTGCAACGGCGTTGGGACGTGGTGCGACACCGCATGGCTCCTCCCATCGCGGACATCATCGGGGGAGAGTTGGCTGCTGGTTCGCTGAAGATCGTGGAAGGGCATCTGGTGGGAGTAAGCGCTGAACCCGCAGGCGCGACAATCTCGCTGCGCACGGCGGACGGGCAGAGCGAATTGCGTGCGATGCGAGTCATCAACTGCACCGGTCCCAGCATGAACTACCGCCGGGTGGATTCGCCACTGCTTGCCAGCCTGCTTGCGCAGGGGCTGGCTGTGCCCGGTCCACTTGGAGGAGGGTTGAGCAGCACACGCTTTGGCGCACTCATCGATGCACGGGGAGAGGCTTCGAGCGTGCTGTTCAACCTGGGTCCTGGGCGGCTGGGCACCTTGTTGGAATCCATTGCGATCCCGGAGATACGAAAGCAGGCAGTCGAAATCGCGGCGATACTGGCTGGACGCCTGCGCCAGCGTACCGATACGTTCGCAGCACCGCTTGCGACCGTCAATCGAAACACAATGCCGGTCCTGGCATGAGTACAGTCGTGATGCCAGTAGAAGATCAAACACGAGGGCGGTTCCGCACCAAAGCCCGGAGCAGTGCAATCTCTTTGCTTTGGGCTGCCGGACTCGGCTTGGTCAGTGGATTCGCCTGCGTGGGCGCACGCATGTTCTTCCGGCTGCTGCAATGGTTGATCGTGCGGCACTCCGGGCTACTGCCGCACGCTGCCGCTTCGCTTACACCAGTACACCGCGCGACAGTTCCGGTTGTTGGAGCGCTTCTCGCCATGGCTGTGATCGCGATGGCTCGACGCTTCTCCGGCAACGAAGAAGCTGAGGGCTACGTGAAAGCGGTGCGGTTCGACCACGGCCGCATTGCATTTGCCCCGACGTTTTGGAGAACGATTTCGTCTGGCTTCTCCGTTGCGACTGGAGCGGCCATCGGTCGCGAGGGTTCCATGATCCAGTTCGCTACCGCGGCAACCTCGTGGGTTGGCTCGCGCAGAACGACGGGAGAATTCTCCCTTGCTCGCAAGGTCGCATGCGGAGTTTCGGCGGCCGTCGCCGCTGCATACCAAGCACCCAATGCTGGTGTCTTCTTTGCTTACGAGATCGTCCTGGGTAGGTGGGATTGGGCGCAGGCGCCCGAGTTGGTGATCTCGTCCGCAGTGGGCTGGCTGGTAAGCCGTCTTCTGCTTGGAGCAGGGCCGCTGTTTGCGGTCCACGGCTTTCTGACCCTCAGCAAGGATGCAGTCTGGGCATTGCCGCTGGCGGCCCTGCTTGCGGTGATCGGTCCTGTATACCAGTGGCTGCTGCACAGCTTTCGTTTTCTGCGCAGGCTGCCGCTGCCATTGCTCTGGGGCGGTCTCGCGGTCGGTCTCCTTAGCCTTTTGACACCGACGGTTTGGGGAAATGGCGACGTTGCCCTCACGGACACTCTGACCGGCCTTCCCGTACTTCAGGTCACGGCTGCGGTACTGCTGATGCGGCTGGTTGCAACGACTGTTTGCACGGGTGCGGGGACTGTAGGAGGTGTGTTCACGCCGACGCTTTTCACCGGAGCTGCTCTTGGTCTTACCTGTGCGCACCTGCTGCACCTGCCGCAACCCGTATTGCTGGCGGTCGTTGGCCTGAGCGTCTTCCTTGCCGCTGTGACACACGCACCTTGGATGGCCGCGTTCATGGCCGCCGAACTCACCGGTCAGTGGCACCTGCTGCCGCTGTTCATCGTTCTTAACCTTGGAGCCAGCGCGCTTGCGCACCGCATTTCACCCCGTGCCCTGTACGACATCGCGGACACACCGCAGGGCAGGGCATAACCGTAGCATTGAACCTTGAGGATGGTTTATGAGCCAAGCATCTGACGCAACCTCCACCGTCGCCCCTCCAGAGCCGCAGATCGGCTTCATCGTCCGCGAGCGGGAGCCTCTGAACCTGGAATGGCCCTTCGACCAGCTCGACACGTTCCTCACGCCGAACGACCAGTTTTATATCCGCAGTCACTATCCTGCGCCGGTGCTGGACCGCCACGACTACAGGCTCAGCATCGGCGGTGCAGTAGAACGGCCCTTCACGATCAGCTATGAAGAGCTGCTGGCGATGCCTTCGGTGACACGGCCCGCGACCCTGGAATGCGCGGGCAATGGCCGCGTGTTTCTTTCGCCGCAGGTCAAGGGAGCGCAGTGGCAACTCGGCGCGGTCAGCACGGCGGAGTGGACGGGTGTACCCCTTACGGCGCTGCTGGAGCGTGCAGGGATAGCTGCGAATGCTTGCGAAATCCTGTTCGAAGCCGCCGATGCCGGCACTCCGAAAGAAGAGCCGATCCCGCCCGGCAACACCTCGTATTCGCGTAGCCTGGCCGCCGACAAAGCCAGCGATGTACTGATCGCTTATGCCATGAACGGAGAAGAAATCCCCATCGATCATGGCTTTCCGCTGCGCGTCATTGTCTCCGGTCACTACGGGATGGCCTCGGTCAAGTGGCTTACGCACATTCGCGTGCTTACCGAACCCTACAAAGGCTACTGGCAAACCTCCGACTACGCCTATTGGGATTACGACGAGAACAAGAACCCGATGCGCCGTGCACTGGGCCAGATGGCCGTCAAGTCCGCCATCGCCCGCCCGCGTACCCGTGAGTTCATCCCGGCGGGTACGACATACCAGGTCTTTGGTGCAGCCTGGGGTAGCAATACGCATATCGAAAAGGTGGAACTGACCACCGACGATGGCAAGACATGGCACCCGGTGCGATTTCTGGACGAACCTCAGTATGGCGTTTGGCGTCGCTGGCAGTTCGACTGGCAGGTCCCTCAGGAGAAGGGAACCTATATGCTCCGCAGCCGTGCCACCGACACGGAAGGAAACACGCAGCCTGAGAAGCATGACAAGAACTTCGGCACCTACGTCATTCATCACACATTCGGTATTGAAGTGGTCGTGCGCTAATGCTGGAAAACTTCCGCATCCGCATCTTCCGTGCCGTTGCGCATCACCTGAACTTCAGCAGGGCTGCGGCGGAGCTTTTGCTGACGCAGCCTGCGGTCACACAGCAGATCAAGGCCCTGGAAGAGGAGATCGGCTCGCCACTGTTTGATCGTGGTGGCGGCCGCATCTCGCTGACACCGGGCGGTCAGGCTCTCCTACCGTTCGCCGACCGCCTGAAGGCCCTGGATGAGGAGGCCCTGGCTGCCGTTGGCAGTGCTTGCGGAGAGCATGCGGGAGAACTCGCGCTCGGCGCATCCCAGACCATCGCCCAATACCTGCTGCCAAACATGGTTGCAAACTTCATGAGAAGCAACCCGCGTGTCCATGTCACTGCGAAAAGCGGCAACTCGGATGAGATGCTGGAGGCGCTGGTCCGGGGTGAAGTCCACCTTGCGCTTATCGAAGGGCCGGAGCAACGCAAAGACGTTCACATCGAACCATTCATGGAAGATCACATGGTCCTGGTCGTTCCTGCGGGACACGAGTGGTCGGATCACGCGATTGGAATCGAAGAACTGAAGAGTGCGCCACTTTTGATGAGGGAGTTCGGCTCTGGCTCGCGCCGTGTCGTGGAACAGGCGCTGACCACCGCCGGGCTCAAGATGAAAGACCTGAACGTTCGCATGGAGATCGACTCCACCGAAGGTCTGCTAAGCGCGGTAGAAGCGGGCCTGGGTGTCACCTTCGTGTCCCGCTGGGCTGTACGCAATCAATTGGCTCTTGAAACTCTACGCACAGCGCGCGTCGAAGGACTCAAGCTGTCCCGCCGGTTCTCGCTCGTGTACCGCAGCGGTCCGGCACCAACCGGACCGGTGGGTGCTTTCCGTTCACTGCTGCTGAGCCATGCGGCTACGCTGGCTCCTCGCTCAACCGGGAAGCCTCCTCACACGAAAGTGGCGGGAGCGGGTGGTCCCAAGCGAACACCATCCTAGTGGTGCGTGTACAGGTAGAACGCCAGGAGCGCGGTTGCAAGAAACAGGAAGATGAACACGTAGAGCGCGATCACGATCCCGTCGAAATGCCGCCGTACGATGTTTCCACACTGTGCCGGATCGGTCACGTGCGCAATCTCAGCCTTCAGATCCCTCGTCAGATCCTGTCCCAAATGCTTCGCGTCAACTGCGAAATCGTGTTCCAGTGTCTTCAGTTCCATGAACTGTCTCCTTTTCACATCGGCTACTGGGAAAAGTGTGCGCCTCACCGGAAAGACGATCCAATCGGAAATTGCAATACGGTATAAGCATCGGAGCTACACGATTTGCAAGGCATGACGACATACATGTGGGTAGCTCTAGGAAGCGCGCTCGGCGGTCTCGCGCGATACGCGCTGACCCGGTGGACGCTGTCGTGGAGTGAAGCCATGCCATGGGGAACGGTGCTGATCAACGTGGTGGGCTGCTTCATCATTGGCTTCTTCGGAACCTACACGCTGGCGAGCGGGCGGCACGCAACTGCGGAGAACATGCGCTTGTTTGTCATGGTCGGCATCTGCGGCGGCTTCACGACTTTTTCTTCTTTCAGCCTGCAAACCTTCGATCTGGTGCGCGAGGGCGCATGGGCGAAAGCGCTGCTCAATGTTCTGCTTTCCGTCACGCTTTGCTTTGTCGCGGTGGGAGCCGGTCACCTGACAGCGCACACCCTCGTCTCGCGCACTGCCATCGCTCAAACCGAGACGGAAGAGGGAATGGAAGTCTCGTAGCCGGAGCATCGCTGCTACACTAGCCTCACAAGTCACGGCGATGGAGTTCGCCGGAACCGCGCATGAGCCTTCATGCTGCTGATGACTCCTACATTCTGTAGGAGGTCCCTTGTCTAAATCTCTTTCAAGTTCTTTCGCGGAAACACTGCTGGTCCTTCGCTACCTGCTACGCTGGATACCGATTGCGGTGCTTGCTGGCATTCTGGGTGGCACCGCGTCCGCCCTGTTGCTCGTTTCGCTGACCTGGGCGACGGACACGCGCGAAGCACACCACTGGCTCATTGCCTTGCTGCCGGTCGCGGGTCTGCTCGTCGGCCTGATGTACCGCCACCTGGGAACGGCGGTCGAGGCGGGCAACAACCTCATCCTGGATGAGGTGCATGATCCCAAGCGCACGATTCCCGTTCGGATGACCCCTCTCATCCTGATCGGCACCTTCATGACGCACCTGTTTGGCGGATCGGCAGGGCGCGAGGGCACAGCTATCCAGACAGGCGCGTCTCTGGCCGACCAACTGGGCAAGCCCTTCCGCATGGATGCGCGGGAACGCCGCGTGCTGCTGATGGCGGGCATCAGCGCGGGCTTCGCGTCTGTTTTCGGTACGCCGCTCGCTGGCGCTGTTTTCGGTCTGGAGGTGCTTGCCATCGGCGCGGTCGGCTATGACGCCATCGTTCCATGCTTCGTCGCTGCGTTTGCGGGCGATCTGACGACACACGCCTGGGGTGTGCACCACACGCTCTACAAAGTAGCGGAGCTGCCGACGATCAGTGCTCCTGGCCTGCTGTGGGCAGCCGTCGCGGGTGCAGCCTTTGGGCTAGTTGGCATGAGCTTCGCGAACTTGACCCACAGCATCGGTCACCTCTTCAAGAGATACATCGCCTGGTCGCCGTTGCGCCCGTTTATCGGCGGAGTCGTTGTTGCGGCCGCCGTCTTCGCCCCTCGGGACGACGAGATACATCGGCCTTGGCATCCCGACGATCCTGGACGCCTTCGGTCCGCGTCACGACCCGCAGGACTGGCTCCTGAAGCTGCTGTTCACGGCCGTTACCCTGGGTGCTGGCTTCAAAGGTGGAGAGGTCACACCGCTGTTCTTTATCGGTGCAACGCTCGGCAACGCACTTGCGTACATCCTCCCGTTGCCGCCATCGCTTCTCGCCGGCATGGGCTTCGTCGCAGTGTTTGCCGGAGCGGCCAATACGCCTATCGCATCGTCGCTGATGGCCATCGAACTCTTCGGAGCCGAAGCGGGTGCGTACGCTGCTGTGGCTTGCGTGTTCAGCTATCTCTTCTCCGGGCACGCCGGCATCTACACGGCGCAACGGATCGGTCGAAGCAAGCACCACCAAAATGCTGGGGAAAAGGGTCTCTCACTGGCCATGGTCGCCAAGATGCGCGACCTGCCGAAGCTTGCCGGCGAGATGGTAGAAAAGCCGACGATCCATGCTGAAGCCGAAAGCGAGAGGTAGCTCCATGAATGAACTAGTAATCCTGCGCTTGTACTTCAGTGCGGCACAGATGCGCAATCCCGATGGCTGGTGGCGGCGGTTGGCCCCGCAGAGCCTGGGCGAATACCTGCTCCGTCAAGCCAAGAACGCCGGAGTCGAGCAAGCTCTTCTACATCGCGTTATCGGCGGCTATCTGAAGGATCACGCGCTTGCCATGGACACAGGGGAATTGCCGAACCCTCGCCTACCGCAATGCCTGGAACTGGTTGGAACGGATGCCTCACTTCAGGCGTTTCTGCGCGAGAATCGAGAGCACCTGCAAAGCGTACGAACCGTGTTCCTTCGTGGAGTAGAGGCCCGGATCGAAGCCGCGCTCGATCGCGAAGAACTACAGCAAAGCTTCAAGATGGAAGAGTAGCCAAAGGATTCCGCCAGGCAGCTAAGCGTCCGATAACACACCCCGCGATTCCGCTATACAGAATCTTCATTATCGGACGTAAGTTATTCATTCCAGACAGCTTACGCCAGCGTAGCACGTGAGGGCCACTATATGCCAAGCTGCTAAGAGCTTGGCAGTGGCATCCTCTACGCTTCCCGTTGCAGAGCTTGAGGCGAGTGGATAACCTTATTAAAAGTGAACAGAACGCACACAAACCGTGCCCGTCTAGTGGTATGGCTCCTGTGTGTTCTCTTCGCGTTCCTTGCGTTCGATTCCCCTCATTGCGACGTCTGTGATGGCCTGCCGTTTTCGGGATTTGTCACGAAATCGGTTGCTCACCAACACGTGCCCGCCATTCCCGATACCTGCAATGGCGCTTGTTCTTGCTGTCTCCTGCAAGGGCTTCCAACTCCTGCGACTACCCTGACAGCCACAGCCGTTATTCAAGTACCCCAACCGTTTGCACCACCCCTGTCAGCGGTCACCAGACCTTCAGTCGTTTTTCGACCACCACGCACAGAAATCTCTTAGCTGCTTTGTTGTTCCGTGCTGAGGCCCGGATTGTCACAACGCCCCTGGAGATTGCTATGCGTACATGGTTCAACACGCCTCTGAAGGTGTGCCTTTTGCTGTTTCTATGTCTGCCCGCGTGCGGGCAAACACTTGTGGCCCGAGAACCCATCGGCTCGACCGAACACAAGGAAATGGACGACGATCCAAGCTACATTCTGGAGGTTGGTGCAGCGACGAGCTGGACGACGACTGGCGGCTCGGCGACGTTTGCCCCGAACTTTGCTGCTGAGACGACTCCTGTTGAACACTGGCTGGAGCTTGAAGCAGGCGTGTCCCCCTTCTTCACCCGGAACTCTACAGAGTGGGACACCGATCTGCTGTTCAAAAAGCCCTGGACGCTCTCGAACAAAGCTGAGTTCATGCTTGGGGTAGGGCCGCAATGGGTCTACTTCAAGCAGAATGGGCGTTCCTCGAACACGCTGACCGGCGAAGTAGCCGGCGACTTCATGTTCTGGCCTACCGGACGGCATCACTTCGGCTGGTATCTGGAGCCGGCGTACGACTACAGTTTTGCTGCAGGGCACCAGAAATCCATCGGCATGAGTGCCGGCCTTCTGATCGGCCTCAGAAGGAAGCACTCATGATGACAACAGCCCTCGCTCCGCGTTCCTCCATGGAGAACCGTATCCTTTCACTCCAGTGGCTGACACTCTGCTGGATGCTTGTGGAATGCTCGGTCGCCCTCACCGCTGCCTGGAAGGCTAGGAGCGTTTCGCTTCTGGCCTTCGGTTCTGACAGCTTTGTGGAAGTCGTTTCGGCGGTTGTCGTGCTTTTGCAGTTCACCCATGCCTTTCGGGTGTCGCAAAGCCGTGCGGCGAAAATCTGTGGGCTCCTGCTGTACGGTTTGGCAGGCGTGGTCTCGTTGATTGCTTTTGCTGGCCTGTACCTCCGCCTGAACGCCGATACCAGTCGTCTGGGCATGGCTATCACCGCAGGAGCACTCCTGCTGATGCCCGTCCTTGCGAGGATGAAGCGGGATGCTGCGAACCAGACTGGCAATAAAGCATTGCGTGCGGATGCAGTGCAATCCGCAACGTGTGCGTATCTCGCGGCGATCACCCTGGGCGGTTTACTCCTTCGCTCGGCATTTGGAATCCACTGGCTAGATCCCGTCGCGGCTCTCGCAGCGGTACCCATTCTGATCGTCGAAGCTCGAAGGGCTCGGAAAGGCCAGGTCTGCGCCTGCTGCTAGGGTTGCAGATGCGGTTCTCTTCGCAATAGGCTATATCCATGCTTTCGGCTAGTTCACTGTCTTCAGCAGGATCGCGGGAATGGGCCGACCGTCTCGGCGCGTGGACTTCGGCGCTATGCGTGGTGCACTGCCTGCTCACGCCCTTGTTGTTGTCTTTCTCGGCGGTGCTTGCCCATATTCTGCCCGCTGAGGAGAGTGTTCATCGCAGCCTCGCTCTGCTCGTCGCTCTGTTTGGAGGCGTTGCACTGTTTACCGGGTTCAGGAAGCATCGCCGGTTTCTCGTTCTCCTGCTGATGGCGACCGTACTGAGCTTCATCACC
>CAXTWN010000122.1:616-1215 GCA_964248055.1 uncultured Acidobacteriaceae bacterium | reverse complement strand
GTTCGGAGACAAGCTGCCGTCTCATTCGGTCGAGGTGTTCATAACCTTCTGTGGAAGCGCATTCATGGTCGCGGCGCACCGATTTAACCACACCTTCTGCAAGTCGTGCGCTTGCGGCTCAATGGCCAGCCGTGGAAATGACCGGTCTATGCAAAGCATGGAACGGTGAAGCTGTCCCACCCTTCGCACAGCCCGTTGGAAGACGCCGATGCTGCCGGCGTCTCCCACATTTCGCACCGCTCCGGCGACGGGTGTCTGTATGTAATTACAGCAATACGCTTAGAGGCTTAGGCCGATCCCGTAGCCGCGCTGAATCTCCCGTTGCGGTGGCTTTTGCGCCTGTTCGTGCTGCGGGGTCTTCTCTCGCTCGGGGGCTTTCTGCTGCTGGATCGCCGAGGCCGTGGTGTGGACGGAGAGGTCCCGCACGTGGGCGGGGACACTTCTGAGGGCTTTAGCCTCTGTTGCGTCGCCAGTGACGATAAACCTCTCGGCCGAAACGCGGCGGCCGCTCTCGACGGCGTAGCCATGCTCGACATGCCGGGCTTGCTTCGCGGTGAGGTCCACTTCCTTGCCACTGTCCAGCCGTACCTTCAGACCAC
>CAXTWN010000122.1:374-606 GCA_964248055.1 uncultured Acidobacteriaceae bacterium | reverse complement strand
CCCTGTCGTCCACCTTAGTTACGGTCGCGAAATCTCCAGCTCGGACGCTTAGCTCTTTGTCGTGCCGGGTGATGCGGATGCGCTCGCCCTGGGAGATGGTTTGCAGCTCCGGGCGGTACACCTTGGAATCGTTGGTCGCGGTCTTCAAACGGGATGGGCTGTAGGTGACAAGATCATCCTGGCCGGTTCTGACGGCGATGAGGTTGCGGCGCGAGTCCACGGCTTCTACGGT
>CAXTWN010000122.1:0-322 GCA_964248055.1 uncultured Acidobacteriaceae bacterium | reverse complement strand
GGCCCGCCTGCTGCAGCTCGGCCCGAATCTGGGCTGTGATAGCCGCTCGATCCGACTGCTTCTCTGCGAGAACGACGGTCCGGTCCCGCGTAGCGGCGTACTCTTTCGCAACTGCGGAGATCCGTTCGGCTGGCTGCGCGTGCTGGTGGACCTTGCCCTGGTCTTTGAGCTTCTCTATAGATGCCTCTGTTTTCCCCGCTCGGAAACCTTCAACCGCCTGGCGCAGCTCGGTCTTTGCCTCAGTTCGTGGAATCTCGATGGCGGCGGTTTTGGAAACATCCACTGCGAGCCGCTTGCCCAGAGAGTCGGCGTCGTTGGTGTA
>CAXTWN010000121.1:10659-10890 GCA_964248055.1 uncultured Acidobacteriaceae bacterium | reverse complement strand
CATAACAACAGACGCCGGGGGGCGCGGCGTACCAAGCGTTGACGTAGAGGGGCGAATCGAGCGGGGGACCAGGAGTGGTGGTGCGGTAGACTGGGAGCGACGACTCCTTTGCCGCGGCGATGCCGCGCAGCTGTGCCCGGATTTCAGGAAACTCTTTGGTGAATGCACCTGTTTTGGACGTAGTGTGTCGCTTGCGGTGGACCCGAACCGCGGGCGTTGGTCTTCTTCTGA
>CAXTWN010000121.1:0-10649 GCA_964248055.1 uncultured Acidobacteriaceae bacterium | reverse complement strand
GGGTTGGGGCGGCGGCGCCCTCTGTGATCGCGCCCCAGACGACCACCGTGCAGAGCGGAACCAGCGCGCAGGGGGCGGGGCAGAACGCGGCTGCGGCGCAAACAGCCACCCAGTCCGCCGCACAGACAGTTGCCGCCAACGCACAGCAGCAGACGTTCAGCGAGTTTCAGCAGCTGGTAGCGAACTCCATCGGACGCAATCTGCCGGTGTTTGGGACTTCGCTGTTCAACGGCGTGCCGAGTACGTTCGCGCCGGTGAACGATGTGCCGGTCGGGCCGGAGTACATCCTGGGGCCGGGCGACTCGTTCAACGTGCAGCTGTCGGGTCAGGTGAACCAACAGTTCAGCTTCACGGTCGATCCGACCGGCACGGTGATCCTGCCGGTGGTGGGCGCGGTGCATATCGCCGGGCTGCCGTATGGACAGCTGAACCGGTTTCTGCAGGAGCAGTTCGGGCGCGTGTACCGCAACTTCACGTTGAATGTGAACCTGGGGGCGCTGCGGACGATTCAGGTGTATGTGGTGGGCGAGGCACGGAGCCCGGGCACGTACTCGATCTCCTCGCTGAGCACGCTGCTGAACGCCGTGCTGGCCTCGGGTGGGCCGTCCGGCACGGGCACGCTGCGGGACATCCAGGTCAAGCGCGGGGGCGAGACGGTCGCGCACTTCGATCTGTACGATTTTCTACTGCGGGGCGACAAGAGCAGGGACATCCGGCTGCTTTCGGGCGATGTCATCTTCATCCCCTTTGTGGGCCCGCAGGTAGCGATCGCGGGCAGCGTAAACACGCCGGCGATCTATGAGCTGAAGGGGCCGACCAGCATCCACGACCTGCTGCAGCTGGCCGGCGGGCTGACCACGGTGGCCTCGGGTGGAGGCGCGCGGCTGGAGCGGGTGTATGAGCACAGCGAGCGCAGCGTGGAGGATGTGAACCTGGCCACCGGAGGCGCGCAGTTGCTGCAGAACGGCGACATCGTGACCGTCAGCTCGATTGTGGAGCGGTTCCGGAACGCCGTGACGTTGCGGGGCAATGTGGCGAACCCGGGGCGGTATGCGTGGCATCCGGGGATGCGGCTGAACGAACTGATTCCGAACAGGGCGGCGCTGATTACCCGGAACTATTGGAGCCGGCAGAACCAGCTGGGTGTGGCGTCGCAGGACTACCTGCCTTCAAGCGCCACGCCGTCGCAAGGGCAAGGCGCGTTGGGCGTGCGGGGCGCCGCGCAGCCGGTGGAGGCGCGCAGCAGCACGCAGGGGCAGAGCTCCAATAACAACAATGGATCCAACAACAACGGTTCCGGGAACAACAACAACGGCTCAGGAAACAACGGCAATAACAACAACAGCAATAACAACGGCACACAGAACCAGGCCCAATCGCAGGCGGCGACGGGCGGCGGGAGCGAGGCCGGCGGCAGCTCGGTGGGCAATGCGCTGACCGCGGGCAACAATCCGTTTACACCGCAGAACGACATCATCCTGACCGCGCCGGATATTGACTGGAGCTATGCCGCGATCGAGCGGCTGAGCACAACCGATCTGAAGACCTCGCTGATCCCGTTCAACCTCGGCAAGCTGGTGATGGACGGCGATGCGTCGCAGAACTACGAGCTCCAGCCGAACGATATCGTGACGATCTTTTCGACCGCGGATATCCGCGTGCCGACGACCCAGCAGACGCGCTATGTGCGGCTGGAAGGGGAGTTTGTCGCACCGGGGGTGTACAGCGTACAGCCGGGCGAGACGTTGCGGGGGCTGCTGCGGCGGGCCGGTGGGTTTACGCCCGAGGCGTACCTATACGCGTCGGAGTTCACGCGTGAATCGAGCCGGAGGGTAGAGGCGCAACGCTTGCAGGAGTACGCCGACCAGCTGGATGCGCAGATCTCTTCGGTAACGGCGACGAACTCGGCGCGGGCTATCTCGGCCACCGACCAGGTGGCGGCGGGGGTCTCCGCCGGGCAGGCGCATGAGGCGGTGAACCGGCTGCGGCGGGTGGTGCCAACCGGGCGGATTGTGCTGGAGCTCCATCCGAACACGGCGTCGGTCGATCAGCTGCCGGATCTGTCGCTGGAGGATGGCGACCGCTTTGTGGTGCCGCGCGTGCCGTCCAGCGTGACGGTGGAGGGTCAGGTCTACAACGGCAACTCGTTTGTGTACACGCCGGACCGGACGATGCTGGACTACCTGCGTCGCGCGGGCGGGCCCGACCGGGAGGCGGACAGGAAGCGGGAGTTCATCCTGCGCGCGGATGGCTCGGTGGTGAGCCGGCAGTATGTGGATGTGCGCAAGGCGCGGGTGTTTCCCGGCGACACGCTGGTGGTGCCGCCGGTGATCGATCGACGGGCGATCTTTCAGCGGGTGCTGGATCTGACCTCGATCGTCACCAACTTCGGTTTCAGTGCGGCGACGTTGTACCTGTTGGCGCACGACTAAAATCCACGACTGGGATCCACGACTAGGATCGGCGATCCGGAAGGTGTAGCGTGGCTCCGAACAGAATAGCGAGGTCCTTCGCCGCGCTCAGGATGACGACGCGGAAGGGCCGCGGCAAGGGGACCCGGGAGGGCACAAAGTGATACGCACAAGCAAAGCGGCGACGGATCGGCTGCCCTATGACACGGAGCCGATGGCGGAGGAAGGCATCGATCTGGTCGCCGTCGTGGTGGCGGTGCTGGCGGAGTGGAAGATCGCGCTGATCACCTTTGTGGTCGCGGCCGCGGTGGGTCTGGCGTATGTGAACGCGCTGAAGCCGCAGTATGTGGCGTCGGCGACGTTCTTGCCCTCGCAGGGGCGGACGGAGATCTCCAGTGTCAGCGACATCTTTAATAGCACCGGGCCGGGAACGCTATACCTGGGGCTGATGCGCAGCCGGAGCGTGCTGGACGACGTGATCGTCCATGCGCACCTGATGCAGGCGTTTGGGACCGGGGATTGGGAGTTTGCGCGGTTTTTGCTGTCGGTGAAGAGCTCCTTCTCGCAGGCTCCGGACGGCATCATCACCGTGACGGTGCGGGATGAGAACGCGCAGCAGGCGGCGACGATTGCGAATGCCTACCTTACCGCGCTGCAGGACCTGAGCGACAACATGGCGCAGGCGCAGGCGCGGCAGGCGCAGAGATACTTGGACGCCCAACTGCAGACCGCGCGCGAGCGGCTGGCGACCGCGGAGCAGGCGCTCATTGCGCTGAAGGAACGCACCGGCCAGGTAGCCCCAGCGAGTCAGCTGACGCAGAGCATCGGCAACATCGCCGGGTACCGCGGGCAGATCGCGCAGCTGCGCGTGCAGCTGCAGACCCTGCGCGAGAGCGAGGCGGAGGACAACCCGGACATCCAGCGGGTGAAGGCGCAGATCGCCGGGCTGGAGCGGGAAGAGGCGGTGCAGGAGGTGGGGCAGGGACCGACTCCGGTGGGTGCGTCGATCTCGGCCAGCCGGCTGCCCTATCTGGAGCGGGAGCTGAGCAAGGCGCAGGACGATGTGACGGCGCAGCAGGCCGCCGTGAACGGGCTCACCGCGCAGTATGGGTCGGCGCGGAGCGAGTCGAACCTGACGCACCCGGCGTTCCAGGTGATCGACACGGCGCTGCCGCCCGAGTTCCGGGCGTGGCCGCCGCATGACGCCTATGTGACGGCGGCAGTCGGGTTCGCAGCGGTCGCGGCGCTGGTGATCGTGCTGCTGGTGTTGATCGGCAAGCGGATCTGGAAGAACCCGCAGCACCGGGCCAGCCTGGGCCGGTTGCGCCGCGCGCTGTAGGGGAGCCACGATGCAGGCTGTGCGCGCACGAGCGCCGTGGGGAACCGTGGCCGGGTGTTGGCTGATGGTCTTTCTTGTGCTGTTTCCCAAGGGCGGGCTGCGGCTGGGCAGCGTCCCGCTGACGTGGGGATACCTGCTGCTGGCCGCGATATCGGGGTGGGCCCTGGTGGTGCGGATTGTGGCGCTGCCGCTGGTGTTTCCGCGCCGCATCGTGATCGCCACCTTTGTGCTGATGCCGATGCAGCTGCTGTTTTTGTACGCCGGGAAGTACTACGGCGTCTCGAATCCGCCGTTTGCCTTCAGCACCTTTGTGGGGCTGTTTGCGCTGCCGTGGATCTTCCTGCTGGTATTTGCGCCTTTTTATCCGCTGCTGGACGGCGAGCGGCTGGCGCGGTGGTTCTGCCACTGCATCTTCTATGCGGCGGCGTGGGGGATCTTTCTATTTTTTCTCCACCCGGTGGCGCACCGGTTTATTGAGATCCCGTACCTGACGGTGAACGCGTCGGATTATGGCGAGTTGGAAAGCACGAAGAACATCGCCCGGGGGCTCTTCTTCAAGCTGATCTCGACCTACAACAACGGCAACCTGTACGGCGTGGCGACGCTGCTGTTGCTGCCGATGTACCTGCGGCTGGAGCCCTCGCGGCTGCGGCGCGCCACGGTGCGCGGGGCGCTGTTGCTGACGCTGTCGCGGACGGTGTGGGTCGGGTTAGTGTTGAATGAGGTGCTGTCGCTGGCGCTGCACCTGTTCCGCCAGGTGCGCACCTTTCCGGTGCTGTACCTGGGCGCGGCGCGGCGGCGGTTCCTGGCTGTGCTGGGCACGATGGTTCTGATCGTGGGCGCGCTGTTTTTTACCGGCATCCAGAGCGGACTGCTGCTGCGCTTTTTGTTTGATCCGACCGTGGGCAACCGGGCCGGAGAGTTTCAGGTGGCGACCCATTCCAGTTGGCTGCAGGATCAGCCGCTGTATGGCTTTGCCGATGTCTTGTATGCGTCCGCGGCGCAGTACTGGGGCTGGAGCGGCTTTGTGTCGTTCACCCTGATCATGCTGAGCCCCGCGCTGTACCTGCTGTGGAACCCCGCGATTCTGCGGTTGCCGATGCAGCGGGCGGCGATCAAAGGTCTGCTGATCTACATCGTGATGGCCGGCTCGGATGGGGCGCTCGACTTCATTCCGGTCATGGCCTTTTACTGGTTCGTGTACTCCGTAATGCTGTGCGGCTGGCCGGGCGCTGGGCGTTTGCGGTCGCATGTGGCGGAGCCTGAACCGGAACTGGGGCTGGAACCGACCGACAGTTTGACTCCGAGCGGATCGGTTGGGCCGATGGTGGAGCGACCGGCGTGAGCGATTTTAGCGCGCAGGCTCGCGCAAACGGCTGGGGACTGATGCTGGGCCGTGCAGGTGGTGCGTTGCTGCGACGGGTGCGCGACGGCGGACTGGCGCGGCGGCTGAACGCGCCCGGGTTTCGGGCAGGACGCTGGCCGCGGCTGCTGGGCGTGAGCTGCATCCGGCTGGGGGAAGACTTCCACGCCCGCGACGGCCTGTGGCTGGAGGCGGTGGTGAGCTACCGCGAGGGTTCGCTGGCGCTCGCATTTGAGCCGCAGTTGACGGTCGGTCGGTCGGCCCGGCTCTCGGATCACGTGCATATCGCCTGCCTGGACTGCGTCACCATCGGCGACCACTTGCTGTGCGGCAGCCGGGTGCTGATCAGCGACCATGCGCACGGCAGATATGAGGGTTCAGGGGCCAGCGATCCGGCGGTGCCCCCGGCGCAGCGTCCGCTCCTCTCCGCGGGGCCGGTGCGGATCGGGGACAATGTGTGGCTGGGGGATGGGGTTGCGGTGCTGGCGGGAGCAGAGATCGGCGATGGCTGCGTGATCGGAGCAAACTCAGTGGTGACCGGGGCCATCCCGCCGCGAACCATCGCCGTGGGGGCGCCGGCGCGTCCGGTGCGGGTGTGGGACGCGGCGGCAGGCAGCTGGGTGCCGGTGCCCAAAGACTGAGCCGTGCTGCGGGGCGGCCGGGGTTCGCGCGGGCCGGATCGGCTTGATATGCTACCCCGGATGCCCCCTTGCGTTGTGGCGGTTCTTTCGTGAGCCGTGCCGCCTGCACGATCGTTTCGCCGAACTACCTGAGCTTTGCCCGCGTGCTTGCGGCGTCGTACGTGGCGCACCATCCCGGGCAGCGCTTTTTCGTGCTGATCGTGGCGGACCTTCATGACCAGACACCGTTTCGCGTGGAGGAGGGGCTCACGCCGGTGATGCTCGACGAGATCGGGCTGCGCGACCTGCGCGTCCAGGCGATGAAGTATGACCTGCTGGAGCTGAACACCAACGTTAAACCGACATTCCTGAGACACCTGATCGGGAAGTATGGGCTGGACGCGGTGGTGTACCTCGACCCGGACATCTTTGTATACGCGCCGCTGGAGCCGGTCTTCACGGCGCTGGAGGCCGGGGCCAGTGCGGTGCTGACGCCGCACATGACGGCGCCGGTGTTCGACGGTAAGGAGCCCTCCGAACAGGACCTGCTGTATAACGGCACCTACAACCTGGGCTTTGCTGCGATTGCCGCCAAAGCGGAGGGGCTTCGGCTGCTGGACTGGTGGGAGGAGCGATGTCTGCAACTGGGCTTCAGCGAAGGCCGGACAGGGCTGTTTGTCGACCAGAAGTGGATGAACCTGGCGCCGGGATTCTTTGAGGGTGTGGTGGTCTCGCGGGACGCCGGGCTGAATATGGCGTACTGGAATCTCCATGAGCGCCGTCTGGTCGCCGATGCGCGTGGGCACATGGTGGAGAGTGGCGGGGGGCACGTGCCGTTGCGGTTCTTTCACTTTTCCGGCATCGATCTGGACGATCCGGCGCAGCTCTCCCGGAACACCAACCGGTTCACGCTAGCGATGCGACCGGATCTGCAGGGCTTGTTTGCGGCGTACCGCGCGGCGGTTCTGGGGAGGCGTGACGCCACGGCCGAGGCTCTGCCCTATGGGTTTGACCGGTTGTCGGACGGGACGGCGGTGAACCGGCTGGCACGGCGTTTGTTCGCGGCGCACGTCGATCGCTTCACTAGCGGGGACGGAGAGAGCCCTGATCCCTTTGACGCGGCGGGGCCGTTTGCCCGGTTCGCGCGGGAGCAGGGTTTGATGAAGGGCAAGGCATCGCTTGCGAAGGCAACCTGGCGGCAGTTCGATCCAGCAGACCGGCGGGTGCGGGCGGTACACCGGATGCTGCGGTGGGCGTTGCGGGTGCTGGGCCCCGACCGCTATGAGCTGCTCATGCGCTACCTGGCGTTTATCACCGTGCTGCGGCATCAGGGTGTGTTCTTGCGCGACCGGCGGTGGACAAAGTCGCCGGACCGCGCGACGGAGGAGTAAGGTGAGTACGTTGTGAGCGCGCCGACGCCCCCGATTGCGGCTGTTGTGCCGGCCCCTGGATCCTCTCCGCAGGCCGGAAGTGGACGCAAGCGACTGCTGCTGCTGAAGTTCGGTGCGATCGGCGATGCCGTGATGGCGATTCCGGCAGCGGCATGGATGCACGCGGCCGGGTACGAGATCGACTGGGTTGCGGGGCAGGCCGTGGCGTCGCTTCTCCGGCTCTACCCCTGGATCCATGTGATCGCAGTGGACGAGGCGAAGCTGGTGCGGGGAAGCTCGCGGGAGCGGCTGCGACAGATGGTGGCACTGTGGCGGGCGTTGCGCCATCGCGCAGCGGGCCGTGCGTATGACCTATGCGCAACGCTGTATTACGACCGCCGATATCGACTGCTGACGTTGCCGGTGCGGGCGCGGCGACGCATCCACCTATCTTGGGAGGAGCGTGCGACGCGCCTGCTGCCGGGACGGCACCACACGGACGAGTATGCCCGGATCCTGAGTGGCCGTCTGGATGCCGAGACCCCGACGCAGCTGGCACCGGTGCCGGTCTCCGGGCTGCCACCCTGCCCAAGGCCGCGGCAGCCGGGCCGCCCGCGGGTGGTGTTGGTGCCGGCAGGGGCGCGCAACCTGCTGCGGGATGACGCGCTGCGGCGCTGGTCCGTGGCGAACTATGTGGCGGTAGCGGAGTTGCTGCTCGGGCAGGGCTGTGAGGTGGTCCTGGTGGGCGGGCCGGACGATCGCTGGGCGGCGGCGCACTTCGACCGCGTAGCCCGTGCGGCCGCGCCGGGAAGCTTCGCCGATGTGATGGGCGCGCTAAGCCTGCTCGACACGGTCGCGCTGCTTGCCTCGGCGGAGGTGACGGTGACGCACGACACCGGACCGCTACACCTGGCGGGGATCACACCGTCCGCCATTGTGACCGTGTTTGGGCCAACCGATCCACGCGGCCGACTGCCACACCGGGGCAACTGCGTGGCGCTGTGGGGCGGCGAGGGCTTCGCCTGCCGGCCCTGCTACGACGGGCGGGAGTATGCTCCGTGCCCGCACAACGGCTGTATGGAGCAGGTAACGCCGGCGATGGTCGTCCGGGAGGTTCTGGCCTTGCTGCAGCTGCGGGCGGAGGGCCGGGTGCTGCCCCCACGGGTGCTGACGCCGGAGCACACCGGGCTGGTGGAGATCGCGGCGACGCCGGGAGTTCCCCATTGAGCGACGCACTGGCTCCGGCGCTGTTTCTGGACCGCGACGGGGTGATCAACGAGGAGATCGGGTACCTTCACCTGCCCGCCGACGTGCGCTGGGTCGATGGGATTTTTTCGCTGGTGCGCACGGCCCGGGCGCTCGGGTACCGGGTCGTTGTGGTGACAAACCAGGCCGGGATCGCTCGGGGGCTGTACTCGACGGAGGACTTCGAGGCGCTGATGCAGTGGATGGGCGAGGTGTTTCGGGCGGAGGGCGCGGGGTTGGACGGCGTATACCACTGCCCCTTTCACCCGGAGCATGGGCTGGGCGCGTGGCGGCGGGAGCACGAGGATCGGAAGCCGGGACCGGGCATGCTGCTGCGGGCGGCACGGGAGTTGGGGTTGGACCTCGGGCGCTCGGTGATGGTGGGGGACCGGTGTTCGGACGTGGCCGCAGCGAATGCGGCGGGTCTGCGGCAGGCGTTCCTGCTGCGGGGGACAGAAGGCGCGGCGTGTCCCGGGAGCGCGCTGGCGGTGGATGCGCTCCTCGAGGTAGAGGCCTGGCTGCAGGCGGGGCAGGGGTGACTCATCTTGGGACAGTGCTGGCGCGATCCTCGGCTTTGCCGATGAAAGAAGCATGGCGACGCCCGGCACGGTGACTGGATCCGGATTCGCGCCGGGTTGGCGACATCGGGGACTGCGGCCGGAGGTGAGTCGCTTTTCGTCTGGAGGCAAGGTACACTTACGTAAACAGCAAGCCAAATTGTTTTGTTTCACTGCACTTAGCTGTATTCATACGAGCGCGCCGCCAGGGAGACGGATCTTCCGGAACACAGGGAGATTCATCTCACCGGATCGGCAGGGCCCTAAGCGGTTTTCTCTACGCTGTCTCTGCCATAGACTAGCGCCGACCATGGAGCCTCTCCGTGAGCGGCGAGGAGACCATCGCCGGGCATGACTGAGCAGAGCAACTCTGAAGAACTGGCAACGTCGCAACGGTTTTTCCTCTTAGATCCACCCATGACCGTGAGTTATCGGCCGCAGGCTGGCATCGCCGCGGCAAGTCCGGAGCGGTTGTTCCGCTACAGGGTGGTGAAGCGAGGGTTGGATCTGACGCTGGCGTTTCTGTGCCTGCCGATCCTGCTCCTGCTGATCGCTGCGATCGCCGTTGCGATCCGGGTAACCTCGCCGGGGCCGATCTTCTTCTCGCACCGCAGGATCCGCGGGCACGGCCGGTTCTTTTCGATGTGGAAGTTCCGCACCATGTGCGTGAACTCCGCAGAGGTACTGGAGGACTACCTTGCAGCGAATCCGGCGGCGCGGGCGGAGTGGCGCAAGGAACACAAGCTGAAGCATGACCCTCGGGTGACGCGGGTCGGCGAGTTCTTACGGCGCACCAGTCTGGATGAGCTGCCCCAAATCTGGAACGTGATCACCGGGAGCATGAGCCTGGTCGGACCGCGGCCGATTGTGGCCGCCGAGGTGGAAAAGTATGGGGAGTTCTTCGCCGACTACTGCCTGGTGAAGCCTGGCGTGACCGGGTTGTGGCAGGTCTCGGGGCGGAGCCGGGTGAGTTATCCGGAGCGCGTGCAGCTGGATCGCCACTATGCCCACCATTGGAGCCTGGGCTTCGACATCAGGATTCTTTGCCGCACGCTCAGTTCAGTGGCGAACCAGGACGGCGCCTACTAGCGCCGCATTCCCGTCCAGGTCGTTGCCGGTATGCGAGTGGCTGTTGTGCATCACTGGTTTGTCACCCGCGGCGGCGGGGAGCGCGTGGCGGAGTGCATTGCGGCGCTCTTTCCGGGGGCGGAACTGTTTACCCTGCTGGCCCGGCCCGAGGGGCTGCCCGAGAGCTTAGCGGGGCGGAAGCTGCATACCTCGGTGCTGCAGCGGGTGCCGGGGGCGGCCAGGCACCATCGCCACCTGTTTCCGCTGTATCCGGAGGCCGTGCGGAGCCTCGATCTGCGCGGCTTCGATTTGGTGCTGTCCTCTGACAGCGGGCCGATCAAGGGCGTGCGGCTCTCCCCGGGCGCAGTCCAGATCTGCTACTGCCATTCGCCGATGCGGTACCTGTGGGATGGGTACGAGGAGTACCGGAGGGCGATGGGCACGTGGACCCGTGCCGCATTCACCGCGACGGCGGGGCGGGTGCGCCGCTGGGATCTGGCAGCGGCCGCGAAGGTGACGCACTTTGTTGCAAACTCACGGTATGTGGCGGACCGCATTCGGCGGTGTTATGGGCGGGAGTCGCAGGTTTTGCCTCCACCGATCGATCTGCACCGGGCGGCGGACGTGGCGGCGGTGCGTCCGGAGGCGCACTACCTGTGTGCGGGAAGGCTGGTAC
>CAXTWN010000120.1:4241-11267 GCA_964248055.1 uncultured Acidobacteriaceae bacterium | reverse complement strand
GGTCTGGGGTGGGTCGCGGGTCGGGTTTGGCTGCAGGAGCAGCGCTCCCTGCGCGGTTTGGCCCGCTGATGGCGCTGCGTTCGCGCTCGGTGAGGAAGCTGGCTTGGGCGGTGCCGATGAGTTTGGGTGCGGAGGGCTGCCTCCGGGAGCGGGCCTGCGATGAGGCAGTGGGGGAGGTCTCCCTGGGGGCGACTTCTTCCCCGCGGCAGAGGGAGAGGAGATCGGCGCCGTAGCGGTTGAGCTTCTCCTGACCGATACCGCGAACATTCTCTAGCTGCGCTACGTTTGCGGGCTTTGTCTGGGCGAGGCAACGCAGCACGGAGTCGTGGAAGATGGTGAAGGGTGGAACCCCCTGGGCGCGGGCAGCCGCCAGGCGCCACGCCTTAAGGCGCGCCTCGAGTTCTGCTTGCGCTTCACTCAGGGGTTCGCCATCCGCGGTTTGCCGGGGGGAGCGCTTCGTGTCGGCGGTTTTCGAGCGCGAGGAGCCTGACTTCGTTCCCGAAGGAGCTTGTGTGCGCAGCCAGACGGTGGCCAGCGCTGCGCTGTCGGCTTCGCGGCCTTCCGGGGTGAGGGAGAGCTTGCGGTAGGTGATGTCTCGTCCGTCGTCGCTGCGGAAGCTGTCGGAGGCGATGTGCAGCAGGCCGGCGCGGGCGAGGGCGTCGGTGAGGTGGTCGAAGGCTTTGCGATCTTTCCAGCGGAGGTCAGTGAAGATCTTGCCGGCGGAGCGCGGGCCGGACTGCAGGGCTTTCAGGATGGCCTGAAGGTCGGTCCTCTCTGACGAGTCGGGCTGATGCGCGTCAGAGGCGGAGGTGCCTTGGGGGCGGCAGATATCGCACAGGCCGCAGGGCACGCCGGAGTCGGTGCGGTCCCCGAAGTGCTGGACCAGGGCGGCCATGCGGCAGGTCGCACCTTCCGCAAAGGCGATGATCTTGTCGATCTGGGCGCGGCGATAGCCCACCTGCTGCGTGTAGCTTTGCTTCCAGTGGGCGTTGCCAGAGGCGACGATGGTGCCGTCGAGGTTGGCGATCACGGCACCCTGGATGAGCAGCTTATCGACGCACTGCTCGACCGTCTCGCGCTCCATGGTGAGTTGCTGCTGCAGGGTTGAGAGGCTGGTGGGAGCGGCGCTCACGGCGGCGAGCAGGCGTTCCATGTCAGGCACCGAAGGGTAGTTCTTTTCGAGCAGGAACTCCTGGGTTCGGCGATCGCCGAAGTTGTGGAGAAGGACGGCGCGCGAGGGCAGGCCATCGCGACCGGCGCGGCCGATCTCCTGGTAGTAGCCTTCGACGGCGCCGGGCAGGGCGGCATGGATCACCGTGCGGACGTCGGCCTTGTCCACGCCCATGCCGAAGGCAACGGTGGCAACGACGACGTCGAGTTTGCCGGCAAGGAAGGCGCGTTGGACCCGGTCGCGCGTGGCGGGGTCGAGGCCCGCGTGGTAGGCGGCGGTGGGGTACTTGCCGTTGAGGGTTCCGGCGATCTCGTCTGCGGTCTTGCGGGATGGGGCGTAGATGATCGCGGGCCGGGCCGCATCCGGGGCGAGCAACTTGCGCATCAGGTCGAGGCGCTCCGGCTTGGAGGCTTCGACGACCTCGATCTGGAGGTTGGTGCGGCGGAAGCCGGTGATGAAGACTGCCGGGTTGCTGAGCTGGAGGGCACGCAGGATGTCCTGCTGCACGGCGGGGGTGGCCGTCGCGGTGAGGGCGATGATGGGCGACGGCCGCAGGGCCGGCAGGAACTGACCCAAGGTCCGGTAGTCGGGGCGGAAGTCGTGACCCCACTGCGAGATGCAGTGCGCTTCATCGATCGCGACCAGCGCGGGTTTGCGGCGGGCGAGCATCTCCGGGAAGCCGGGCACACGGAGGCGTTCGGGGGCGATGAAGAGGAAGTCGAGGCGGCCTTCCAGGTAGGCGCGGGCGGCTTCGCGGAGGTCTTCGCGGGGCAGGCCGGAGTGGATGCGCGCGACACGGAGGTTCAGGGCGGCCAGCTTGTGGGCCTGGTCGTCCATGAGGGCGATCAGGGGCGAGATAACCAGCGCGGTGCCGCCGCGGGCGAGCGCGGGGAGCTGGTAGCAGAGGCTCTTGCCGGCGCCGGTCGGCATGACCAGCAGAACGTCACGGCCCGCTGCGGCAGCCTCGCAGACGGGCTGCTGGTGGGGGCGGAAGTCGCGATGGCCGAAGGTGCGATGGAGCGGGGTGCGGAGGTCGGGGCTGGTGTGCTCCGGCGCGAAGGTGAGTTGGGAGGCGGCAGCCATCGGACTGGCGTTATCTTCGCATAATCTTCGCGTTCGCGGCGGGAAACGGAAGTGAGGTAAGGAGGAATCCGAAGGAGTTTATCCCCATTTCGGGACGGTTGCGCGGTTAGGCCGTCCGCGTGCCGCTGCACGGCACTTGCAGACAAGCTGAAAGTGAACTGGCTCTTACGAACAGACGACACAGGCCCAGCCTAAGGGCTGAGCCTGTGCGGCGCAGAGCGGGAGCGAGTTCAGGGGCGAGCTTCGTACACGATGTTGAAGGGGGTTTCGGCGGCACGACGAAAGCGGGTGAAGCCGGCGGAGGTCACCACATCACGAATCCTCACCTCCCCGGCTTGCGCACCGAGGCACAGGGCGCCCTCTTGGGAACGAGAGCAGGGCGTGCAAAGCAGCGTAGAGAAGGAGTAATAGACGCGACCCACCGGGTTGAGATTGTCCTTGAGCTGGTCGTTGGCGTATGGCTCCACAATCATCCAGGTTCCATCTTTCGCGAGAGCCTGCAGGACGTGCTTTGCCGCGCCGACTGGATCGCCCATGTCGTGAAGACAATCGAAGAAGGCGATGAGGTCGTAGTCCTTGCCCGGGAAGTCCTTTGCAGACGCCACGGCGAAGGTAGCGCGACCGGCGAGGTTCTGCCTTCCGGCAGAAGCGCGAGCGGCCTCGATCGACTTGTCGTGGTAATCGAAGCCAAAGAACTGCGAGCGAGGATATGCGGCGGCGAGGAGCAGGGTGGAGGCGCCGATACCACACCCGACATCCGCCACGCGGGCACCGGCCTGCAGCTTTTGCAGGGCGTCCGGCATGGCGGGAAGCCAATGGTTGACCAGATTCGCCGCGTAACCCGGGCGAAAGAACTTCTCGCAGCCGTGAAACACGTCCTCCCTATGCTCATGCCAGCCCATGCCGGCGCCGGTACGAAAGGACTCGACGATGCGGGGAACGGCGGCAAGGGAGCCGAGCGCTAACTCAAAGGCGCCGGGCAGATACGCCGGGCTGTCTTCTTGAGCGAGGGTGAAGGCCTGTTCTGTGCTGAGGCTAAACCGGCCTGTGCCTTCGTCATAGGTGACGTAGCCGCCGGCGGCCTGCGAGGCAAGCCATTCGCGGACGTAACGTTCATCGGTAGAGGTTCGGGCCGCAAGCTCAGCGGAGTTGGCGGGACTTGCGGCAAGCGCCTTGTACAGGCCAAGTCTTTCGCCGATGACGACCATGCCGGAGTGCACGGCAGCCCCGAGGTCGCCGACAAAGCGGCCAACGAAGGCGTTGAGTTTGTCCATGTCCAGGGCGGGAGCGGGTGAGGTGCTCATGGGACCTCCTCTTCAACGTGAGGTACTTGCTGGCCCGTTTGGCGTGATGCTGACCTGCTGAAGGTCCACGCCCATCCATGGTGGGGATGAAGCAACGGAACGTCAAGTGAAATCGCGCGTCGGTGGCGCGTTTGCCGATCAGGCACCATGATTTGCCAGGGTTCCCTGAAGCCGCGAGCAGTCGAACGAACGAAGAGAACGCACTTCCCCGGGTACTTCGGCAGTAGAAAGGGCCCGCCGAGTCGGTGAGTCCCTTGGTCTTTTGGCTGGGTCGGGTCAGGCCAAAAGGACTTTGTCCGGCGTGATGGGGTAGTGGCGTTGGCGTTTGCCGGTGGCGTTGTAGACCGCGTTGGCAATCGCGGCCATGGCGCCGGTGATGCCGATCTCGCCGACACCGCGAGCGCCCTGGGGGTTGAACTTCGTGTCGGGGATGTTGAGGACGGTGACGTCGAGGTGCGGGATGTCGCGGTTGACGGGGACGTGGTATTCGGCGAGGCTTTCGTTGACCGGGCGGCCGGTGTTGGGGTCGTGGTGGGTTTCTTCCTCGAGGGCGAAGCCTACGCCCCAGACGAGGCCGCCCATGAGCTGGTTCAGGCCGGTCTTCTGGTTCAGGAGCGTGCCGATATCGTAGGTGGCGACGATGCGGCGGACCTTGACCATGCCGGTGGTCCTGTCGACGGCGACCTCGGCGAAGACGGCGCCCCAGGAGAACTCGGCCATGGAGGTGTGGTCCTCGCCAGGATCGGCGGAACCGGTGGTTTCGATGGGTTTGTTGCCGTTGCGCGCAATGAGCTCGGTGATGCTTTCGCCGCGGGAGGGGACCTTGGTGAGGAAGACACGGCCGTTGGCGACGGTGACATCCTCCGGCAGGGCGCCGTGTACGGGGGAGTGCGCGTCGCCGATCGCGAGGTCGCCGACCTTGAGCTGAGCTTGCTTGCAGGCGGCCTGGACCGCGGGACCGACCGAGGCGGTGGACTGCGAGCCGCCGGAGACGGGTGCCTTGGGCAGGGTGGAGTCGCCGAGTTTTACGTCGATGAGCGCGAGGTCCATCTTCAGAGCCTCCGCGACGGTCTGCTGCATGATGGTGTACATGCCGGTGCCGATGTCCTGGGTGCCGGAGCCGACAAAGACGCGGCCGTTCGGCAGGAAGCGAATGACCGCGTTGGCGGAGGAACGGTTGGCGGGGTAGGTCGCCGTGGCCATGCCATAGCCGATGAGTTCGTTGCCCTCGGTCTTCTGGCCGGGGATGGCGTTGGTCTGCCGGATCTGCGCCCAGCCGAAACGCTCCGCGGCCTGCGTGTAGCACTCGCGCAGGTGCTTGGAGCTCCAGGGGAGGTCCTTGCTGGGGTCGCGGTCGGCGTGGTTGATCACGCGCAGCTGGACGGGGTCCATCTTGAGCTTCTCGGCGAGCTCGTCCATGGCGATCTCGAGGACGGCCGTGCCGGTGGACTCGCCGGGAGCGCGCATAAATGTGGGCACGCCGTAGTTCATCTCCACGCATTGCAGGCTGGTCTCGTTGGAACCGCTCTGGTAGAGCACGCGGCTCGGACCGACGGACTCCTCGATAAAGTCTTCGAGGACTGAGGAGTGGATGATGGCGTCGTGCTTGATGGCGGTGATCTTGCCGTCGGAGTTCGCGGCGATCTGGATCTTGTTCACGGTGGTGGGGCGGGAGCCGACGGGGCCGAACATCTGTTCACGGCCAAGGACGAGCTTGACGGGCTTGCCGACGATTTTGGCGGACATGGCGGCGAGCACAATGTGCGACCAGGTCGAGCCCTTGGAGCCGAAGCCACCGCCCACGATCGGGCTCATCACGCGAACGTCGTCCTGGGCGATGTTGAGTACGCGGGCGAGCGACATCTTGACGCCGGAGATGTACTGCGTGGAGTCGTAGACGGAGAGCTTTTCGCCCTCCCACCAGGCGATGGTGGCGTGCGGCTCCATCGGGTTGTGATTCTGGATGGGGGTGATGTAGGTCTCTTCGATCTTGACCTGCGCACCGGAGAGGGCCTGCGCGGGATCGCCGCGCCGTTCGGTGTTGGGATCATGGCTGCGGGAGCGGGGCAGGTGCGCCTCGTTCAGGCGGCCCATGAAGTCGAGCTTGGCGGGCTGCGGCGCGTACTTCACGTTGAGCAGACTGGCGGCCTGCACGGCCTCGTCAAGGGACTTGGCGATGACCACGGCGATGGGCTGGCCGTTATAGTCGACGTTGGGGTCCTGAAGCACGGTGAGGCTGCGCTTGGCAGGGGGCTGCGGCTTGCCGACGGGCAGCTTGGGGGCATTAAACGGGGTGAGCACGGCGAGGACGCCGGGGGCGCGCTCGGCCGCCTTCTGATCCATGGAGGTGATGACGCCGCTGGGGATGGTGGACTGCACCATGTAGGCGTAGACCAGGTCCTTGCGGGGGAAGGGCTCGGTGAACTCGGCGGCGTACTTGGCGGTGCCAGTGACCTTGGAGGCGCCCTCGTACCGGTGGGGCGGCTGGGGTAGTTGCGGTGGATTTTCTTGCTGCTCCGCTTGCATCGGGGTGAATCTCCTAAAGGGTTGCCATTGGTCCGGGCGAAAGGCGGGGTCTTCTCTCCGCTACGGGAACGATGAAGCCGTTCGCTCCGGTCGAGAGGACACATACGAGAGGTAAGGAGTTAAGCGCGCACTCCTTGGGTGGCCTGGTTGAGGGCGCGGACGATGCATTGCCTGGCGAGCTGCACCTTGAAGGCGTTGTCCTTGTAGCCGTGGGCGCCCTTGATGGCGAGCTCAGCGGCCTGCTGAAAGGTGGCGTCGTTGGCGGGCTTGCCCACGAGCGCGTGCTCGGCTTCGGGCGAGTGCCAGGGCTTGTGCGCGACGCCGCCCAGGGCGAGGCCAGCGGATTTGATCGTGTTTCCGTCGAGTTCAAGACCGGCCGCGACCGAGACCAGGGCGAAGGCGTAGGACTGGCGATCGCGGGCCTTCAGGTACCAGGAGTTCCTGGCAAACCTGGCGGTGTTTGCGGGCAGGGTCACGGCGGTGATGAGCTCGTCGGGACGGAGCTCGGTGTCGCGGGTGGGATCGTCTCCCGGGAGGCGATGGAAGGCGCGGACAGGGAGGGTACGTTTGCCCTTGGCGCCCTGCAGCTCGACCTGCGCGTCCAGCGCGTAGAGCGCGACGGACATGTCGGAGGGATTGGTGGCGATGCAGGTGTGCGGGGACGTGGGGCCCTGGTCGGTCTGGCCGAGGATGGCGTGGATGCGGTTGACGCCGACGACCGCGCCGCAGCCGGAACCCGGCTTGCGCTTGTTGCAGGCGGGGAAGGCTGTGTCGGTGAAGTAATAACACCGGGTCCGCTGCATCAGATTGCCCCCGGTGGTCGCCATGTTGCGCAGCTGCGGGCTGGCGCCGGAGAGGAGTGCGAAGGAGAGCAGCGGGTAGTTGGCGACGATGCCGGGATGGTTGGCGAGGTCGGCGTTGCGCACCGAGGCCCCGATGGTC
>CAXTWN010000120.1:0-4231 GCA_964248055.1 uncultured Acidobacteriaceae bacterium | reverse complement strand
CCGTCGATGAGCGCAGAGGGGGACTCGACGCCGTACTTCATCAGGTCGACGAGGTTGGAGCCCCCGCCCAGGAACTTGGCAGCCGGCGTGTCGCCTGCGCCGCGCAGGGCCTGGATGGCACCTTCGGGCGAGTCGGCGCGCTGGTAGGAAAAGGGGATCAAGCGGCACCTCCCATGGCAACGGCGCGGACCGCGGCCACGATGTTGGGGTAAGCGCCGCAGCGGCAGAGATTGCCGCTCATGCGCTCACGGATCTCTTCGTCGGTGAGGGGTGGGTTGGAGGTCTTGCCGGTCTCGAAGCTGACCTGGGAGAGCTCGGCTCTCTTCGTCTCCTCGACGAGGGCGACCGCGGAGCAGATCTGGCCGGGGGTGCAGTAGCCGCATTGGTAGCCGTCGTGCTCCAGGAAGGAGGCCTGCATGGGATGGAGATGTTCCGGGGTGCCGAGGCCTTCGATGGTGGTGACCTCGTAGCCCTGGGCGGCGACGGCAAGGGTCAGGCAGGCGTTCACCCGGCGGCCGTCCAGCAGCACCGTGCAGGCGCCGCACTGGCCGTGGTCGCAGCCCTTCTTGCTGCCGGTGAGATCCAGGGTTTCCCGCAGCAGATCGAGCAGCGAGGTGCGGGTGTCGACCGTGAGCTGGCGAGTCTGCTTGTTGATCGAAAGGGAGATGGTGACGCTCTGCTGTGGGGCGGCAGCGCGCTGTGCCGCGGCGGCGGGAGTAAGGCCCGCGGCGACGCCGGCGGAGACGATGCCGGAGGCGGCCAGGAAGTCGCGCCGGGTGAGTTGCAGGTCTGGACTAGGCGAATGCGAGCTCTGGGCGGAGTCTGACACGGCTTCGTCGATCTCGATGTCGAGCACTTCGGAACACGGACTCAAGGCGGCCTCTCAGGGTATGGTGGAAGGAAATCGCAGAAGGAACGACAGGGGGAAAGACGTGGGACAGACAGTCGTTGGATGCACCTTCTCGTGTGCCGGAGACGGGCTGCATTGTGAGGCGGCGAAAGCCGTGTTGTCCGACGGAGTGATTCGTAGAGAAACGTTTCGGAGGCGTCGGTTGAGCAACGGATCTTGGAACAGAGGCGTATGGGCTGCCGCGGGGATGCTGGCCCTGTGTGCCATGGCGAGCGGTATGGGCGCGCGGGCACAGGACGCGCAGCAGCGGCAAAACCGTGAGCCGGGCGCGACAGCGCGGCAGGCCAACGAGCCTGAACCGGGCAAGGAGGCCAGGGACGGCGCCAAAGACGGCAGTAAGGACAGCAAGGACGGCGGGCTGCCGATTCCGCCCGAGACCAGGACCACCAGCCAGCATGTGTGGACGGCCGGCGGGCACAACCTGCACTACACGGCGACGGCGGGCAATCTGCTGATCAACGACGAGAACGACAAGCCCATCGGGAGCATGTTCTATGCGGCGTACACGCAGGACGATGTGCCTGCGCGGGAGCGGCCGGTGACGTTCTTCTACAACGGCGGGCCGGGATCGGCGTCGCTTTGGCTGCACATGGGCTCCCTGGGGCCGGTGCGCGTGCTCACAGCGAGCCCGGAGGCGACCGGGCCGGCGCCGTTCCGCTGGGTGCCCAACGAGTACAGCCTCTTGGATAAGTCGGACCTGGTGTTTATCGACGCGCCGCTGACGGGCTTCTCGCGCGCGGTGGGCAAGGGAACGGCGAAGGACTTTGCCGGAACCGATCAGGACATCCATGCGTTTGAAAAGTTCATCGTGCGGTACATCACGCTCAATCAGCGCTGGGGCTCACCGAAGTTTCTGTTTGGCGAGAGCTATGGCACCACGCGCTCGGCGGGTCTGGTGGCTGCGCTGAACAACGATGGCGTGGAGTTCAACGGGGTGACCCTGCTGAGCTCGATCCTGAACTACGGCGTGCGGATTCCCGGCTATGACACCGAGGCGGTAGGGTACTTTCCGACGTTTGCGGCGATCGCGTACTTCCACAACAAGGTGCCGCACAAAGGCTCCATGGCCGAGTGGGTGGAGGAGGCGCGGAGGTTTGCGCGGGGACCGTACCTTTCGGCGCTGCAGCAGGGCGATCAGCTGCCCACGGACCAGGCCAACAGCATCGCGGAGCAGGTAGCAGCCTTCACCGGCCTGAGCGTGCAGTACGTGAAGGAGAGCAACCTCCGGATCTCGCCCACGCGGTTCCGCAAGGAGCTGCTGCGTGGCGAAGACGAGATCCTGGGGCGATACGACGCGCGGTTCGAGGGCTTCGACGTGGATGCAGCAGGTGAGGCCCCCGGGTATGACCCGTCCGACACCGGCATCAGCGGCGTCTATGTGGGCGCGTTCCATGACTATCTCCAGAGCGAGCTGAAGTACATGAGCTCGGAGCCGTATGACCTCCAGGGCCCTGGGATCAACCAGAACTGGGACTTCAAGCACCAGCCCTCCGGCGCGCCGGGTGGCGGTGGCGGGCGCGGGCAGCAGGCGCAGCCGGACACGGCCGTCGACCTGGCCGATGCCATGCGCAAGAACCCGCACCTCAAGGTGTTTTCGGCGAACGGGTACTTCGATCTGGCCACGCCGTTCTTTGCAACGGAGTTCGATCTGTCGCACATGATGCTGCCGCCCGCGCTCAAGGGCAATGTGCAGTTCGGGTACTACCCGGCGGGGCACATGGTGTACCTGAACGTGGAGGCGCTGAAGATGCTCCACGAGGATATGGACCGCTTTTATGACGCGGCGACGAGGCGCTGAGCCGTACAAGCAGGTCCTTCCCCTTCGGCCCCGGTCGGGTCAGGACGACGCCAGGGGGAGAGCCATCTGACGCATGTCAGACGTCAATAACTTGGCGAGGATGTCGCATGGTTCGAGCTGTCTGGGTTGCGTTTCTGATAGGCCTCTTCGCTGCGCCCAACGGCCTTGCAGCGCAAGACACCCCGTCGACAGCCAGGTTTTACTTCTACCGCTACAGCATGCTCCAGGGCATCGTCATTCGCCCCTCCGTGTACTGCGACGGCAAGGAGGTGATTCGCATGCAAAGCGGCCGTGTCTTTGAGATGGACGTACCGCCGGGTGAGCACACCTGTTACATGGGGGATAAGAAATCCGGAGCCGTGGTGCAGGCGGAGGCGGGCAAGGACTACTACTTCCGAGTGTTCATCCAGCCCGGAGCCTTCAAGGGGATCTACCGCCTGGACATGATCATGCCGGAGCAGGGCAGGTTCGACATTCAAAAGCTCAAGCCGTCAAAACAGCCCTGAGGTCCCGTGCGCACCAAGCATGAGATAGGTCGAGGTTCGATTCACCGGCAAGACGCTCGCCCGTTGAAGTGACCTCGACCCAGGCGGAACCCGACGTTCTCGAAGGCTTCGCTCCCCGGCGGTGATGCCAATTGGTGGCGGGATCGAAACGGGGTAAAATGGGATGTTACGGCCCTTGCCCGGAGTTTGCCTGGGTGGGAGTTCAGGCCGTGCGCGAAGGAGTGTTCAGGTGGCCAAGCGCCGTGGAAATCCAAACTGGGGCAAGCCGGAGCCGATTGGGCCGGTGGTGCCGACGATCACCTCGTTTGAGCAGATTGTGAAGGAGTACAAGCTGACACCGGATCAGTATGTGCGGTCGACCCGCCTGCGCGAGTGGGCGCGGCGGAACAAAAACTCGAAGTACATTCCCGAGGCGCTGTTGGAGGCCTGGGGCTTTGAGATCGAGTCGACGCTGTAGGGGTCAGGGTTACAGGTTCCAGATGAGGCAGTGCAGAAGGCCGTCCCGTGGGGCGGCCTTCCGGTTTTTGCCGCTATGCTGGAGAGGTGTCGGAGAACAGAGCCGGATTTGCCTCGATTGACGAGGCGATGGATGAGTTGCGGGCCGGGCGGCTGATCGTCGTGGTCGACGATGAGGATCGCGAGAACGAGGGCGATCTGATGGTCGCCGCCGAGTTTTGTACGCCGGAGGCCATCAACTTCATGGCCAAGCACGGTCGCGGGCTGATCTGCCTGACGCTGACCGAGGAGCGCGCGGACTTTCTGCGGCTCGGGCCAATGGTGCAGGAGAACAGCTCGCGCTTTGGGACGGCGTTCACCGAGTCGATCGAGGCGCGCGAGGGCGTGACCACGGGGATCTCGGCGGCGGACCGGGCGCGCACGATCCGGGTGGCGATCAAGCCGGACGCGACCCCGAACGATCTGGCCCGGCCCGGGCATGTGTTTCCGCTGCGGGCGCGCAAGGGTGGCGTGCTGGTGCGCGCGGGGCAGACCGAGGCCTCGGTGGACCTGGCGCGGCTG
>CAXTWN010000119.1:8101-11291 GCA_964248055.1 uncultured Acidobacteriaceae bacterium | reverse complement strand
TGGATCTGCGCTAAGTTGTCGTTGAAGCTGGCGACCAGAGCTGCCTGGGAGCGGAAGTTGGCGGTGAGGCGGAGGGTACCCAAGGTAACGTAGCCAAAGCGCCCGGTGGTCTCGGTGCGGAGAAAGCGTTCCACGCGGGCCTGGCGAAAGGCGTAGATGGACTGCTTCGGATCACCGACGAGAAAGAGCGTTTGCGTGCTGCCGTCCCAGCCACGCGTCAAAGTTTCGAGAAGTTCGTACTGCAGGGTCGAGGTGTCCTGCATCTCGTCGATGAGCAGATGGCTGAGGCGGGCGGCGGACGTGTCGAGCAGGTCGGGCTCTGACCGCAGAAGTTCGCGGGCGGTGAGCGCGACCTCGGTGAAGTCGGAAGTATTTTGCTCCGCGAAGATGAGCTGGAGCTCAGCGAGTGCATCGCGGAGGACGCGGAACAGAGCTTTGGCAACACGCCACTCGTCATCGGGGTAACGTGCCGGGGGCAGGCTGCGCAGCGCAAAGAGGATTTCACCGATGCCGGGGTACAGGTTTTCTCGGGACTTCAGTTGCTCGACGAGGTCGCGGAGCGAGGTGACATCCGCGCTGCTGAGCTCGAAGCCCAGGTCACTCGGGGAAAACCGGACCCGCCAGCTTCCTGACCCTGTGAACAGCAGGTGAACCAGGGCGAGCCAATGAGGGAGTGCGTTGGCTGCCGGGGGCGGGGGTTGGGACCCCCCGGCCCCGAGCGCCACGGCCGCGCCCCCCCCGCGGTCGCGGGGCGGCCCGCCGCGCCGCGCGGCGCGGCGGGCGAGATCCGCGAGGAGGTCCGGGCCGAGCGCCTCGGCCGCGGCGGAAAGAGCGCGGCCGAGCACCGTGTCTAAGGTGCGTTCCAGGCGCGTCCTGATGTGCGTATCGAGGAACTCCTCGGTGGGCTGTTCTTGGCGGAGCGGGATGAACTCGCCCCACTGCTCCCGTTCGGCAAGCATCGAGGCAATCAGCCGGATGCAGTCGGCGACCTGGGCGTCGCGGTGGAGGAGAACGCACTGAAGTGCGTCGTCGAGCACGGAGTCGTCCCCGCCAAGCTTGCGGAGGGTGCGTTCTGCGGCGAGTTCGTAGAGGGGACCGGCCTGCTCCGTGGGTTGGCGCGGGCCGGCGCCGCGAGACAGCAGAGGGACGCTGCCGGCGAGTTCGCCGCAAAAAGAGTCGATGGTGCGAATGTTCAGGATCTGCGGGTTGGAGAGCAGATGCCAGCCCGCGGCGCGGTCGCGATCGAGTACCGCGAGGGCAAGTGCGCGCGTGGCCCGTTCGTAGTCACCACGCCCGGGCTTCAGCGGGATCTGTTGCGCGGCCTGTTGCAGCTGTTGGAGCACGCGGCCGCGCAGTTCGCCGGCGGCTTTGCGCGTAAAGGTGATGGCGAGGACGTCTGCCGGACGCTCCACGTCGGCAAAGGCGAGGAGTTTGAGCAGGCGCTGGATGAGGAGACCTGTCTTGCCGGAGCCCGCGGGTGCTTCGACGATCCAGGAGCGGCGAATGTCCAGGGCGGCGTGTCGCGCCTCGGCGTCGGGTAGGGAGGCCAAGGGCGGTTCCGGCAGATCGGGGCTAGCGGGCCAGACGAAGGGAAGCTGCGCGGGAGCGGGAAACCGGAGGAGATCAGCCATCGGGAGCATCCTCCCGCCGAGCGTCCTCGCCGGCGAGCAGGGTGGCGGCGTCGAGCCGGCAAAGAAGGCGCTGCTCACAGTACTGGCAGGTCTGAGGATGGCTCTTAGGGTTCACCTCGGCGCGCCCGTCGGCGAAGTCGTGCGCGAGGCGATCGAGTTCTTCGCGCCACCGGGGGATCTGTTCGTTGAAGTCGTGCAGCAGCGAGCTGCGGCCTTTGGACGCAGGGAAGATCCCCTCCTGGTCCCTGAGGCTGATCCAGCCCATGTCTTTGCCGGGGCGCAGGCGGGCAAACGCAATGCCCCGCACCTCGTCAGGCTCGGCGAGGAGGGCGTAGAGGGGGAGCTGAGGGCGGTCGGGACGTTCGCCGAGCCAGTCGTCGGTCTTGAGGGCGCTAGACGTCTGGTAATCAACCAGAACGAGGCCGTCCTTCACCTTGTCCATGCGGTCGGGACGGACCTTGAGCTGGAGCGGCCCCACGGAGACAAACTGTTCCTCCTCCCGGGATAGCACCACAAACTCGCCGCGCGCGACCTCGTACTGCAGCCAGCGGTGGATCAGGCGGGCCAGGCGGCGTTCCTGAACCTGGAGATAAGCTGCGGACCAGCGATCGCCTGCCTGGGGCGAGGTGCGGAGGCGCTGGAAGGCCTTGCTAACGCAGGCAGTGACCAGACGATCTCGCCCCGGGGTCGAAAGCGCTTTGAGGTCTCCCTGGGTCTTCACCTCGGCCCAGAGCAGGTCCATGACCGTATGGAGCAGGTTGCCGGCCCGGCGGGCGTCGATGCCCAAGGTGCCGCTCTCGGGGAGCGTCGCTTGTAGGCGCAAGCTGGTGAAGGCCTGGAAGCCGCAGGCGGCCTGAAGCTCGAGCACCCGTGCGCCGCCGGGGACCTGGAGCGAGGGAAGGGGCGGCAGCGGCGTGTCGTCGGGAACTTGTTCGAGCTCGATGGGGAGGGGGTCGGGCACAAGGGAAAGGAGGGTGTGCGACGCGACGGGCTGGAAGCCGAGCTCGGCAGCCAGGGAAGTGAGGTGCGGCCCGGCGTCGTCAGGGGTGGAGTGCAACAGGAGCAGATCGCCACAGCGGTGGCTTAGGCTGCGGAGGCTCGCGCGGGTGCGCTCGGCGGTAAGCGCCGGGTTGGTTCCAGGAAGCCCGAGGCTGTGCTGGAAGGCCCAGCCGAGGAGCGGATGCGGCCTCTCCGGTGGGGGGAGATGCTCGTCAGTAGCGCGCAGAACAAGAGCGGCGTCGAAGCTGCAGCCCTCGGTCTCGGCTAAGCGAAGAATTTGTATGGGAGCCGAGCTGCCGATGCTGAACCCGGGAAGTTCGTTGACCTGCTGCGTGAGCAGGCGGAGGAAGTCAGAGTAGCCAAGGCGAGGGCCGCGGAGGTCCAGAGTAGCGAGCAGATCGAGGAGGCTGTCCCAGGCCTCGGTGGCGCGGAACTCCCCGGGAGATAACGTGCGTGAGCCCGGCCAGCCGGCAAGCTGCAGGAGTTTACGCACAAACTCGGCGGATTCCGCATGGCTGCTGAACCGTTTGAGACGACCAGAGTCGCGGCTGTAGCGCTCG
>CAXTWN010000119.1:0-8091 GCA_964248055.1 uncultured Acidobacteriaceae bacterium | reverse complement strand
CCGGGCCGGTGCTCGTCTGCAGAGCGCAGCACCGATGCGAGGCTTAGCTCGGGGTGAAGCAGGTTCGCCTGCCGGACGGCATGGCGCTCGAAGCGCGCGCGGGCCTCCGGAGCGTCGCTGTGGGCGAGAAACGGGGAGAGTAGAAGGGTGGTGACGTCCTCGACGGCAAGCTCCTGGTCTAGCCAGCGAAGCAGCAGCAGCGCGTGTTGCAGGATGGGCAGCGCGGCGAGGGGGGCGGCTCCGAAGAACTGCCACGGTGTGGAGGAGAGATCGACGTGAATGGCCTCGAGTTCGGGCGCGAGCACCTGGCGCAGCAGGGGTTCGAGCTCGGCACGCTCGCGGGCCGGGTCCGGCAAGATCAGGGCGATTCTTTGGGGCGACGGGCTGGTGCGAAAGTGCTCGCCGAGCCACTCGACGGCCCAGCGAAGCTCCTCCCGGGGGTCGGCAAGGGTGACCGAAACCCGCCGGTCCGGCCGCCTGCTGGGTGCGGCCAACGACTGGTGCACTACCTCGCAACCTGCACTGTGCGCAGCTTCCAGAAGGGCGTCCTGGGCTGGGGTGGTCCGGTCGAAGCCAACGACGTGCATACGGTCGGGAGGGGAGATCCGGCCGGAGCGGATGTGCTCGGTGAGCTTGGCTTCCAACTGCGCGGCAGGGAGAAGTTTTTCCGTAGCGCAGATCTGCGCGAAGCTTCTGTGCCACGATACGAAGGCGCGGGAGTCAAAGCTGTCGGCTGAACGGGGGAGGCGCGCGAGAGCGTTGTGAGCGGCGGCGAGAGCGAGTCCGGAACGAGCAAGCCGGGCCAGTTCGCGTACAGCGCTGGAGGGGAGGTTGGCGGCCTCTGCGGAGTCGGTGATGATCTCGGTCCAGAGGATCTCTTCCTGGAGGCGATTGAGGAGCACGCGACCCTCTTGACCCTGGAGCGCCAGCCGGCTCCAGAGGCGGTCCGTCCACTCCCTCCAGGAGACGACAGGCGGGGGTTCCCAGACGCGGACACCGCGGGCGCGCTGGGCGTCGCCGTACTGTTCGCGCAGAGCCTGGGCGGCTCGGGCGCTGGGAAGAACCACAAGGTCTGGCCGATCGAACAAGGCGAGCAAACCGGCGGTGTCGAGCGCGAGAGGCATTCCTCTCGTTTATATCGCGGAGTTCACCGTCTGTTCGCCCATCCGGTAACCGGGAACGTGGAAATTCGGGCCGTTCGGCCCAAAACGGGAACGCTCGTCTCGGCGCCTCTCGAAGCAACCTCACGTGGACTCACATGGAAGGCGCTACGCTCTTGACGATGCGTCTGCCGTGAAGGCGAGCATCGCAGGGACGAGGCACGCCGGCACAAGCATGGCCCAGCGTAGCGAACCGGTGTGCGTAGAGACAGTTCCCATGAGCCAGGGGAACAGTGCGGCACCCAATCCGGACACAGCGAGGATGCCTCCGGCCACACGCGCCGGCGGCTTGCGGCGGAGCAGCAGCGCGAAGGTGGAGGGGAAGACAGGCGCCAAGGCCACACCAAGGAGGATGCAGACGAGCGAAAGCTCCAGGCCGGTGTGCGACAGGGCTAGCAGGGCGATAAGCATGAGGCAGAACACCAGGCTGAGGCGCTGGACGGCGATCTCGCGCCAACGCTGCATGGCGGCGGAGGCAAGGGCGCGTCCAGCGGTAAGCGCCGTCCAAAGCACGACGAAACCGGACTGACCGCCGAGGAGAGCGCCGCCGGCAAAGCGGAGAGCAAAGGTGGTGAGCCAGGCGGTGAGGCAGGTCTCGAGCCCACCGTAAAGAAAGAGCAGCGCACCAAAGCGGAGCATGGGAGTGAGGGGCAGCGGGCTGGTGGCTTGCTCCGTCTCCGGTGCATGACTGGGGGCAGGGGCGCGGAAGAAGACGCCGGTGAGGCCAATAAGAAGAAGGAGCGCCGCCATGGCGAGTGTGGGTCTGCGCCAGCCGAAGTGGGGCAGAAGCGCGGCGGCAAGGACGCCGGTAGAGACAGCGCCGAAGCTCCAGAAGAGATTGATGAGAGCCAGGGCGGAGCCGGTGTGGGTGGGCCAGCGGCGCCCGGCGAGAATATTGGTGCTGGCGATGATCTCGCCCAGCCCGAGGCCCGCCGCGAAGAGTGCCGGGAGAGCGAGGGTGAGGCCCTGCGACGAGGCGAAGAGGGTAAAGCCCGCGGCGGCTATGAGGTGGCCGGCGAGGATGCCGAGCCGCAAACGGCGCGGCACCGTAATGCCGCCGAGAAAGGCGCCGGAGAACTTGGCGAGAAGAAGCAAACCGCCGCGCTGGTCGCTCAGCGACCACTCGCGGAGCAGTTGAGGCAACAGTGGGCCGAGGAGCACGGTGCCGAGACCGGCGAGAAAAAAGCTGGCGCAAGCAGCGGGGCGGGCGGACCTTCGGGGGGCCAGTGGTCGCCGTTGCCGGTCGACCTTGTTGCTGTGCTCATGCTCGGGCTGAGGCTATCACGAGCGGTCTTGAGCGGCGCGGTGTGTGGTGGTGCGGGCAGAAGGCAGGTCCTTCGCCTTCGGCTCAGGATGACAAGTCTTGCGGTGCAGGTTCTTAGGAGAACGATCCTTCAGGGAGAGTTTCGATCCCCGCGCGTGACAACGCCTTTCGAGGTAGATGCTGGGAGCCTATGATGAGCTTGTGAGTTGGAGATGCGGGCGGTTCAGATTGGTTTCTGCTTGGGCCGTGTCCGCTCTCGTTTGCCTGCTGTCGCTGTGTACCGCGGGATTGAGTGGATGTCGTGCCGCCAGCCAGCTGCAGGCGAAGACCACCCCAAGCTACTTTGTTCGCGGAGAAGTCCTGGGGACGGATGCGAAGACGGGAACTGTGATGCTGCGGCATGAGGCTGTCGCGGGATTGATGCCGGCCATGACGATGGAGTATCGGCTGGCAGATCCGGCCGAGATCTCCGAGGTGCACTCAGGGGATCGGATCACCGCGACGATGCTTGCGGACAAGGGACCGGACGGGCCCACGAACCTGCGGCTCACCGACCTCGACGTGGTGGCCCAGGCGCGGCCCGATGCTCAGCCGAAGACGCCGTACCATGTGCCCGCTGTCGGGGAGGTTGTCCCGAACTTCTCTCTGTTGAATCAGTCGGGCAAGGTGATCGATCTCGACAGTCTTCGGGGCAAGGTGGTGGCGTTGACGTTTGTGTACACGCGCTGTCCGCTGGCGGACTACTGTCCGAGGATGAGCCGAAACTTCGCCGAGATGGATAAGGCGTTGGAGACGGATCCCAAGCTGGAGGCGAGGACGCATCTGCTTACGGTGAGCTTCGATCCGACGTACGACACGCCCAAGGTGCTGCGCAGTTATGGCGGCGCATATACCGGTCGCTACTCTCAGGAGACCTTCGCGCATTGGGACTTTGCGGCGCCGAGTGAGGCGGAGTTGCCCAGGCTGGAGCACTGGTTCGATGTGGGTGTGACACCGGGGGCGAAGGGTGGCCTGCAACACTCGCTCGTGACCGTGATCGTGGGTCGGGATGGACGGGTGCTGGCGTTCTATCCTACGAATGACTGGACCGTAGAGCAGGCGTTGCAGGTGATGCGATCCGCGGCGGCGGCTTAGCGATGCTTGCAAACGGTGTGAAGGAGATGAAATGGCCAGGGTAGCGAGAGTCTTTGGGATCGTGCTGATTGTGCTGGGAGTGGCGTACTTCGTTGCGACCGGCTCAGCGCATTACACGTCGCTTATTCCGGCTTGGTTTGGATTGGTTCTGCTGCTTTGCGGCGTGCTGGCGAACACAGAAGATGCGAAGCGTCGCATGCTATGGATGCACATCGGCGTGACCTCCGGTTTGCTGGGCTTTCTGTTCCCTGCGATCCGCGGAGGCATGGCCCTGGCGCATGCGGCGACGCTGACCGAGGGCCAGCACACCGCAGCGATGGAGGAGCTCATCATGGCGGTGATCTGCGCCGTGTTTACGGCGCTTTGCGTGCGTAGCTTCATCGCGGCGCGGGTGGGGCGCACGGCGTAGCGCGTATTCCGAAGACTGCGCGTCGTACACTCAAGAGCAATGAGCAGCTATGGACCTTCGAGTATGGGAGCGGGTGCGCCCCGGATGCGTGCGGCGGATGGGCCGACGCGCGGGGGTGCTCGCGCATTGGCCAGCGAGGTGAAGAAGGCCAAGCCGAAGCTCAGCGAGGTTTGGCCTGAGATTCGCGAACTGGTGCGGCCGCGACGGGGCTTGCTGGCGCTTGCATTCCTGCTGATGATCGTGAACCGCGCGGCCTCGCTGGTCCTGCCGATCGCCTTCAAGCCGCTGATCGACCTGGTGTTTACGCGGCAACGCATCGATGTGCTATGGCCGATCGTGGGTGCCGTGCTGGGCGCGACGCTGCTGCAGGGCGTGACCTCCTACGCGCTGACGCAGACGCTGAGCAAGGCCGGGCAACGCTTGATCGCCGAGTTGCGCGTGCGCGTGCAGGGCCATGTCGGGCGTCTGCCCGTGAGCTTCTACGACGAGAACCGCACGGGCACGCTGGTGGCGCGCATCATGACCGACGTTGAGGGCGTGCGCAACATCATCGGTACGGGCGTCGTGGACTTTGTCGGTGGTGTGCTGACCGCGATCTTCGCCTTTACATGGCTCATGCGGACAAGCGTGCGCATGACGCTGGTGACGTTTGTGATTATGCTGGCGTTCGCGGCGGTTATTCAGCGGGCGTTCAAGGTGATCCGGCCGATCTTTCGTGAACGCGCGAAGATCAATGCCGAGGTGACCGGACGGTTGACCGAGTCGCTGGGCGGCGTACGCGTGGTGAAGGGCTACCATGCCGAGGCGAATGAGTCGCGGGTGTTTGCCGCGGGTGTGGACCGTTTGCTGAACAACGTCATCAGTTCGCTCACGGCGCAGTCGCTGATGACCTTGTCGTCCACGGTGATCTTGGGCGTGGTGGGCGCGGTGGTGATGTATATGGGCGCGCATCTGCACGTGGCGGGCAGGCTTACCACCGGCGGCTACTTCAGCTACGTGATGCTGCTGGCTTTCATGACGGCGCCCATCGTGCAGTTGGTGGCCATCGGCACGCAGCTCACCGAGGCTCTCGCAGGGATGGATCGGACCCGCGAGGTGATGAGCGAGCGCGAGGAAGATGCTGTCCCGGAGCGTGCAGTGGAGATCGGCCCCGTGGAGGGGCATGTGCAGTTCGAGGATGTGAGCTTTGCGTATGTGGCCGACAAGCCCGTGCTGCATGGGATCAGCTTTGAATCGCGTCCCGGAACGGTGACGGCGCTGGTGGGCTCCAGCGGATCGGGCAAGTCCACGATCATCAGCCTGGTGTGCGCCTTTCACTCGGCCAGCAGCGGGCGCGTACTGGTAGACGGCGTGGATCTCGCGATGGTGCGCCTGGCAGGGTACCGCGGGCAGCTTGGGGTGGTGCTGCAGGAGACGTTTCTGTTCGATGGAACCATTCGCGAGAACGTGATGTTTTCTCGGCAGGATGCCACGGAGGAGCAGTTTCTGGAGGCGTGCCGCATCGCCCGCGTGGATGACTTCGCGGAGAAGTTCGCTGAAGGGTACGAGACGATCGTGGGTGAGCGCGGGGTGAAGCTATCGGGCGGGCAGCGACAGCGGCTCTCGATTGCGAGGGCAATCTTGGCCGACCCGCGGGTCTTAATCTTGGATGAGGCGACCAGTTCTCTGGACTCAGAGAGCGAGGCGATGATCCAGCACGGGCTGGGTTTTCTGATGCAGGGTCGGACCACGTTTGTGATCGCGCACCGGTTGTCGACGATCCGGCGTGCGGACCAAATCCTGGTCATCGAAGAAGGCCGAATCGTGGAACGTGGAACGCATGAGGAGTTGTATGCGTTGCGCGGGCGCTATCGCGATCTGTATGACCGGCAGCATGGGTTGGAGCAGAATCTGTTTCTGGCGCCGGGTGAGGGTGATGTGGTGGCGGCTGTTTAGCCGCTCGCTTCGCGCGCGGTGGGCCGGTGCAAATGCGGGGGTCTCTCCGCTACGCGAACGATGGAGCCGTTCGCTTCGGTCGAGATGACGCTTCCCGATGGGCTATACGCGAGTTGCTTTGCAAGGGCCAACGCGCAGGAGATCAGGCCTTCGGCTCGAGGCCGAGTTCGCGGAACAGGAAAGCGTAATCGAAGGCAGTCTCCTTAAGGTAGTCGTAGCGGCCGGAGGCACCGCCGTGGCCGGCGTCCATGTTGATGTGCAGAAGAAGCGGCTGGTCGCCGTTCGTCTTCAGGGTGCGCAGCTTCGCGACGTACTTGGCGGGCTCCCAGTACATCACCTGCGAGTCGTTGAGGCTGGTCTTGACGAGCATGGCAGGGTACGCGCCTTCCGCTAGATTGTCATAGGGAGAGTAGGAGAGCATGTAACGGAAAGCCTCCGGCTCGTTGGGATTGCCCCACTCCTCGTACTCGGCAACAGTGAGGGGAAGGCTCGCGTCGAGCATGGTGTTCATGACGTCGACGAAGGGGACGTGGGAGAGCACGGCGCGAAACAGGCCCGGCTTGCCTTGCTCGCGCGCGAGATTGGTGACAGCGCCCATGAGCAGACCGCCCGCGGAGCCGCCTTCTACGGCGACGCGAGCGGGGTCGCCGTAGCCTTCGTGAGTAAGGAAGTCGACGGCTTCGATGAAGTCGGTGAAGGTGTTGCGTTTGGACATCATCTTGCCGGCGTCGTGCCATGGATCGCCCAGTTCGCCGCCGCCGCGAATGTGGGCGTAGGCGATGACCAGGCCGCGATCGAGCAGCGGCAGGCGCGCGGCGGAGAAGCCCAGCGGCAAGGGGTAGCCATAAGAACCGTAGCCGTAAACGTAAAGCGGCGAGGTGCCGTCTTTGCGGAACCTGTCTCTGCGATACACGAGCGAGATGGGGATCTGCGTTCCGTCGTAGGCGGCAAACCATAGACGTTCGGAGCTGTACTGACTGGCGTCGAAGCCGCCCGGTACGGGTTGCTGCTTGAGCAGTGTGGATTCGCCCGAGACAACGTCGTAGCGGAAGACCGAGGACGGGCGCACGAGCGAGGTGTATCCGTAGCGGTAGGTAGTCGCGGCGAAGTCGCGGTTGACGTCGCCGCCGGCCGAATAAGCCGGGTCGGGAAAGCGGATCTCGCGCGGCTGTTGCAGCTTGCCCTGAGCGTCAAGATCATAGACGCGCAGTACGGGGAGTCCACGCTCACGGGAGTTGGTGACAAGAAAGCTTTGAAAAAGATCGAAGTCATTCAAAGGAGCATCAGGGTGCTCGGGAAGGAGCTCCTCCCAGTACTCGCGTGAGGGTGTCACAACGGGTGTGCGCACCAGCCGGAACTGTTCGGCGTGGAGATTGGCCCGGATGTAGAAGAAGCCGTCGCGATGACTGACGTCGTATTCTTCATCGTCGACGCGCTCGGCGATGCGGGTGAAGGGGGCGTCAGGCGCCTGGGCGTCGAGGAACCAGGACTCGCTCGTGGTGTGGCTGCCGAGCTCAAGCAGCAGATAGCGGCGGTCGCGAGTGCGGCCTACCCCGAGGTTGAAGCGTTCATCGGGTTCGTGAAAGACCTCGGTGGGAGCGAGATTGCCGCCGACGGTGTGACGGAAGAGGCGGTCCTGGCGTTTCGTCTGCTCGTCTTCGGTGGAGAAGAAGAGGGTGGCGGAGTCGGCGGCCCAGGCAAGCGAGCCGACGCGTTCGGCGGTATCGGCCAGCAGAGCGCCGGTTCCGAGGTCTTTGATCGCGAGCGTGTACTGGCGAAAGCCGGTGTTGTCGGTGGTGTAGGCGAGCAGCCTAGCATCGGGGCTGATAGCGAGCGCACCGAGTGACATGAACGGCTGGCCTTCCGCGAGCTGGTTGACATCCAGGATCACCTGCTCGGCGGCTTCGTCAGCCTGTCCGGCTTCGTCGACGGGACGGCGGCAGTAACGCGCGTACTGCAGGCCTTTCTCGGTACGCGTGATGTACTCCCAGGCGCCTTCGCGGTAGGGAACCGAGCTGTCATCCTCCTGGATGTGCGAGAGGATCTCGTCGTAGAGCTCGGCCTGGAGCGTCTCGGTGCCTGCCATGGCGGCGGCCGTGTAGGCGTTTTCCGCTTCCAGGTAGCTCTGGACCTCGGGCGAGCCTTTCTCGCGCAACCAGGCGTATGGGTCCTGCAGATCGATGCCGTGC
>CAXTWN010000118.1:0-11340 GCA_964248055.1 uncultured Acidobacteriaceae bacterium | reverse complement strand
GTGCAGATCTCTGTCTTCCCGCATCGCGTTCTCTCCAGCGTACGATGCCCCCGCCGCGAACGCACTCACAGTTCCGCGTTCCATCCCGTCCCCAACCCCCAAACCTGACCCGCAGATCGACAGCCACCAACCATCGCCACGGCCCCTGAGCACTCTCCGCTGCCGCACAACCCCGGCTTGCGCTACAGTGCTCGGTATGCCGGGCTCTACTCATTGCCGCACCTTCCGCTCCTCCCGCCACCGCCCTCCGCTTCTGCTCGTCGGGACCCTGCTCTCCGCCCAGCTCCTCCCGGCGCAGCCAGCGCAAAGCACCCCCAACGCCAGCGCCCCAGGCTGCGTGCTGCAGAAGGACGTGTATCGCTGCAACCTGCAGGCTTTTCGAAACCAGCTCGCGGCCAGTCACACTGTCATTCTTGAGACTGCGCCCATGGACCGTCTCGCCGCCGCCCAGCTTCGCCATCTCACCGAATCTCTCGGCAAGACCATCGCGCCTGCCGATCACCCCGAGCAGCCCGCCGACCTCACCTTTCTGCTCGTCCCCCTGCAGCCGGACGCCATCTACATGGGCCCCGCCGATCGCCCGTTGGCCACTCTCCGCGTCTACCTCGCAGGCCCAGCTGCCATGTCCGGCGCCACCCAGAGCGACCGGCGCGGCACCCTCCTCTGGGCCGAAGTTCTGCGCGGCCAACCCGACCAGCCCTGGCCCGTCACCGTCCGCCGCCTGCTCGAACAGTTCCAAACCAGCCTGGCTCAGCCGGCGCATTGAGTCTGCAGCGCCACCCCAGGCTGATCTCGCCTAGACCACCAGCATGCAATCGCCATAGCTGAAGAAGCGGTACCGCGCCTGGACCGCATGCGCGTACGCCGCCAGCACGCGGTCCCGCCCCGCAAACGCGCTCACCAGCATCAGCAGCGTCGAATGCGGCAGATGAAAGTTCGTCAGGAGCCCGCCGACCAGCTTGAAGCGGTAATCCCCGTCCGGCCCGGGCGACAGAAACAGCCCCGTGCTGCCCGAGTGCGCCTCCAACCGCAGAGGATTTGCTGCCGAGATCGCCCCGAAGCGAGCCTCGAACTGCCGCGCCAGATGTTCCAGCGTCCGCGTCGTGGTCGTCCCTACTGCCACAATTCGTCGCCCGTCCCGGGACGCGTTGTTCAACGCCGCGGCGGTCTCTTGGGTCAATGTATACGGCTCCGCGTGCAGGCGGATCTCCTCGGTCCGCTCCACCCGCACGGGCTGAAACGTCCCCAACCCCACGTGTAACGTGACCCGGGCGATCTCCACGCCTCGTACCCGCAGCTGCTCCAATGCCTCCGGCGTGAAGTGCAGTCCCGCGGTAGGCGCTGCCGCGGACCCTGCTGTTTGCGGACCTCCCGCATCCACCGGACCCACCGGACCCGTCCGAAGATTGTCATCCTGAGCACCGCGAAGGATCTGCTTTCTGTCTTGTCCGTCGCGCACGCCAAACGGCCGCGAATACACCGTCTGGTACCGCTCCCGGTCCTCGACCGTGTTCGGCATAGCCTTCTCCCGGCGGATGTAGGGCGGCAGCGGCAGAAAGCCCATCCGCTCAAGGACCGCATGAAAGCTTTCTACCGGATCGAACCGCAGAGTTCGCTCCCCAAACTCCCCGGCCCCGATCACCTCTGCCCGCAGGAGCGTCTCGCCTCCAAACGAAGCCGCAAACAGCAGCGTTTCCCCCACAGGAACCTTCTTGGCCGGCTTCACCAGCGCGCGCCACACGGTCTCGCCCCCAGCGCTCACCGGCTCGGTCAGCAGCACCTCCACCACGCCGCCCGGTGCCGGCGACCCAGCCTGCGTCCGCAACCCCGCCCGGGTCGCAAACAACCGCGCCGGCAACACCCGCGAGTCGTTCAGCACCAGCAGATCGCCCGGGGACAGCAGCTCCGGCAGCTCTCGAAACCACCCGTCCTCGAACTCCCCCGTGTGCCGGTCCAGCCGCAACATCCGGCTCGCTCCCCGCACCGCGGGCGGCTGCTGCGCAATCAACTCCGGCGGCAGCGCAAATCCAAACTCCGAGACCAGCATCGCCCCATTCTAGGCGGCTCCGACCACCGTTCGTGGGCTGTCCACAGCACAGAGATGGCAAGTCAAGCGAGGCGCAGCTCGGTAAGCGTCCGCAGTCCGCTACGAGTTACTCTGGGACAGGAACTGAGGGGCGACCACCAGCCAAAGCTACCGCCTCCTCCATCCTCGCCTGCAACATGCCAAGCTCCGGCACCGCATGCGCCGGCCACCCAAACTGCACCACACTGAACGGCTTCGGCACGGCGAACCGGTCCCACGACCGGAACCGCCAGGCCCGCACCGGCTCTGCGTGGAAGGCCCCAATCCAGGCCGCACCGGCGAGCTCCGCCAGCTGCACTGGTCCGGCCTTCGCCACTCGCCGAGGCCCCTTCGGTCCGTCGGCGGTGAAGGCACAGATCCGTCCCGCGGCGTAGGCCTCCATCATGCCGCGCAGCCCGGTGGCTCCACCCCGGCTGCTTGACCCGCGCACCGCTACGAACCCCAGCCGCTCCACGGTCCGCGCAATCAGCTCCCCGTCAAACGAGCGCGAGATCAGGATGGCGATCCCCCTGCCCCGAAATCGCCACGCGCAGCTCAACAGCGACTCATGCCAGAACGCAAACACCGATGGCCCCGGCACCAGATGCCCCAAGGACACGCCCGGCGCCTGCACATCCCGTACGCGCCAGGTGGCTCCCAGCACCCGGATCAGCATTGCGGCCAGGGGCGGCACCACGGCCAGCAGCAATCTCTGCTTGGGGGTAAACGCAGCCATTCCGTCCGAGTGTAAGCGCCGATGGCCCCTACCCGAGTTCCGCCTTCAGCCGCTCCGCCAGGCGGAGGCAAAGTGCACTCAAGGTCAGCGTAGGCAACTGCGCGCTGCCGTCCGGAAACACCGCCGCACTCGCCACAGAGAGGTTCCCAACCCCATGCACCCGCAGCTCAGGATCCACCACGCTGCTCCGCGGATCGGTTCCCATCCGGGCACCGCCCATCGCGTGCCGCGCATCGTCAAGCTCCGCGAGCAGCGCCTCGTCGCGTCCGGCACCCTCCGCGAACAGCGCCTCACGCCACACCACGCCCTGGTTCAGCCCCGCCGCCGCAAGCCGCTCGCGCAGGTACGTCGCAAAGCGCCGAAAGGTCGCCAGCTCCGTCTGGCTGATCCGCCAATCCACCACGGCCCGCGGCATCCCAAAGCGGTCCACGCCCTCGCTCAGCCGCACCCGAGACGCCGAGGGCACCTCCTGCGCCACGTTCAGCTGCAATCGAACTGCCGCCTCGGGCGACACGTAGCGCCGATGCTGCACCCGCGCCTCCCACGCCAACCGAACCGCCTGCCCGAGCACCCGCGGCAGCGCTCGCCCCACCGAACCAGCGCCGCCGCCCTGCTGCCGAGCCCGCAGCGCCCCCCGCAGCACTCCCACCCCGGACTCCTCCGGCTCTTCCATGGTCACGTGTGCCATGGCGGCGTTCAACCCAAGCTCCGCGCGCAGGGCCGCCGACGCCTCCAGCTTCATGCTGTACAACGCCGCACTCTGCCGCCGCTCCGCAAACACCCACGGCCGCAGCTCCCGCAACACTCGCTCCCGTGCTGCCCCGGTGAAGGTCGCGGCCGGCATGGTCAGGTGATCGTGAAAGTGCAGTCCTACCTGTCCAAACTGGTTACCCACGCCCTCGCGCGCCACCGAGCGCGACGCGAGCAGCAGCCGGCAGGTCTGCACCGTGCCCGCCGCCAGCACAAACTGCTCTGCCTGCACCTGCAGACCGGCTCCCGCTGGTGTCCGAACCTGGACCGCCGCGACACGGTCGCCCGCCGCGCTCAACACCAGCTCCGTGACTCCCGCATGCAGCACCACGCGCACCGGCCGAGCCCGCAGGAGCGTCTTACCCAGCGTGCGGGCCAGGTTTCGCCGCCGGAACGGTACGAATCGCGACAGCCGAGGAGTCAGCCCGCCCACAGCACCAGGCAAAGTCGGCATCGCCGCTCCATGCGCCGCAAAGAACGCCGCAGCGTCGTAAGGCATCCGCCAGTTTCGCTCCCGCCGCCGGATCTCCGCGACCGGTACTGGCCACGCCGCGTCGTCTGGCAGCGGCAGCAACTGCCCACCCCACGTTACGGAGCATCCGCCCAGCGCACATACGCGCCCCTCGCGCGTCCCGGCATGCGGTTGGCCCTGCAGCTCCGCCCCAAACGGATCCTCTGACGCCCCGGGGGCTTGCTCCAGCCCACCGGCCTCCAGCAGCGTCACCGTCACACCGCTCACCAGCAACCGGTGCGCCAGAATCAGCCCCGCGATGCCGCCGCCCACGATGCATACCTGCGAACGCAAGCGCCGCGCCAGCGCCTCAGGATCAGCGCCGGCCTGGGCCAGATCGACTCTCATGCGCTCTGCGCCTGCAGCCCTAGCTGTACTTCAGCCAGCGCAGGATCTCCGGCAGGTTCGGCTTTTTTCCGTACATCAGGATGCCCACCCGGTAGATCCGGCTCGCGATCCACAACACCACCGCGATGGTCAGGATCAGCTCGAGGATCGATCCCGCGATCGCCGCCGCACCCGGCTTGCCGACGATCTCCCGCGTGTACATGATCAGCGGCGTCGTGAACGGAAAGAACGAGAAGCCCTTGGAGATCGCCCCGTCCGGGTTCGTGATCACGTTGAAGATCACCATGGAGCTGATGATCAGCGGCATCATCAGGAAGATCTGCATCTGCTGCAGCTCCTGCTCGGAGTTTGTCATGGCGCCCAGCGCCGCGGCCACCGACGAATACAGCAGATACCCCAGCAGAAAAAACACTACAAACAGCGCAGCTTGCGGCGCGCTGGGCAGGATGTGCAGGTCCTGCCCCATTGTCCCCGACTTCACGGCGAGGACCGCGATCGCGATCCAGATCGCCACCTGCGTCAGCCCCACCGCGCCCACACCAATCACCTTGCCCGCGAGCATCTCGCTGGGCTTTACCGTGGCCAGCAGCACCTCAAACACCCGCGAGGTCTTCTCCTCGATGATCGACCGCGCCACGTTCATGCCATAGAACAGAATGACGAAGTACATCAGGAAGTACATGCCATAGGCACTGGCCACCGCTGCTCCGGCTCTGCTGGAACCGCCACCCGTGGACGTGAGTTCCACCGGCTGCAGCAGGGCGTCCACCTGGGTTCCGGGGATGTGGGACGCGATCAGCTGCTCGCGTGTGAGCGCCGTGCGCGCGGCGTTCGCCACCCGGTCCCGGGTCACAAAATCCGACTGCACCTTGGGCGTCCACTCGAAGCCCGGGCGCCCGCCAACGGTTGCAGCGGGGGTCACCACAAGATAGCCGTCGAGCTTGGAGTCTTTCGCCTTCAACTGCTGGTCAAGCTCGGCACGCAGGCCAGGCTCGTCAGGAGCATGGGCCTCCACGATGGGCTTGTTCAGGCCGCGAACGTCTGCCATGGCCGTCTGCAGATCGGTGGCAAACTGCGCGTTGCTCGTAATGACCGCGATGTGCTGCCCGGAACCCATGTTGCGGTTGATCAGTGCCAGACCGAAGATCGCTGCGCCCATCAACGCCGGGATCAGCAGCGTCATGACCATGAAGCTTTTCGCGCGTACCCGCTCCAGGTACTCGCGGCGCGCAATCAGAAAGACGTTGGCGAGGGCGTTAGGCATGCACAAGTCCTCCCGCCGCGGCATACTCCGGCGTTCCCTTTACGGTCTCGATAAAGATCTCTTCCAACGTCGGCTCAACCACCTCGAAGCGCGTGATCTGCGCCCCACCGGCGAGCGCCTCGGCAAGCAGAGGCTGCGCATACTCAGGCGACTGCAACGTGATCTCGGCGATCCCCGCATAGTTCTTCGCCTCCAAGACGCCCGCATGCTGCAGAAACCGGTCCGGCCCCGAAAACACCATCTGCACGCGATTCCGCGGGTACCGGCTCTTCACCTCGCGCATCGATCCCTCCAGCACCAGCTTGCCCTGGTAGATGATCGCGATCGCGTCGCACAGCTTCTCCACCTGGTCCATACGGTGGGTGGAAAACAGAATGGCTTTGCCTTCGCGCCGCAGATCTACCAGCGTTTCCTGCAGCAGCGTCGCGTTTACCGGATCGAGCCCGCTGAACGGCTCATCCATGATGATCAGCTCCGGCTCATGCAGCAGCGCGGCAATGAACTGGATCTTCTGCTGCATCCCCTTGGAGAGCTCTTCGGTCTTCTTGTCGATCGCTTCGGTGATCTGCATCCGCTCGCACCACACCAGCGAACGTTTCCGCGCTGTGGCCTCGTCCAAACCATGCAGCTGGCCCAGAAAGATCAACTGCTCGACCACTTTCATCTTCTTGTACAGCCCGCGCTCTTCCGGCAGATAGCCCACGCGGTGCAGCGCCGCCCGATCGAACGGTTCGCCGAACAGCGCCACAGAGCCCGAATCCGGCACCGTCATGCCGATCATCATCCGGATCGAACTCGTCTTGCCTGAACCGTTCGGTCCCAGCAGCCCGAACATCGTTCCCGGCTCAATGCTCAGCGAAAGGTCCTCGACGGCGACCTTGGTGTCGTAGACCTTGCGAATGTTTTTCAGCTGAACGATGGCCATTCGGTATGTCCCTAGTGTAGCGCGAGGCCTTTCGCCCCAAAATCTTTGCGGCGCCCCTAAAGTTTTTCTTCCGCCCGCCGATAAGGGAAGTAGTTGAGCCTGCGACCTGCCCAGCACCGATCGTGCGGGAACACACACCGCCCTGGCTTCACGTAGGAAGGAGCTTGCGCGCATGCAGCAACGAGGAGCGGTGCACAGCGATCACGACCGGCTTGCCGCCCTGGAGCACCTCATCGCGCCCGATGCCGAACCAGAGCCGGAGTTCGATGAGTTGGTCCAGATCGCCGCCGCCATCTGCGGCGTCCCTATCTGTTTGGTCTCGCTCGTCGATCAGGACCATGTCTGGATCAAGGCGTCTGTGGGCATCGATGAGGTGCAGTCACCCCGTGAGCACTCGTTCTGCACCCACGCGATCCAGCAGACGGGCATGCTGATGGTCGAAGACGCAGCCCAGGATCTGCGCTTCAGGCACAACCCGAACGTCCTCAAGGAGCACGGCATCCGCTTCTATGCCGGCGTCCCCATCTCCACGCCCGACGGCGCCAAGGTAGGGACACTGTGCGTGGTGGACAGCAAGCCTCGTTCCCTCACCTCAGAGCAGAGCGCCACCCTGCGACTTCTGGCGGCGCACGTCAACACGCGTCTGGAACTGCGGCTGCGACGCCGGCAGATGGAGCAGGCCCTCGCCGAAGCGGAGCGCGCACGGACTCATCTCGCGGCCAGTGAACAGCGCTTCCAGACCTTCATGGACAGTGGCCCCTTCATGAGCTACCTCAAGGACGCAGAGGGCCATCTGCTGTACTACAACCAGCTCGTAGCGGACCACTTCGACATCTCCCGGACGTTTCTTCTGGGGAAGACCGATGCGGAGATCTGGCCCGCAGCCCTCGCCGAGAGCTATCGTCAGCATGATCTCAGCGTGCTCTCGTCGGGGACCCTCTGCGTGGCCGATGAGCAGCTGCAAAGTCCCGACGGCACCCTCTCCACCTGGCGCTCCTACAAGTTCCCGTGCACCGACGGGGACGGGCACACGCTGCTGGGCGGCTTCTCCATCGACCTCACCGACATTCAGCATCGCCAGGCCGAGCTGGAGCACTATCAGCAGCAACTTGAAGCAGCGAATCGGCACCTCAGCGATCTTGCGTCGCTCGACGGGCTGACCGGCCTTCCGAACCGCCGCCTCTTCGATGAACAGCTCCGGCAGAAGTTTCGTCAGGCACGCCGGTCGGGTATGCCCCTTGCCCTGCTGCTTCTGGACGTCGATCGGTTCAAATCGCACAACGACCGCTTCGGCCACGCCCACGGCGACGAGGTACTGCGCGAGCTCGGCCAGTGCCTCAAAAGCGAGTTACGCCAAGGCGACCTGCTGGCGCGCTATGGTGGCGAGGAGTTCGCGATCCTTCTTCCGGAGACCGACGAGACCAGCGCGTTGGTTCTGGCGAACCGTCTGCAGGACGCCGTCCGTGGGGCGCCCTGGCCCAACGCCGCGGTCACCGTCAGCATGGGTCTCAGCATGATCAGCCCCGCGACGCCCGACACCCAGCGCCTGCTCACGTTGGCTGATGAGGCCCTGTACGCCGCCAAGCGCGCCGGGCGCGACCGCATCGTGCCCTACTCGCAGGTCTATGGCGAGGCGATCGCCCGCGCGCAAGACACGCGGCGTCCGCGAGAGGCTAACCCGGAAAGCGGTGTAGCCTCATGAATCGGCTCACAGGTCATCCCGAAAAGCAAAACGGGGAGCACGCTGCCGCGCTCCCCGCTACTCCCTGGACCGATCCAGACTATGGCTGTGCGTTCGGATCGCCGCCGCCTTCGGCCGCGCTCTGCTCTTCCAGCTGTCGCTGCATCTCTTCGCGGCGCTTCTCGCGCGCCTCGGAACGCTTTTGCGCCTTCTCGTTCAACTCCTGCTCCGCGCCCAGCAGCTCGATGTACGCCATCTCCGACGCATCACCCTGCCGCTTGCCCGTGCGCACAATGCGCGTATAGCCCCCGTTACGCTGCGCATACCGGGGCGCCACCGTCGCAAACAGACGATCGACCGACTCCGGCGTCATCAGGTACGCCAGCGCCTGGCGGCGCGCATGCACGCTGCCGTTCTTGCCCAGCGTCACCATCTTCTCCACCAGCGGGCGGGACGCTTTGCACTTGGTGATGGTGGTGTGAATCCGGTCATTCAAAATGACGCTGGTAACGAGGTTGCGAAGCAGGGCGCGGCGATGGCTGGTGTTCCTACCCAGCTTGAATCCGCCTTTACGGTGGCGCATGGTGTGATCTCCTTCGACCCGGCTCGTGCCGTCGGTCGGCGTGCTTTTTGAGGGGTTAGGGACCAGGGACTAGGGATTAGGTGAGAGTGCGTAAGATCGCCGCAATCATCTTGCCTACCTCGTTCGACAACCCCTCAGTGTCGTCGAGCGCTGCAGGCGTTCCAAAACCCAACTCTCTCGCAATCACGAGTTGTGTTTGCACCTCAGAGTTAGAACCGCGCGCCATGCCAAGGAACTGCCGGTATTCGCCTTGCGAGCTTCGGCCATAACCTTCCGCGATGTTACTGGCGACCGAGACTCCTGCGCGGCGCAGTTGACTCGTAAGGCCGTAGACCTCCTCGCGAGGAAACTGTCCGGTGAGCCGGTACAGAGCGACCGTCATCTGAACCGCTCGCTGCCAAACAATCAGATCACGAAACGATTCGCCCATACCAAACACACAAGCTTGGAGTAGAGGCGGTGCCAGGTCTATCCCTGTTCCCTCACCCCTACTCCCTGCCCTTAGAACGTCTCCTGCTCCGGTGCCAGATCCAGATCCTCGTCGTCGAGATCGTCTTCGTCGTCGAAGTTGCCGTAGCTCTGGGACAGCGCGGCGGCAGGCAGAACCGAGGTCGGCCCCGGAACCGGGTTGCCGTTTTCGTCGATGCGCATGCCTAGGGACAAGCCCATCTGCGCGAGCATCTCCTTGATCTCGTTGAGACTCTTCCGACCGAAGTTCTTGGTCTTCAGCATCTCGGCCTCGGTCTTCTGGATCAGCTCCCCAATGGTGGCGATGTTGGCGTTCTTGAGGCAGTTGTAGCTGCGCACCGAAAGCTCAAGCTCCTCCACGGAACGGTTGAGGTTCTCGTTGCGGATCGCAGGGCCATCGTGGTCGCCATGACCGCCGGTCTCCATCTCCTCTTCGAAGTTGATGAAGATGGTCATGTGATCCTTCAGCAGCTTGGCTGAAAGACCGAGCGCATCGGCCGGCAGCACGGTGCCATTGGTCCAGATCTCGACGGTGAGCTTGTCGTAGTCGGTGATCTGACCCAGACGCGCTGCCTCGACGAGGAAGTTCACCTTGCGCACCGGCGAGTGTACCGAGTCGATGGGGATGAACCCAAGACCTAAATCGCCATCGAAGTTCTTATCAGCGGAGACATAGCCACGGCCGCGCTTCAGGCGCATCTCCATGTCGATGCGGCCACCCTCGGACACCGTGCAGATGTACACCTCGGGATCGAGGATCTCGACGTCGCCGTCGGCCTCGATCATGCCCGAGGTGACCACACCGGGCTGGTCCACATGCAGATACAGCGCCTTGGGACCGTCGCCATGGAGCTTGAACGGGATCTGCTTCAGGTTCAGGATGATGTCGGTCGCATCCTCCACCACGCCGGTGATCGACTGGAACTCATGGAGCACACCTTCGATCTTGACGGCGGTGACGGCAGCACCTTCGATCGAGCTCAGCAGGGTGCGGCGCAGCGCATTGCCGATCGTGGTACCGAAACCGCGCTCAAACGGCTGCGCGGAAAACTTGCCATAGGTGTTGGTAAGAGACTCCTGGTCAACGGCCAGGCGCTTGGGCTTTTGGAAACCTCTCCAAAGCATGGGGTGTCCTTTCTTCGCCGCCGCGCGAAGCATTCTGCGCGGCTAACGGTGCTGCGGGTTGTGATACAGGGCCCAGGGACGAGGGATTAGGGTTTAGGTCGAGCAAGCCCGCCGGTACCTAATCCCTACTCCCTAATCCTTCGCTTTTACTTGCTATAAAGTTCGACGATCTGCTGTTCATTCACCGGCAGCTGGATGTCCTCACGCTGCGGCAGGGCAATCAGCTTGCCCGAAAGCTGCTCGGGGTTGGCGTCGATCCAGCGCACGCGGCTCTGGCCGGAGATGAAGTCCTTTGCCGCCTCCACAAGCGTCAACGACTTGGATCCTTCGCGGATCGCGACCACATCGCCCACCTTGCACTGATAGCTCGGGATGTTGACCTTGCGCCCGTTTACCTGCACATGCCCGTGGCGCACCAGCTGCCGCGACTGCCGACGCGAGATCGCAAAACCCAGCCGGTAGGCCACGTTGTCCAGCCGCGTCTCCAGCTGCTGCAGAAGGAGGTCGCCGGTGACCCCGGTCTTGTTCGCCGCTACCTCGTAGTAAGCGCGGAACTGCGTCTCCAGTGTGAAGTAGATGCGCTTGGCCTTCTGCTTTTCACGCAACTGCAGGCCGTAACCAACAACCTTCTTCACCTTTTTGGACTGCCCGTGCTGGCCGGGAGGGAAGTTGCGCTTTTCTACCGGGCACTTGTCGGTGAAGCACTTCGAGCCTTTGAGGAAGAGCTTGACGCCGTCGCGGCGGCACATACGGCAGACGGGTCCTGTGTATCGAGCCATGTCTTATCTCCAAACTTCGGTTGTCGATCGGTTTACACGCTGGCAGCGCTTCGAGTCCCGATCCGGGATGGGCGGGCCCAGGGCGCGGAGCCCGGGGTCCAGAAG
>CAXTWN010000117.1:9137-11467 GCA_964248055.1 uncultured Acidobacteriaceae bacterium | reverse complement strand
GGGCAGGGTGGCTCTGCGGCGGGGGCTTGGACGCTCGAACGGGTGGCGCGCTGGCGGCGAGATCGCTGAGGTTTTCCCCGCGGAACTCGGTGCGCATGCGGAGGGCGAATACCCCGAGCAAGGCCGCCGAGAAGAGGGAGCAGGCCGCAATCTCCACGACGGATGCAACGACGGCGCCGTGGTCTGCCGTAACGAGGGCCTCCGCGGTGAGTTCGGGGGGGAGCCAGACGACGTAGGGGTGGATGCGGCGGGCGCGTGCCTCCAGGAGCACCAGGTTCTGCCCCGGCGCGTGGCGGTGGCGCCTGTCCTGGAAGGCTGGGTTCACGCGCACGTTGAAGTACTGAATGCCGAGCGAGAACAGGAAGATGAGCCCGGTGAAGATCTCGCGCGCGCGGCGGGTGGAGAGCCAGCGGTCGACCCAGGCGAAGATCATGCGCGTAAACAGGACGTTGGTGAGGGCGAAGACCGCCAGCGCGCAGAACGCCGCAAGGAAGAGAGGCGGACGCGCGACGGTGACGCCGACGACCACAGCCACCGAGACCAGCGTGACGATGACGTTGGCGGGGCTGAGCAGGCCAAAGCAGAGCCGCACCAGAACGAAGCGGCGCAGCGGCAGAGGGAACCGGATGAGCTCTACGGGGTCAAACGTGGTGCCGGGCTGGCCGAGGTTGATGTTCAGCAGTTGGGTGAGGGCGACCGCGCCCCACAGCACCCAGCTAAGCTCCGCCAGGTGCCCCGAGCCGGCGAAGTACCACGCCGCGACACCGGCCCCGAAGGTGGGCAGCAGCGCGAGCGCGAGAAAGAAGGGGAAGAGGAGGATGCGGGCGATGAGCTCGCCAGCGCCGCCCTTGCGGCGAAAGCCGTTGGCCAGGATGCGCCAACGCAGCCAGGCGATGGCGCGCAGTTGCTCAGAGGCGAGACGCGGGCCGGTGAGGGGATCGGCGCCGGCGGCGCTCAGCTCAGCCATGCGAGCTCGCCTTCCGGATGATGCGAACCCTCGCCGCTCTCCCCGACGACGGAGAGGAAGATCTGCTCCAGGGTGAGCGTGCCGCTTGCTTCCACGGGATGCGCGGCTTCGGCGGAGGCGAGGCGGGCGCGAACGCCGGCCCGCAGCTCGTCCAAAGAGCCCTGGGCGACGAGGTGGCCGCGGTTGATGATCGCGACATGGCTGCAAAGACGCTCGACGATCTCAAGCACATGGGAGGTGAGGAAGATCGTCGCGCCGCGGGCGATCATGCCCTGGAGCATGGATTTGAGGAGACCGGCAGCCACAGCGTCGACACCCTCGAAGGGTTCATCCAGGAAGAGCAGCCGCGGGCCGTGGATGACGGCGGCGGCGAGGGCGAGCTTTTTGCCCATGCCATGGGAGAAGTCGGCGATGAGCTTCTTGCGCTCGTTGGCCAGGCCCATGAAGTCGAGGAGTTCGGCGGTGCGCTGCTCCGCGGTGGCGCGATCCAGGCCGTACATGCGGCCGACAAACTGCAGGTATTCGGGTGCGGTGAGCCGGCCGAAGAGCGCCATGCCCTCCGGCACGACGCCGATCTCACGCTTCACCTCGACCGAGTTCGCCAGCAGATCCTGACCGAAGATGCGTACGCTGCCGGCGCTGGGGGCGAGCAGTCCCGTGAGCATCTTGATGGTGGTGGATTTCCCTGCGCCGTTGGGGCCGAGAAAGCCGAAGAACTGCCCCCCGGCGACGGTGAGGTCGAGGCGATCTACCGCCTGAAAGCCGTTGAAGGACCGCGACAGCCCCTCTGTCTGGATTGCCGGTGTTGACATCGCTCACAGTTATACACAGCGTGGTGCAGGTATAGTCGTCCGGCCCCTGCAACCTGGGCGCGAAACGGCAGATGCCGCACCAGCCTTAGGCTTCATCGGACTCGTCGTCCGTGTCCCCTGTGCCGGTCTGGCCGACGAGCTCGCGCAGCTCCTTGCTGGGCTTGAAAAAAGGGACTTTCTTGGCCGGAACGGCGACGGAGACACCGGTCTTGGGATTGCGCCCGGTACGCGAGTTGCGCTGCCGGGTGCGGACCCCGCCGACCCCGCGCCTCCCCCCCTGGCCCCCCGCCTTGAGGGCGCCGACGATGGCGTCAAACATGGTTTCGACAATGACCTCGCTGTCCCGCCGGGTAAGGTCCCCAAGCGCGGTCACACGGTCCGTCAGATCGACCTTGGTCATGGCGTCCTCCTGGGCTCTCGCGGGGTGCCGTTTGTGTCCCAAGTGTACGCTGAGGCGCGTCCGCCGGATTGCCCCGGGAGGCACGTGCAGCGCAACAGCAGAAGAGCCCGCCCCGGCGGGGGGGGGGGGTACGGCGGCCGGAGGGGGGCGG
>CAXTWN010000117.1:0-9127 GCA_964248055.1 uncultured Acidobacteriaceae bacterium | reverse complement strand
GTTTTTGCCCGGGGTGGCAGGGCCCGCGCAAAAGAATACCCCCCGGCCGCGGGGGGCTCTTCTGGTACGGAGGCCGTAGGCTGCCTCGTTAGCGGCGGGCTCCGGTGCTGGTTTCCAAGCTGGGTTTCTCTCCGGGGAGGTAGTTGAAGACCTGGTTGGCGATGGGGTTGATGGTGGGGGCGCCTGCGCCGATCACCTCGGTCAGCGCGAAGGTGCCCGGCGTGCAGCCGATTCCCGTGCACCCGATATTGGTGGTCCACACGTTGCCGGTGCCGTCGATCCCGATCCCTCCCAGGGTGGTCATGGTACCGCCGTTGCCGGTGCCGTGGGGGTAGACCTGGTTGTTCGCCATGCCGTTGCTGTCCAGATAGGACTGGTTGTTGTAGGGAACCTTTTGTACGTCGGGAGTAAAGGTGTCGGCTACCCAGAGTGCGCCGACGCCGTCGATGGCCAGGCCGCTCGGATGCCGGTCCGCCGCCTGATTGCTCATGCTGTAGCAGGTTGCCTGGGCGAAGACACAGATTCCATCCGTGGCGGCGCTGTACCCGCCGCGAGTGTTCACAAATCCCCCGTTGATGCCCACAATGACCTGCCCTGAGTCCTGGCCGGCATCGGTGATCACATCGGTGTAGGTTCCGTTCGCGTAATAGTAGAAATCCACAATGTAGGGTGTCGCGATGTTGGTCGCCGATACGGCGTTCGCCCCACCAACGTTGCCGGCCACGCTGGCACCGATGAAGTTTTGCGAGTTGTTCGGCGTTGTGTTGGGTACCGGCGCGTAGGTGTAGAGCAGGCCCGTATTGTTGTTCGGTCCGGTGATGGCGCCGAAGGACGGCTCGTTGGTGGAGTTGGTTACGATCGTCGTCCGTACGCTGTTATCCGAGTCAATGGTGAGCGCGGTGGAGGTGGTCCCGGGGATCTGGAGGACGATCGGCAGCGTGGGAAGCGCGCTTGGGAAGCCGGCAGCCACAGGGGAGCTGACATCCGAGGCCCACACCGTGCCATTGTTGTCGATGGCCACCTGCTCCGGCCGGACCATGCCGGTCGCAACATAGGCCTGACTGAAGCTGCTGGTGTTGGGATCGAAGTAGGCCACCCCGGCAGCGCCTGGCAGGTTAGTCGGAAACCAGACGCGACCGTTGGTATCGATGTCCAGCGTCGTGACCGTGCTGGGGTTGACGCCCAGGCCCAGGGCGGGGTTCCGGTAGGTGACCGCGAGGGTCCAGTCGTTGGGCGCCGTCGCCAGGGCGCCCGCAAAGGCGCTGGTGCTCCCGGAAGGCACCAGACCGAACAGCCCGGTGACGTTCTGGGTGGGGTGAAGCGACATGTTGATCGCCGCCTCGAGAGTATTGGCCGGGGTGACTCCACCTGTGGCGGTGTAGGTGAAGAGCGTCTGGCAGCCGTAGCTGAGTGAGCTGGACGAGCTCGCGCTGTTCACGCAGGCGCCGAGAATGTCCGCGATGGTCAGGATCTTCTGAGCTTCAATGGTGATGGTGTTGCTGGAGGCGTTCGGCACACCGTTCTTGATGTCGAGCAGCGTCGGAATGAGGACGTCGTTCACCCGGGAGATGGCGTTCTGGAGATCGGCAGGACTGCCGAAGTGGTCACTGGTGATGCCGTCGTTGTTGGTCGAGGAGAAGAAGTGCGACAGCGCGAAGGCGAGCACAGCTGTGCTGACCTCGTTCACGTTGATGTAGGAGTTCTCGGCGTTGGCGCAACTGCCGAAGCCCGCCGCAAGCGCGATGTTGGAGTTGCTCTGCCCGGTGATCGGCTGCCCGCCCAGCACGAGCATGTACACCGGCTGGTAGAACTGGGCGGCGGTGCAGTTCAGATTGAAGGAGAAGTTGCCGTTCGCGTCCGTGGTGGTAGTGGGCAGGAGCTGGGTGCCGGTGGACCCATAGCCGGTGGTGCCGTAGGTGTACATGTACACGCTGGCATGGGCGATGGGTTGCTGTCCGCCGAACGCTCTGCCGGTCACGGTTCTGGAGGCGCCGTCGGGCGCCACGGTACTGGCCATCTGCGGGCCGATGCCGCAACCCGCCACGACGCCGGCGAGCGGCAGGAGCGCGGTCAGGGTAAGAAGGTTGAAACGCATGTGAGCCTCCGCCCAACAGATACCTGTAACAACTGCAAGAAGGTGATACCGAGCTGGACTCTCTATGTATTACCCGGAGTTCTTGTGTCGCAACAGGCGCATACGGGCTATAGGCGCTACCACTTTGGTGGCAGAGGCCTGGTCCCGCTCCTTGCATCGGGTTCAAACTGAGGGGAGCGGACGGAGGTTTTTACACGGCGTTAGCAAAGCGGCGGTACGGTAGATTTGGCAGACGTCGGCCAGACCACCCGGAGAGCCGTTGAACCAGACCATAGTTGTGCTTGAGGACGATGCGGAGATCCGGCGGCTGATCCAGTACCGGCTGGAAAGCTCCGGGTACAACGTGCGTCTGTATGCCACGCCGGGAACGATCGTGGCGGACGCGGAGCGGCAGCGCCCGGCGCTGTTTCTGCTGGACATCATGGTGCCCGGCGGCAGCGGGCTGGATGTCTGCCGGCAGCTGCGGCGCAACCCCACCCTGGCGGTTGTGCCGGTGATCTTTCTTACGGCGCGCGCCTCGGAGGATGACCGGGTGTTGGGGCTGGAACTGGGCGCCGACGACTACATCGTGAAGCCGTTTGCCGTGCGGGAGCTGCTGGCGCGGGTGCGGGCGGTGCTGCGGCGGTCCGAGGCCCCGGGTGAGATCCCCCCGGTGCTGAAGATCGAAGAGATCGAGATCGATTCGGGATCGATGCAGGTGCGGGTGCGTGGCGAGCTGGTCACCACGACGACCACCGAGTTCCGGCTGCTGGACTACCTGGCGCGTCATCCGGGGCGGGTCTTCAGCCGCGATCAGCTCCTCGATGCGGTGTGGGGCGACGCGCGCTTCGTGACGCCGCGCAGCGTGGACGTGTATGTGCGGCGGCTGCGCGAGAAGATCGAGGCAGAGCCGGAGACGCCGCGCTTTTTGAAGACGCTGCGGGGAGCGGGGTATCGCTTCGATACCCCGGCGGCGCGTCCGGAGGGGTACCCGGAGCCGGCGTCGCTGCCCTAGACTGCGACTATGAGTGCTCGCCGTGCCAGCCTGTTCACCGGAGTTCTGCTTTGGGCCCTTGTGGGGTGCGCCGGGCTGTGCGGGGTGTTGCTGTGGAAGCCGCGGCTCTGGCTGGCGCTGGCCGGGAGTGCGGTGGTGGCGCTCCTGGTGAGCTGGCGTGCGTCGCGCACGGTGATCGACCAGGCTGACTACCTGCAGCGTGGCCTGGAGGCGCTGCCGCAGTCTCCCCCGCCGGTGCCGGCCTCGGAGCAGATGCTGGAGCTGGCCGATGTGGCCGACGCGCTGGCCGCGGTGGCACCCCGGCTGGCGGGGCAGCTGGAGGCAGCACGGGAGAGCGGGCGCAAGCTGGAGGCGCTGCTCGACGCCATGCAGGATGCCGTGACGGCCATCGATGCGGGCGGGCGCATCGCCTGGGCAAACCGCACCATGCAGCAGCTTGTGCGGGAGGCCCACGGATCGGTGCGCACCGGGCACTCGCTGGTGCAGACGGTGCGGGCGCCGGAGGTGCTGGAGTGCGTGCAGATCGCGCTGGAGTCGCGCGAGCAGGTGGGCCGCCGCCCGGTGACGGTGCTGCCCGGCCGCGTGGTGGAGGTGACTGCGGCGCCCATGCCCGGTGGCGGCGCGGTCATCGTGATGCATGACATCAGTCGCATCGAGCAGGTGGAGCGCACCCAGCGCGAGTTTGTGGCGAACGTGTCGCACGAGCTGCGCACCCCGCTGACCTCCATCCAGGGCTATGTGGAGATGTTGCTGGAGGAGGCCGAGGACGCGCCCAGGAGGATGACCGCTGCCACCGCCGAGCGGCAGCGCGAGTTTCTGGAGGCGATCCTGAAGAGCGCCCGGCGCATGTGTCGGCTTACGGACGACCTGCTGGTGCTGGCACGCGTGGAAGGCGGCCAGCAGAAGCTGGTGCCCGAGCCGATGCCCGTCACCGTGCTGCTGGAAGAGTGTGTGCAGTCGGTTTCGGCGCTCTTCAAAGAGAAGGGCGGCACGTTGGGGATCGCGGGCGCTGTGCCGGAGGTTGAGGTGCTCGCGGACGAGGACGCGATCCTGCAGATTCTGAGCAATCTGGTGGAAAATGCGCTGAAGTACGGACGCGGCGAAGAGGACTGGCCGGTGGTGGAGCTGTCGGCCAGGCTCGTGGGCGGAGAAGAGGCAGGTGAGGACCAGGCGCGGTCGCCCGAGGTGCAGTTCCGGGTACGCGACTTCGGCAACGGGATCGCCTCGGAGCACCAGCCGCGTCTGTTTGAGCGCTTCTACCGCGTGGACAAAGCGCGCTCGCGGGAGTCGGGCGGCACGGGGCTTGGCCTGGCGATCGCCCGCCATATCGTCGAGATGCACCATGGCCGCATCTGGGTGGAGAGCGAGTTGGGGCAGGGCAGCAGCTTTATGTTCACGCTGCCGTGCGCCACGGCGCCCCGCGCCGCGGACGAGGCGCTGGTCACGCTCCCACTGAAGAGGTAACGAAATCCTCTGAAGGTGGGAGTTTTAACACTCCTTTAACATTCGGTTCTTCCGGCGTTGAACTTCGGCTGGGAGCATGGCTTCAACGGGACCATTCAAAGTCGGGGCAAATACGAGCGTTCGTGTGCCCGCTGAACGGTTCCCTCGAGGAGCGATGAAACAACAAAGCAAACTGATGACAGCGCTGGTTGCAGCGCTGCTTGTCTCCGCGCAGGCCGGAGCACAGACCACATCTTCGGCACACAAGAAGCCGGTTCACGGCAAACACCGGCCGGTGCGCCGCGTGGCTCGCAGGCGCGTAGAGCATGAGCACGTGGAAAGCGCCACGGAACGCCAGGTGCGTGAGCTGCGCGAGCAGCTTGCCCTGCAACAGACCCAGCTGGATGGCCTGAAGTCGCAGCTGAGTGTGAGCCAGCAGCAGGCCGTGCAGGCGCAGCAGAGCGTGGCCGACACGCAGGCGCAGGTGGCCTCCACCGCGCAGGCGACGGCGCAGGCCACCCAGCAAAGCACGCAGAACGCGCAGGACGTGCAGCAGCTGAAGGCCTCGGTGAGCGATCTTTCCACCCAGAACACCAGCCTGCAGCAGACCGTGGTGACCAACCAGCAGCAGGTGCAGCAGGAGATCAACTCGCCCACCACGCTCCATTACAAGGGCATCACGATCCAGCCGGTGGCGTTCTTCGCGCTGGAAGGGGTTTGGCGGCAGCGGTCGGTGAACTCCGACATCAACACCCCGTTCAACACCATCCCGTTCCCGAGCGCCAACGAGGGTCACGTCAGCGAGTTGAACTTCAGCGGCCGGCAGAGCCGCCTGGGAGCCCTGTTCACGGGCAACGCCGGGACGTATCACCTCGCCGGCTACTTTGAGGCCGACTTCCTGGGCACCGGCACCAGCTCCAACAACAACCAGAGCAACAGCTACGTCTTCCGTCAGCGGCAGATCTGGGGCCAGGCGGAGAACGCCCATGGGCTGCGCGTGACCGGCGGGCAGATGTGGTCGCTGGTGACCGAGGATGCGCGCGGAACGGACAACCGGACCGAGGTGCTGCCGAACACCGTCGATCCGCAGTACATGGTCGGCTTCAACTGGACGCGGCAGCCAGGGATTCGGCTGCAGCAGCGCTTCGGGGATCCCAAGACGGGCACCTTCACCCTGGCCCTGGCGGCTGAGCAGGCGCAGATCACCAACTTCACGGCGAGCTCCACGGTGAGCGCGGCGATCCCCACCAACTTTTTCTTCGCGGGCGGCGGGCAGAACGGCGGGCTGTATAACGCTGCGGCCAACACCAGCGGAGCGAACCTCGCCACCTATGCCAACAACGTTGCGCCGGATGCGCTGGTCAAGGGCGCCTTTGACCTCCCGCATCTTCATGTCGAGGTCGGCGGCATCGCCCGGTTCCTGCGCGATTACTACTTCCCGATCACCGGAACGGCCACCACCACGGCGGGCGTCTCCAGCTACACCACCGCGAGCCCGTACCAGAGCAACACGGCGACCGGTGGCGGTGTCTTCGGCGCGATCCGCTTCCTGAGCAAGTACACCGATGTAGGCGTCGAAGCCATGGGCGGACCGGGAGTCGGGCGCTACGGCTCCGCGCAGCTGGCCGATGCGACCATCAAGCCGAACGGAACGCTGGAGCCGATTCGCAACTACCATGGCCTGTTCTCGCTGGTAACGCACGAGGGCAAGAACCTGGATATCTACGGCTACTACGGCGGCGAGTACGCGCAGCGCACCGTGTACACGGTGACCACGGGCGCCTTTGCGGGCGACACGATCGGGTACGGCCCGCGCAACCTGAACGACGCCGGCTGCTATAACCTGCCGCTGAATCCGGGCTCCAGCACCGGCGGCAACGATACGGCACAGAGCTGCGCGTCGCCCACACGGTACATCCAAGAGGGCATGTTCGGCTTCACCTACCGTCTGGTCAACAGCCCGGTGTACGGCCGTCTGCAGTACCAGGTGACCTATAGCTACCTGCAGCGCAACTCGTGGTCGGGAGTTTCAGGGACAAGTGCCTTCCCCAGCCCCCGTGCGCTGGACAACATGGTGCACATGGGCATGCGCTACTACATCCCGTAGCCGGACGCCTGCCATCCAACCGTCCGGGTGTTCCGCAGATGCGGACGCCCGGGCTCCCGCACAGCACAGCATCTGATCGAGGAGATCTCTCCGTGCAAGCCAAACTCCGCTCGGCCGTTCTGCTGGCCTTCACTGTTGCTTCCCCCGCCTTCGCGCAAAACCTCACCGGTGCCGGCGCGACCTTCCCGAACCCGATCTACTCGCGCTGGTTTTCGGAGTACGCGCAGCAGCACCCCAACGTGCACATCAATTACCAGTCGGTGGGCTCGGGGGCGGGCATTCATCAGCTGGAACAGGGCATTGTGGACTTCGGCGCCTCCGATATGCCGGTTGCAGACCAAGAGATGCACAATTTTAAGACGCCGATCCTGCATATCCCCACCGTGCTGGGCGCGGTGGTGCCGGTGTACAACGTCCCGGGCGTTGCCGGGGACCTGAAGTTTGCTCCCGAGGTGATCGCGGGAATCTATCTGGGCAAGATTACGAAGTGGAACGACGCCAACATCCAGCACGACAACCCGGGCGTGACGCTGCCCGACCACACCATCCTGCCGGTGTATCGGTCGGAGGGTTCGGGAACGACGTTTATCTTTACCGATTTCCTTTCCAAAGTGGTGCCGGAGTTCGAGCAGCGCATCGGACGGGGCGCGAGTGTGCGCTTCCCGGTGGGCATCGGGCAGAAGGGCAATGAGGGCGTGGCGGGCATGATCCGCAGCTCGCAGTACTCGTTCGGCTACGTGGAGTTGATCTACGCGCTGCAGAATCACATGTCGTTCGGCTTGGTGCGCAACGCCAGTGGACAGTATGTGAAGGCCTCCACCGATGGCGTGACCGCGGACGCCGCGGCGGCGGCGAAGAGTATGCCGGCAGACTTCCGCGTGTCGATCACCAATGCTCCGGGGCCCAAGTCGTATCCCATCTCCTCGTTCACCTATCTGCTCGTCCCTCTGCACTGGAGTGACCAGAACAAGCAAAACGCAATGGTGGACTTCCTGCACTGGATGCTGGAGCACGGCGAGGCCGAGGCCACCAGCATCAGCTACGCGCCCCTGCCCGCGCCGGTCGCGCAGCGCGTCAGTCAGGCGATCGGCCAGATCCACTAAGCAAAGGCGGGCCGGAGGGCGTGTCGCCTCCGGCCTATGTCTTTCGGGGCGCGATTCACGGTACATTCACACAGGCCCCCTAGCATTTCACTCTCGGCACCTCGCTGCAGCCCTTGCGTTTTCACGTCCGCCCCGTATGCCCGACCTCCATGCCATGCCCGTGTCGACCACCGCGCAGCCGTCCAGCCTGCCCCCGAGCGAGGCTCCGCCGGCGCCGGGAGACGCCGCTGCATTCGCGGCTAGCGCCGCGCCCCTGGGGTCGGAGATCCGGCGCTTCCTGCAGGAGCGCGGCAGCGGCAGACTGGCCGATTCCTCCTTCGCAGGGATGATGATCGTGTGCGCGCTCAGCGTCATTCTGATCGTCCTGCTGATTGTCTTTGTGCTGGTGACCCACGCCAAGCTTTCGATTCACGCCTTTGGCTGGAAGTTCTTCACGACCAGCCTGTGGGATCCGGTGAACGGCAGCTTCGGTGCCATGCCCTTCATCTATGGCACGGTACTTTCGTCGCTGCTGGCGACGGCGATCGCGGTGCCGCTCTCCATCGCGGTCTCGATCTTCGTGCTGGACATCTGCCCGATACGGCTGCGCGGGCCGATCGCGTTCCTCACCGAGCTGTTGGCGGCGATCCCGTCGGTGGTGTACGGGCTGTGGGCGCTGTTTGTGCTGGTGCCGATCGTGCGCGACCAGCTTGGGCCTGTGCTCGAGCGCACCTTCGGTTGGAGCGGTCTGTTCACGGAGCCGAACTTCGGCGTGGGCATCCTGACCGCAAGCCTGATCCTGGCGATCATGATCTTTCCGGTGATCTGCTCCATCTCGCGCGATGTGATGCGCGCGGTGCCGAGCTCGCAGCGTGAGGCCGCGCTGGCTCTGGGCGCGACGCGTTGGGAGATGATTCGCATCGGCGTGCTGCGCAATGCGCGCATCGGCATTGTGGGCGCGGTCATTCTAGGGCTGGGCCGCGCGCTGGGCGAGACCATGGCCGTCACGATGGTGATCGGCAACCACCCCGACATCAGCAAGAATCTTTTCAACCCCGCGTACACGCTGGCCAGCGTGATCGCCAACGAGTTCTCCGAGGCAACGGGCGATCTGTATGTGAGCGCGTTGATCGAGATCGGACTGGCGCTGTTCCTGGTGACGATCGTGGTGAATGCGATCGCTCGCCTGCTGGTCTGGGCCGTAACGCGCGGCAACTCCGCGAGGGCCGTGGCATGAGTGCACTTCCGCGCAGCAACCCGCAGCTTTCTCCGACGCCGGTCCCGGTCATGGCCGAGCCCCCGTTGGCGAAGCCCCGCAGGAACAGGAAGGCCGACGCCCCGAGCAGGAGCCCGCCGCCGGAGTGGCCGAGGTGGATGGTCCCCGCCGCCCGGGGGCGGTGCTGCAG
>CAXTWN010000116.1:10768-11668 GCA_964248055.1 uncultured Acidobacteriaceae bacterium | reverse complement strand
GGTAAGCAGGATGCCCGGCCCGACCAGAACGCTGGCGAGGCTGTTGGAGAGCGCAACGGAGGAGGCAGCGGGGGTGGTTTCGCGCAGCGTCGTGACCCGGCTTGCGCCTGTCCAGAGAGCGATGGCGGCTAGAAGAATGGGGACAAGCCAGCGGCCTTCGATGTGCCAGGTCGGCATCATGTTGCCGAGCAGAAAGAGCACACCAAGGCCAATCAACCAGGCCGCGCCGACCGGGAACCTCCGTGAGCCGACAAGGACGACGGGTGGGACTCCGGCTGTAGGCGAGCCCGCGTAGGTGTACTGGTACGGAACCTGCGTGTAGGGTGAGCCGGGCGCGGCGCCAGGGGAAGCGGAAAAGGGCGGAGGCGGTGACGCCGAGGGGAACGGGTTCTGACTTGCGGCGGCGGGGTCGGGGACGTGCGACACGGGGGTAAAGCCCTCGGGAACCGCGTTGGAGGGTGCGCGGTACACCGGCGACGGCGCGGGTGCGGACACCGGCGCGCGTGGGGCCGTCGTAGCGTTGGGCTGCGGCCAGGTGCGGGCAAAGCCGAGCCGGTCGCCGAGCTCGTTCCAGCCGAAGGGGTCGGGCAGGGGCTGGCCGTCACGGCGAGCCAATGCGGTGTGATACGCCTCAAAGGCCTGGTAGAAGATCCAGCCCCAGACGAACCACCAGAAGACCCAATTGAGGTTGTCGGCGAGGCTGACCAGGACCACGAAGACGACAAGGTGGATGACGCCTTTGGCGTACTGGCCGTTGAACATGGCGCCGACGCCCGGGATTAGTCCAAGGAAGCCTGCGAGCACGGGGTTCGGCTCGGCGTTGGTCGGTGGGACGGGACTGTTAGGCGCATAGGGAAACGCACTCCCGGCGTTCACAGAGGTCCAGCCTGCAGCCTGGGT
>CAXTWN010000116.1:0-10758 GCA_964248055.1 uncultured Acidobacteriaceae bacterium | reverse complement strand
GGCTGCGGGCAGTGCCACAGGGCTCGCAGTAAATCCCGGTGCCGACCCGCCGCTGCGAGGAAGCGGTGAGACCTCGGCCGCACTGCTGGCAGAAGGCCACGATGGGCTCCCCGGCGGATCCGGCCGTCTCTGCTGCGGTGGGTGTTGTTCCTGTTTCGTCGATCATCGCCTCACTCCTTTCCGCGGGATACCGCGATCTGTTCCGGTGCTCTGGCTCTGCTAGCGGCTGGCGGACAACGGCGCTGCGTTTTGCGCGAGGTCAGCAGTGCGCCAGCCGTTGACCCGCGACTCCACTCGATAAACCATGCGGATGCCTTCGAACGAGCGCACCAGCGTCGCCCCGGTGTCGGCGACCGTGCGGTGCAGGCCTGCGGGACGAAGAGTCTGGGCGTTGAGGTTGCGGAACGAGAAGCCCAGCAGGTTCAGGGTCAGGCAGATCGAGAAGAAGGCCATCGCCGAAGTCATCGCCAGCCGTGGCGGGAAGGTCGGCGCGAAGTCGCCGCCTACACCGAACCAGCGGATTAGCTGCTGCAGCAGAGGCTGAAAGTGCCGTGCCGTGCCGGGATGCACGCCGGGCAGAACCCACGGCGTCGGCGGCAGAAACGCCGGCGCAGGGGTGCTGCTGGCTGTGGCGAGCGAGGCTTGCGCGCCGGTGGTCTTGGCAAGGATGTTGCTAAGGAGATCCGCTGGGGGCTCGGGGGCGTGGGTCTTCAGCAACCCCAGCCACGCCGCACCACGCTGCGCGTCGGCTAGTTCACGGGCGCAGCCTAGACAGACAGCCACATGGCGCTCCAACGCTCCCTGCTCGGCGTCGCTCAGCAGGCCTTCGGCTGCATCCGGCAGCAGAACCGACCAGGCGGCGCACGCCTGCCCCTGCGGAAGGTCTGTCGCCGCACGGCTGATAAAGTGGTCCCGGTTGTTCACGTTACATCACCTGCCCTTCCAAGCCCTTCAGCAGACGGGCGAGCTCCGCCCGCCCCCGGCTGATGCGGCTTTTTACTGTTCCTTGTGGGATGCGGAGCATCTCAGCGATGTCGCGGTAGTCCATGTCCTCCAGATCGCGAAGAATCACGGCTTCGCGGAGATCCGGGGAGAGGTGGGCGAGCGCGGCCTGCACCTTGGAGCGCAGCTCGACGCCGGCGACGTGGCGTTCCTGGCTGGGGCGGCTGTCAGGCGGCCGCTCGGCGCGGGTCGGCCCCTCTTCTTCGCCGGAAGAGGGCTGATCCAGCGACTCGCTCGCGCGGTCCATCCGGGATCGGCGGTAGTGATCAACCAGCAGATTGCGGGTGAGCGCGGTGAGCCACACCCCGAAGCTTGCCTTGGTTGGGTCGAAGCTGGCCAGGTTGCGATAGACCTTGAGGAAGGCCTCCTGGGTGAGGTCTTCGGCCTCGTTGGCAGAGCCGGTAAAGCGGTAGCAGAGACCGTAGACCCGGCGCTGCTGGCTGCGCACCAGGAGCTCCCACGCTTGAGAGTTCCCCTGCAGACAGGTGACGGCCAAGGCCGTCAACCGCGCCTGCTCGGCGATGGCGGCGGCACGTGCCGGGTCCGCTTCTGACGTCGGCGATCGGGTCACGGCAGGATGGGCCGGTTCAGCCGGATGGGGCACCTGAAGGGCGCCGGCCTGGGTAGCGGATCGTGTGCCAAAAGCAGCAGCGGCGGCGGCGGCGTCGGTGGCGCCCTCGCGAGGAGGCACCGCGAGTCGTCCGCGATCCGCTGCTTCGGGGAGTCGATTCATCGCCGGAGAGAGCACTAGCGCCGCCATGCACCTCCATACGCAGGCGCAGGCCCCTCGGTTCCACGCCTGCTGCCACGGTTTGGAGAGCCCTTACTGCTTGATTACCCCACAGGCGATCCGGTTGCCGGAGTTGCCGCTGGGGTCGGTCTTCATATCGTCCGCGTGCTCGTGGACGATGATCGAGGTACCGCCGTTGGACAGCAGGGAGTTGGGCGCGCCGGGCTGGAGCGTCACCGCGGTGAGCAGCCACTTCGCCGATCCAGTGTGGTCCTCGCCGACGCTGATATTGCCGGGGGTATCGCCGGCGTGGTGGCCCATCGGATTCTGAAAGCCGTGCTGTTTGCTGTCTGGATTTAGGTGCGGGCCGGCGGATTTGAAGTCGGGCGCCTCGCAGGTGGCGATCTGATGAATGTGCACGCCGTGATCTCCGAAGGGGATATTTTGGAGCGAGATTTTGACCTCCACGCCGTCCTTGCGCTGCCGGAAGACGGCGGTGCCGGCGGCCTGAGCCTGGCTGTTGGTCAACGTGGTCTTGATCTCCTTCACCGGCCTGGCGTTCTGCGCGCGTGCCGTGAGGCCCGCCGCTCCTACCAGACAAACCCCTGCCAGCCAGCTTCCGTACCGTACCCGCATGCGATTGCTCCTTAAACGCTCTTGAGTGCTGAGGACATCGCCAGCATACGCCCGTCCGGGCCACCGGCTCGTCATAGAACGGAGTTTGTCCTTATTTCCACCGCGCCGCACCCGCTACCATTCACGGCAGGCCATGCACCCGATCGACACGCACGCGCAGTCCGTTTCCGGAGTTCTTGAGGTAATTACGGGCCCCATGTTCTCAGGGAAGTCCGAGGAGCTGATCCGTCGCCTGAAGCGGGCGCGGATCGCCCGGCAACGGGTGCTCTGCTACAAGCCGGACATCGACCTCCGCTACCATCGCACCCACATCGCATCGCACTCGGCGCAGACACATGAGGCGGTACCGGTCACCTCGGTCGAGGAGCTGCGGGCGTCGCTGATGCCCCAGCTTGCCGAGGTGGAGGTGGTGGGGGTCGACGAGGTGCAGTTTCTGGCGCCGGAGATCATCACCCTGGCGGGCGAGCTGGTCGCGGCGGGCAAACGGGTCCTCGTAGCCGGGCTGGACATGACCTTTACCGCCGAACCGTTCGGCCCGGTGCCGGCGCTCATGGCGATGGCGGACAAGGTCACTAAGCTTTCGGCGGTGTGCATGGTGTGTGGACAGAGTGCGATCCATACGCAACGGCTGAGCGCGTCGCAGGAGCTGGTGATGGTGGGCGCGACCGGGCTGTATGAGGCGCGCTGCCGGGCTCACTTCAGCCCGCATACAGACGAGCACGGAGCGCAGCAGCTGGAGCTGCCGGAGGCGTTCTCCGCTACTTCGGTCATGTGACGGGAAGAGGGTACCGAAGAACTCTAACGCGGTGGCGGGAGATGGGATAGGCTGTTGCGCACGATGCGCAAAGCCCTGGCGCTGTGTCTCTCATGGCTGTTCTGTCTGCCCGCGCTTGCGGACACCGGCCCTCGGTGGGTGCAGGTGAAGACGGAGCACTTCACGGTGCTGAGCGATGCGGGCGACCGCCAGGCGCGTGATACGGCCGTGCAGCTGGAGCGCATGGCCGCGGTCTTTGCCCGGCTGCTGCCGCATGCGACCGCAGACAGCGGATCGCGCATCGTGGTGCTTGCGCTGAAAAACCGCAAAGGCTTCCAGGCGCTGGAGCCTGAGCCCTATCTGGCAAAGAATGCCTTGGACCTGGCAGGGCTATTTATGCAGCGACAGGATAGAAGTTACATTCTGCTCCGGCTCGACACCACGGGAGAGCACCCCTACTCGACCGTGTATCACGAGTACGTGCATTACCTGAACCGGCACGCGGAGTACCTGCCGGTCTGGCTGAATGAGGGAATGGCGGAGTTCTACGAGAATACCGACCTCGGAGTGAAGTCAGCACGCCTGGGCGAGGCCAGCAAAGATCGCATCCTGTTTCTGCGCCAGCAGAGCCTGATTCCGCTGCCCACGCTGTTTGCTGTCGACCACAACTCGCCGTACTACCACGATGAGAATAAGGGAAGCGTGTTCTATGCGGAGTCCTGGGCGCTGACGCACATGCTCTTCATCGAGGGCTTCCAAACCCACACACAGCGCTTGCATGACTATGTGATGTACCTCGCCAAGGGTGAGAGTTCCGTGGCGGCGGCGCAGCACGCCTTCGGCGATCTGAAGCAGCTGCAGCAGCAGCTGGACAGCTACATCAATCGAGGCGACTACAGCGAGTTGACGATGCCGCTGGAGAACACGACGGACGAAAGCTCGCTGCCGGTGCAGCCGGTCTCGGGCGCCGACGCCGATGCGATTCGGGCCGACGTGATGATGGAAAACGGTCGCCGCGAGGAGGCCAAGGCGCTGATCGAGGAGGTGCTGAAGACGGCTCCGGAGAACCCGCAGCTGCACGAGAGCATGGGGATGCTGGAGCTGCGCGAAGGACACCAGCATGAGGCGCAGAAGTGGTACGGCGAGGCCGTGGCCCTGCACGCCACGAGCTATCTGGCCTACTACTACTTCGGCGTGCTCTCCATGCAGATGGGGAACGGACCGGCGGACCCGCCCTCGGCCGAGGTGGTGGGAACGAGCCTGCACGAGGCGCTTCGGCTGAATCCGAAGTTTGCTCCCGCCGCGGATGCCCTGGCGCACTTTGACGTGATGCATGGCGAGATGGAGGAGGCGTCGCATATGGCGCTTCTGGCGGTCACGCTGGACCCGGGGAACATCTCCTATCGGCTGAACGCGGCGGAGATCCGCCTGGAACGCAAGGACTTCGTCAGTGCAACCTCGATCCTGGAAAACGCAGAAAAGGTTGCGAGCACGCCGGAAGAGCACCAGCGTATTGAGGCCCGGCTGGCCTACGTCAAGCGCTACCAGGCACAACTGGAGGAGGCAGAAAAGGCGCCTTCCCGTGCCGGGGAGGGCGGCGCCGCGAACGGCCCGGCTGCGCCGGGTGGCGACCCCGGTGCGCAGGGTGGAGAGGTGCGGGCGGCCGACGGCACGGTGCTGCACCCGACCGTTCCGGTCGCGGAGGAGCATGAACTGCCCGCGGGGCCTCCCAGCGGCCCACAGCACACCATCGTCGGCGTGCTCCATAGTGTCGGCTGCTTCTATCCCAAGGGGCTGACCCTGAGTGTGAACCGGGCGGGCAAGCAGATCGCCCTGTACAGCAACGACATGTATTCCGTGCGCTACACGGCCTCAAACTTCACGCCCACCAAGGAGCTGAATCCGTGCCACGAGTTCGAAGGAGTGAAGGCAACCGTGACCTACGCCGAGGTGCAGGACAAGGCGGTTGCCGGCCAAATCGTCGCCATTGAGCTTACAAAGTAGAACTCATCCTTCGGCAGGCGGTGGCTGCCAGAGCTCCAGCCGGTTGCCGTCGCAGTCCTGGATCCAGGCGAACTTGCCAAAGGGGGAGTCGTCCCGCTTGGGGTCGATCCATACGCCGGCTGCTTCGAGTTGCGCAAGGAGGCCATCGAGGTCGTCGACCCGGTAGTTGATCATCGCCGGTTGCGTTCCCTGGCCGAAGTACTTCGTGTCCTCGGGAAAGGCGGTCCAGGTGGTGAGTCCCGTGCCGGGCGGCACCTGATCGGTCCAGGGAAGCTTCGCGAAGCCGAACTTGCCGATCGGAAGGCCTAGGTGCTCGGCGTACCAGCTGGCTAGCCTTTTGGGATCAGGCGACTTTAAGAAGACGCCTCCGATACCGGTAATGCGTGGCATAAACGAACCTCTGCAGTGAGTTCTAACTACGCTGCAGGGCTTCGATCAGCCTCGCCACCGCACCGGAGTTGATTGTAGCCGCAGCTAGTGCAACGCCTTGCGGGAAACTGTTGACAAATCCCGCAACGAGAAAGACGGCCGCCGCGTTGAGCAGGACGATGTCGCGCCGCGGGCCAGTCTCGGGCGCCGCGCTGGTCATGCCGAAGAGGCCGCGCAGCACCGTGGCGTTTTCAGAAGCAGAATGGCCACCGGCAAGAGCAGCGGGCGAGGCGGGAAGGAGACCGACGTCTGTTGCGCGGACGCTGTGCTGCAGGATGCTGGTGTGGCCGTCCCTGCTGTGTACCTCGGCGGCGGTGCTCGTTCCCGCCAGGCTGAGTTCGTCGAGGCCGCCCTCACCGTGCACCACAAAGGCGTGCTGCACGCCCAGCAGTGTCATGGCTTTGGCGACGAGCGGGACGAGGTGCGGGGCGTAGACGCCCATAACCTGGCGGCGGGCCCCGGCGGGATTGAGCAACGGCCCGAGCACGTTGAAGACGGTGCGGATGCCCAGGGCTCGGCGCACAGGGAGAACGGCGCGCATGGCCGGATGGTGCGCGGGCGCGAGGAGAAAGCAGAAGTTGTGGGCGCGGAGGGCGTCGACGGCGGCCTCCGGAGAGAGCGAAATCGGAATGCCGAGAGCGTCGAGTACATCGGCCGAGCCACACTTGCTGGTGACCGCACGATTGCCGTGCTTGGCCACCTTCACGCCGGCAGCCGCGGCGACCAACGCGGCCGCTGTGGAGATATTGAAGGTGCCGCAGCCGTCGCCGCCGGTCCCGCAGGTGTCGACCAGCTCTTCGCGCTCGGCCTCGGTGAGGGGGAGCGTGGTCGCGGCCGCGCGCAAGCCGAGCGCGAAGCCGGCGATCTCTTCCGCGGTCTCCCCGCGCGTGGCGATGGCCCCGAGCAGGGCGGCGAGCTCAAGCTCCGAAGCCTCGCCGGCGAGGATACGCTGCATGAGAGCGTGGGCCTGGTCGAGCGAGAGCGTTTGCCGCTGTTCGATGAGCTGCCTTAGCTCCGATGTGATGGCCACGAGTTTGAGGCTACAGCACGGTGGCTCTATGACCTTGGTATGCGAAGTTGCTCCCGCGCTGTACCCGCGCGCGGGTGGTGCTATGGCGATCACCGTACCCCTCCGCTTTGCGCTCGTTTCCCCAAGTCGCTACCATGGCAGGGTTACGCCAGACCAGGGCAGAGACTCGTACGGGAGCGCGCATTGAAGATTCATGAGTACCAGGCGAAGGAGATTCTGCGCCGCTATGGCGTGAGCGTGCCCGAGGGGCAGATGGCCGCGACCTTTGAGGAGGCCGATGCCGCCGCGCAGCAGTTGTTTGGCGCGGGGCATGGCGTGGTGGTGGTCAAGGCGCAGATACATGCGGGCGGGCGCGGCAAGGGCGGCGGGGTGAAACTCGCGAAGAGTCGCGTGGAGGCCGAGGAGCACAGCAAGAAGATCCTGGGCATGCAGCTGGTGACGCACCAGACCGGGCCGCAGGGGCAGAAGGTACAGCGGTTGCTGGTGGAGGCGGGGTCGGCGATTGCGCGGGAGCTGTATCTGGGCCTTGTGCTGGACCGGGCGAGCAGCAAGGTGGTGTTTATGGCCTCGCAGGCCGGCGGCATGGAGATCGAGGAGGTGGCGCATGAGAACCCGGACGCGATCTTCAAGGAGTACATCGATCCCGCGATCGGGCTGGCGGCATACCAGGCGCGGCGGCTGGCCTTCAAGCTTGGGTTGGAGCCCGCGCAGGTGCCGGAGGCGGTCCGCTTCATGATGGGGCTGTACAAGTCGTTTGTGGAGACCGACAGCACGCTGATGGAAATCAATCCCTTCATCACGACCAAGGACGGCAAGCTGGCGGCGTTGGATTGCAAGATCAACTTCGATGACAATGCGCTGTTTCGGCACAAGGATTTGAAGGATCTGCGCGATCTGGCGGAAGAAGATCCCCTGGAGGTGGAGGCGTCGAAGTTTGCGCTGAACTACATCAAGCTGGACGGCAACATCGCGTGCATGGTGAACGGGGCCGGGCTGGCGATGGCGACGATGGACATCATCCAGTATGCGGGTGGGTCGGCTGCGAACTTCCTGGATGTGGGTGGCGGCGCGAATCAGGAGCAGATTGAGAATGCGTTCGGCATTCTGCTGTCTGACAAAAATGTGAAGGCCATCTTCATCAACATCTTCGGCGGGATTCTCCGTGTGGATGTGCTGGCAACGGCGGTGGTGGCCGCGGCGAAGAAGCTGAATGTGCAGATCCCGATTGTGCTGCGGCTTGAGGGCACCAATGTGGAAGAGGGACGGAAGATCCTGGCCGAGTCGGGGCTGAAGTTTCAGGTGGGCGAGACGATGAAGGATGCGGCGGACCTGGCGGTTGCCGCTGCAAGGAGCTAGGGGCGGAAGATGTCGTCTCGGGCGAAGCTCACTCACGATGCTCCAGCGAATGGCATTGGAAACACACATCAAATGATGTCAGTCGTGATACGTTAGGCGGAGGAATCGATGCGAACTACACTTGCTCTCGATGACGTTCTGCTCGCCAAAGCTGGTCGCCTCGCGGGCATCACGGAAAGACCGGCGCTGATTCGCGAAGCTCTGCAAGCGCTGATCCAGCGGGAAAGTGCGAAGCGTTTAGCAACCCTGGGTGGGAGCGAACCGCAGCTAAAGGCCGTCCCACGGCGGCGTACCGCGGAGTAGCTGCATGCTGCTGGTGGATACCTCCGTATGGATCGACCACCTTCGCACCGGCGATCACCGGCTGGCTCGCTTGCTTGGAGGCAACGGGGTGCTCTCCCATCCGTTGGTCGTTGGTGAACTGGCCATGGGGAACCTGCAGTCGCGCGAGACGGTTCTGAGCAGCTTGCAGGATCTGCCGCAGGCAGCTGTGGCGCAGGAGGAAGAGGTGCTTCAGTTTGTTGCCGCCCGCAGGCTCTTTGGGAGGGGTCTCAGTTACGTGGATGCCCATCTTCTGGCGGCGGTCCAACTTACCCCCAGCGCTTCTCTCTGGACCAGAGACAAGCGCCTTGCAAAGGCCGCCACGGAGCTGTCCCTGGCCACGCCTCTGAGATAGTTCCTTCTGCTGTAAACGGTGCGGGATTGGAGAACAAGTGTGGCAGTGCTGGTAGACAAGAACACGCGGCTCATCGTGCAGGGCATCACGGGCCGCGAAGGGACGTTTCACGCGAAGGGCTGCGCGGAGTATGGCACGCAGGTGGTGGGGGGCGTCACGCCGGGCAAGGGCGGCAGCACGCATGAGGGCTGGCCGGTCTTTAACACCGTGGATGAGGCGGTGAAGGCTACGGGCGCGAACGCGACGGTGATCTTTGTGCCGCCACCGGCGGCGGCTGACGGTATTTTGGAGGCCGCGGACGCTGGTGTGCCGCTGATTGTGTGCATCACCGAAGGCATCCCCGTGCTGGACATGGTGAAGACCTGGAATGTGGTGAAGGGAACCAGTTCGACGCTGATCGGGCCGAACTGCCCGGGGGTGATCTCGCCGGGGAAGGCGAAGATCGGCATCATGCCGGGCCGCATACACAAGGAAGGTTCGGTGGGCATTGTGTCCAGGTCGGGCACGCTGACGTACGAGGCTGTATATCAGCTGACCACGCGGGGGATTGGGCAGTCGACGGCCATTGGCATCGGCGGCGATCCGATCGTGGGGACGACGCACATCGATGCGCTGAAGCTGCTGAATGAGGATCCGGAGACCGAGGCGATCATCATGATCGGCGAGATCGGCGGCACCAACGAGGAGGCCGCGGCGGAGTACATCAAGGCGCATGTGAAGAAGCCTGTGGTGGGCTTTATCGCCGGGCAAACGGCCCCGCCGGGGCGGCGGATGGGCCATGCGGGGGCGATCATCTCCGGAGGCGAGGGTACAGCGGAGAGCAAGATGGAGGCGATGGCCGCAGCGGGCATTCATGTGGTGAAGTCGCCGGCGGAGATCGGCGAGACGATGGCGCGCGTGCTGGGACGCTGATTACCTCTAGCGGGGACCGGTTCAGCGATGGCCGACCTCGTGCCGGCGTTTCTTTGCACCGTCCGCGTTGGCGCCGACATCTGCATTGCAGCACTTGGGCTCAGCACAGCTTGAAAGCGCAGGATTCCACGCGGCTTTTCTGTGTTCACGAAAGGGACGACTGATGCAATGCAAGCGTACACATCCGGTTTTCGCCACGATTCTGGCGGGCGTAGCCTTTGGCGGACTGCAGGCGGGGGCACAGCGTGTGCCGTATGCGATTGATCCGGCTCACTCCGCGGTCGACTTCGGGATCAAGCACATGGCGATCTCGACGGTGCATGGCCGGTTCGCGCTGAAGGACGGCGAGGTCGATCTGGATGCGCAGAACATTCCCGCTTCCTCTGTTGTTGCGACGATCGATGTGACCAGCGTGGATACGGGCAATGCGCAGCGCGACGGGCACCTGAAGACGGGAGATTTCTTCGACACGGCGAAGTTCCCGACTGCGACCTTCAAGAGCACCAAGATTGTGCCGACAGGGAACGGGTTCGACGTCATCGGCGACCTGAACCTGCATGGCATCACCAGGTCCGTGACCTTGCACATGGAGCCACCCAGCAAGGAGCAGATCGGCATGGATCACAAGCCGCATCGCGGCTTCAGCGCAACGACATCGATCAAGCGTCAGGACTTCGGACTCACCTGGAACGGCGCGTTGCCCTCGGGGGATGCGATGCTGGGCGATGAGGTGAAGATGAGCTTCGAGATCGAGGCCGGGCAGAAGTAGCCGCTAGCCGCGTTCGTAGTGAAAGTGCAGCTCCTGGCCACTGGCGACGGGTTTACCGTCGCGCGTGGCGGGGGTGTAGATCCACTGCTGCACCGTCGCGATGACGGTCCGGTCGATGGCGGGTCCGAGCCCTTTGAGCAAGGTGAGCTGCTGGATGTGGCCGTGCTCATCGATGACGGCGTCGAGCACCACGTCGCCGGCCGTGCCGGTGGCCATGGTGGCGAGGCTGGGTTTGGGGGCCGGAGAGAAGGTTGGCAGCGCGATCTGCACATCGCCTTCGCCGAAGCCGCTCTGGACGGAGCTGCCGGTGCCGTTCTCCGCGAAGGTCGTGTCCTGTATGTCGGGAGCGCTTTGGGGCGGAGAAGGCAGGGCGGGCGCGGGGACAGGTGAGGGCTCGGGCGTCGTGGGCCGGCGCCCCGTCTGGTGCGGCGGACCGCCGGGGCGGTAGGAGGTGAGGGCG
>CAXTWN010000115.1:10687-11781 GCA_964248055.1 uncultured Acidobacteriaceae bacterium | reverse complement strand
AGCCCGACCCCAACCCCCGCACCGACGCCCGCCGCCCTCATGGACAGCGATTACCTGAACTTCGCGCTGAACCTTGAGTACCTTGAGGCGGAGTTCTACCTGCGCGCTGCCACGGGCTCCGGGCTCTCTGCCGCCGACACCGGGAACGCCACCACAACGGTCACTGCCCCCGGAACGACGCTTGTGCCCAACCTGACGGCCTCCCAACAGGCGTACCTGTATGAGATCGCGCAGAACGAGCTGGACCATGTTCGCTTTCTTCGGTCCGCCCTGGGCTCCGCCGCGGTGACCCGGCCCGAGATCGACCTGGTGAACAGCTTCAACGGCGCTGCCATGGCCGCGGGCATCGGTTCGAGCTTCAACCCGTTTGCCAGCTATGAGGCCTTTCTGGTCGGTGCGTTCGTCTTTGAGGACGTCGGCGTGACGGCCTATGCGGGCGCAGCCGGTCTGCTCACCAACAAGACCTACCTGAGCGCGGCAGCTTCGATCCTCGCGGTCGAGGCCTACCATGCCGCCGAGGTCCGTACCCTGCTGATCGCGGACTCCATCGCCAACGCCACCACGGCGAACGGAACGGTGACGCCGAACGACACCTACATCGGCTTTGCCAACCAGATCAGCACCTTGCGCGCCACGCTGGGCGGCGGCATGGAGACGGCGCTTACCCCGTTGCCCCCATACCCGATCAACTTCGACCCGAAGATGTACCAGCCCGCCAGCAGCATCGTGGCTGCCGATTCGAAGAACTCGATTGCCTTCGCACGCACCACCGACCAGGTGTTGCACATCGTGTATGCCGCGGCAGGCGGCGCGGGTGTGCGCGGCGGCGGCTTCTTCCCCAGCGGCATCAACGGCGCAATCAGCGTCACCACCTCGTAAGGACGGATGAGCGATGGCAACTCTTGAAACGCAGCAACTCGACGAGATCATCGTCAATAGTCGCCGGAAGATGCTCGCCCTTGGGGGCGCAGCGCTGGCCGGTCTTGCCTTCAGCGGCGTAAAGGCCGCGGAGGCGCAATCCCCTGCCTACAGCGACAGCGACATCCTCAACTTCGCGCTGAACCTGGAGTACCTGGAATCGCAGTTCTACACGC
>CAXTWN010000115.1:0-10677 GCA_964248055.1 uncultured Acidobacteriaceae bacterium | reverse complement strand
GGCAACCCGATCGAGAGCCGCGACATCCACGTGAGCGGCATCGGCGCCGGCACCGCCACCATGGGTGGCGGCACGGTGACCACCAAGCCCGGAGGCCCGGCCAGCTGCCTGGTCCCCTGGACGCTGCCGGCCATCCAGGCGTATGCGACCGAAACCGCCCAGGAAGAGCGCAATCACGTGGCGTTCCTCCGCAGCGCGCTGGCGGGCGGCGCGGTCGCCCAACCCAACATCGATCTGTACAACAGCTTCAACACCCTCGCCACCGCGGCGGGGATCGCAAATGCCTTTGACCCGTTTGCCAACGACCTGTACTTCCTGGTCGGCGCGTACATCTTCGAGGATGTGGGCGTGACGGCGTACAGCGGGGCTGCTCCCCTGATCACCACCCCGGCGTACCTCGGCGCCGCGGCGGGCATTCTCGCCGTGGAGGCGTACCACGCCGGCCTGGTGCGCACGTCGATCTTCGGCCTGGATCCCACCGGCTCGGCCGGGCTGCAGGGCATCACGCAGAAGGTCTCGGCGACGCGCATGAAACTGGATGGCAGTTCGACAACCGACGACATCGGGGTGGGCTTCCAGACCACCTCGACGGAGCCGACCGGCACCACCAATCTCGCCGCGACGATCGTCGATGCGCAGACGGGCTCGCCGAACTACTCCAAGACGTACGCGAGGAGCACCACGCAGGTGTTGCAGATCGTGACGGGCATGACCACCGCCCCCGCGACCGGCAGCAAGTACGCCGGCGTCTTCTTCCCCAACGGCCTGAACGGTCTGTTCAGCTAACGCAGCTTTCAACGGCGGGGCGCTCATCGCCATGATGGGCGCCCTCTTTTTTGCTCATCAGCCGCTTACGGCAGATCACGCCTCCCGGGACGGCGGTCAGTGCTGACGTGCGGTCATGCGTTGAATGCCTGGTGGTATGCTTTGGCGTCCCATGGGCAACCGGCCGTGGGCTCAGCCGAGGTGCCGTGCGCTTCTTGAGCAAAGTTCTTCGACGGACCGGCTATGGTCTGCTCTGCCTGTCCTTCCCTTGTCTCTCCGTGAACCTCCCTGGCCAGGCTCGCGTGCATGTGCAGCAGGGCGTGCTGGAGGGTCAACAAGAGGGTCAGGTCCTCAGCTTCAAAGGCATCCCCTTCGCGGCGCCCCCGGTGGGCGAGCTGCGTTGGCGTCCCCCGCAACCGGCTGCGCCCTGGAGTGGCATCCGGCCGGCGCTGCGCTTTGGAGCGGCCTGCAAGCAGGATCTGGTGCGCTCCATGCTGCCGTGGACCGAAGAGTTCATGCACCACGGCGAGGACAGCGAGGATTGCCTGACCCTGAACGTGTGGACCCCGAACCCGCAGGCGAACGGCAGCGCGAAGCTTCCGGTCTATGTCTTCGTGCACGGCGGGGCGTTTCAGCAGGGCTCCACATCGGTCGCGGTGTATGACGGCGCGGCGCTCGCCGCCCGAGGCGTCATCGTGGTGACGATCCAGTATCGGCTGGGCGTGTTTGGCTTCTTCGCGCACCCGGCGCTCACGGCGGAGTCGCCCAACCACGCCAGCGGCAACTACGGTCTGCTGGACTGCCTCGCGGCCCTCGGCTGGATCAAGGAGAACATCGCCGACTTTGGAGGAGACCCGGCGCACGTAACCGTGGGCGGCCAGTCCGCCGGCGCGGCCGCGGTGCACGATCTGCTCGCGTCGCCGTTGGCTCGCGGGCTCATCGCGGGAGCGATCGCCGAGAGCGGCAGCGCGCTGGGGCCGCCGCTGAAGCCGCTCGAGACCGCGGAGCAGGACGGTGTCGCGTTCGCCAGCGCCAAGGGCACGACCTCGCTCGCGGCGCTGCGTGCCTTGTCTGCAGCGCAGTTGCTGGCGCCGGTTGCGGGGGCGCGCTTTGGGCCGGTCGTCGACGGCTGGTCTGTCCCTGAAGACCCGAACGCCGCGATCGCTGCAGGCCATGTGCTCGATGTGCCCGTCCTGACCGGGATGCAGGCCGACGAAGGCAGCTCGTCTGTCAGCTATGGGCACAGTACGGCCGCTGCGCTGGCCGCCTCCAGCGCGAAGATGTTTGACGCGCAGGCGCCTTCCTTTGCCACGCTGTACCCGTTCTCCGACGACGCGGCAGCCGCCTCCGTCGCAAAAGCTTCGGCGCGCGATCGCGGGCTCGCCTCTATGGATCTCTGGGCGACGTTAACCGCGGCGCACGTCCACAGCCCCATTTACACCTACTACTGGGCGCACGCGCTCCCCTGGCCCGAGCACCCGGAGTTCGCCTCGTTTCACTCGAGCGAGGTGCCCTACGTCTTCGGCACGCTCAACGTGTTGCACCGGCCGTTCACCGCCGAGGACCGCGCGCTCTCGGCCGAGGCCGGCGGGTGGTGGGTGAACTTCATCCGCAGCGGCGATCCGAATGGGCCCGGACTGCCGCACTGGGGGGCTTTCGATGCCGCCAAGCCCGAGACCCTGGAGATCAACACGGACGCGCACATGCGTCCGCTGATGAGCGCCGAGCGGCTGGCCTTCTGGACCAAGGTGCTTGCGCCATCGATACCCCACAGCGGCGAGACGAGCTACACGGGGACGCCGTACACCGACGCGCATCACCCCAACGGCCCGCAGGCGGTTCCGGGCAGGGTGGAGTGCGCCTTCTACGACCGCGGCGGCGAAGGCGTGGCCTATCACGACACGGACCCGCAGAACCGCGGCAGTGGCGGCTTGAATCCTGCCGATGGCAGCTACCTCAACGAGTTCCGCATGGCGGAGGGCGTGGACACCTCGTATACCAAGTACCACGACACCATCGACAACAGTCCCTTTGAAGCGGTAAAGCCGCCGGAGGGTCTGCTGTACGTTGGCTGGACCGAGCCCGGCGAGTGGTTTCGCATCACCGTGAACGTCGCGCGGGCCGGGCTGTACCGTGCGGACCTGCTCTACACCTCCAACCGTGGCGGAACCCTCTCGCTGGATGTGAACGGGCAGGACGCGACCGGACCTTTGCCGATCCGGTCCACCTTCAACGCTGCCGACCCCATCGCCTGGCGCCAATGGCATCATTGGGATCGGATGACCGGCCTCGCGCAGCTCAGGCTCCCGGCGGGAAAGAACGTGCTTACGGTGCACATCCTGAGCGGAGGCAACATGAACCTGCAGTCCTTCGACTTCACCCCGGTGAACCAGGCAGGCAAACCGAACTCCTAGCGCGGGAGCACCTTCACCAGCACCAGCGCATTCGGCTCCAGCGTGAGCTGCAGCTCGCCCTCGTGCAGCGCGGTTTGCTGCGGTGCCGGCAGCGCCGTCCGCCGATTCATCTCCTCCACCTGCGCGGGTGTGGGGTACTGCGGCTGGCCGAGCGCCGCGTACACGGGCAGCACATTGCCATGCTCGTTGTCCACGCGTTCCACCGTGACATGGGCGTGCGCGGAGACGCCGCGCAGCTGGAGCGTGATGGTCTTCGACGGCGCGTGCAGCGTGGAGCTGGGCTGGCCGTCCGGCGCGGGATCGACGATATTCCAGGCCGCAATCGCCAGCGTGCCATCCGCCGCTTTGGTCGCGATCACGTTCTTGGACTCAATGGCGAGACGGCGGTCGCCGAGCTTGTGGAGCAGCGCGAAGTCGTAGAAGCTCGGCTTGTTGATGCCGTACTCGGCGCGCAGACCGAACTGGCCGCTGAACGGGAACGGAATGGGGCCGCCCTCTTCGAAGACATCGGAGAAGGTCCAGAAGCTCATCATGTCTACCGTGCCGTCGCACTCGCGGATGGTGTTGGCGAGCCCGGGCCCGACAAAGGTCGTGTCGCGCGAGTTGCTGGCGCCCTGTACGTTCCACTCCGTCCAGAACAGCGGCAGATCCTTGCGTCCGGCCTCGTTCATCTGCCGGCGCACCTTGCCCACCGCGAGGCAGACACGGTCATCCGGCGGGGTATCGGTTGGCACGCTCCTGTCGCCCGGGAAAAGATTTTCGATGGTGTCGTCTGCGTAGCCGTGGCTGGAGACAAAGTCGATCGGCACCCCGTGCTGCTTCACATAGGCGAGAAACGAGGGGATCCAGTCCGCCGCGGCGGTGGCCGGTCCGCCCACCCGCAGACGCGGGTTGACCGCCTTCAACGCCCGCGCGGTGTGCTCATACAGCTCGTAATAGCTCTGGTCGCGCGGGATGCCGCCCCAGAAGTCGATGTTGGGCTCGTTCCACACCTCGAAGTACCACTGCGCGACCTCGTCGATGCCATAGCGCGCGACCAGGTTCTGCGCCAGCGCGGTCATGAGCGCATCCCAGCGCTCCAGCGACTTGGGCGGCGAGACGTTCTGCTTGTACCAGAAGGGATGAAGCGCGTCGGGGTTGAAGGCGAGCTTCTTGGGCATGAAGCTGATCTCCACCACGGGGCGCACGCCGTCCTTCAACAGGCCGTCGTAGATCTGGTCCACGTAGGCGAAGTTGTACACGGGATTGCCGTGCTCGTCCTCGGTGTAGACCCCGTTTTCGTCATGGAGGATGCCATGCCCGCGTACATAACGGAAGTCCGTAACGCCGTGCACCGCGCGAAGGTCGTCCCGGTAGCTTTCGCGCAACATCAGGTTGGCGCGGCCGGAGCCGAACATCTGCTCCCAGAAGTGCGGAAACGGCGTCGTGGGGGCGGCGGCGTCGACCTTCACCTGCTCCTGCGCATGCGCGGCAAGGCCTGAAACGCCGAAGGCGGCGAAGGAGAGTAGCAGGATCGAGGCTCGGAGAGGGCGGCAGGCAAACGTTTGCATCGCGCTCACCAGACTGCCACACGCAGCACGCTTCGGGAAGTTGTTTCGCCGGAGCGGCACAGCCGGAGCACCCGGCCGATGGTCTGCCTCAAGGCGCTGGAGGGGCGTCCGTGGCGTTTCTGGCTGCCTCGCGCCGGGCGGCGTCGACCTGCTCAGCGATAGCGGCCAGCAGGCTGGCAAGCTCAGGGGAGCCGGATCGCAGTGGCCGGACACTGCGGTTCTTCGGCAGATACCGCAGGTTGACGGTGTTGATATCCGACGCCATCACCACGAACAGGTTGGTTGGGATGAGCTTCCAGAACGCCTCCGTGCCCGAAGCTGTGCCGGCGTCTTTGGCCTTGAGATAGGCCACCCGATCGAAGCGGCGCGGTGTGGCGAGCGTAATGCTCACCAGCGTACCGTCCGCGGCGAGCGCCTTGTCGGCAAGCTCGCCCTGGTACAGCTTGTCCGACTTGGTCAGGATGTCGAGGTGAAGGGAGACGTTGCGGTCGCCGAGCAGAAGCTTGGAAAGATACACATGCCACTGGGCGACGCGCGGCAGCACCAGCGCCGCAAAGGCGTTCTTCAGCCAACCCCAGTTCGGCAATCGGTCGCGCACGATGCCATAGAAGTGGGTAGCAAACGTGAGCGCCACGCTCACCGCCAGCACGGCGGTGTAGAGCCTCCACAGCAGGCTGAGGTTCAGCCAAAGCACCTGGTGCAGGCTGCGAAACCAGGCGTCCTGGTGCGTCCGGAAGAACTCTTCGCTGTACAGACCCGCGAAGCAGAGTTTGAGTTCGTTGGGCTGCCAGACTCGTGGCCAGGTTCCGCCCACGCGGCACCAGAGGTAGGCCACAAACAGACCGCCTCCCGCCCAGAGCAGTGCCCGGGAGACCTCTTCGCTGCGAGTAAGGATGACGGTACGGCGCGGGATTGTGAGACCCACGATGAAGCGGGAAAAGGCGTCGGGACCGAGGATGTACAGTGCGAAGAAGAGTGAGACCGCAACTGCGATCATGAGTTACGCGGCGGCGGCGGACAGGTCCTCAAGGGTGAGGCTCAGATCGCCCACGCTTGTCTTTACCTTGGCTTCGCCGGAGCGCACCAGTTGCTGCACGATCTCCTGCTGGTGGTCACGGATATACCGGATCGCCTCCTGCCGCGTGATGTCCACGTTTTCGTCGATCATGCGGAGAATGTTTTCGATCTGGATGCCGTTCATCGCTGCGCCTCGCCTGCTGTGCACACTGTACACCGCCTGTCTATAGGACGCCATCCCTCTTGAAAGCGACTCGTCCAAGGGTGGGGGCACCTCGATGCAAAGCAGCAACGAGGCACCCCGTTCCGGTTCAGGCCCTTCCCGCCAGCTGCCGCAGCACGTACTGCAGGATGCCGCCGTGCTGGTAGTAGAGGATCTCCTGCGGTGTGTCGATGCGCAGGGTCACGGGGAACTCGACAAGGGAGCCGTCGGGCTTGGTAGCCGCGACGGTGAGGTTTTTGCCGGTGCTGAAGCCCGCTTCGAGCATGGCGCGGAGCTGGCCGGGTTCGCCGAGCGTAAAGGTCTCCTCGCCGGTCAGGCCGTAGGTGTCGGCGTTTTCGCCGCTCTGGAACTGCAGCGGCAGAATGCCCATGCCGACCAAGTTGGAGCGATGAATCCGCTCATAGCTTTCGGCGATCACGAAGCGGATGCCGAGCAGCTTGGGTCCCTTGGCGGCCCAGTCGCGGCTGGAGCCCGAACCGTACTCCTTGCCGGCCAGAATGCACAGCGGCACGCCGCGCTCCGCGTAGGCCACGCTGGCGTCGTAGATGCTCATGGGCTCGCCGCCGGGCAGCAGGCGGGTGACGCCGCCCTCGGTGCCGGGGGCAAGCTTGTTGCGCAGCCGCACGTTGGCAAAGGTGCCCCGCACCATCACCTCGTGGTTGCCGCGTCGCGAACCGTAGCTGTTGAACTCGAACGGGGGCACGCCGTGCTCGGTGAGGTACTTGCCCGCCGGGCCGTTCAGCTTGATGGAGCCGGCCGGCGAGATATGGTCGGTGGTCACCGAGTCTCCCAGCCACGCCAGGCAGCGCGCGTTGACGATGTCTTCGACCGGCGCAGGCGTCGCGCTCATGCCGTCGAAGTACGGGGCGCGGCGGATGTAGGTGGAGTCCGCCTCCCAGCCGTAGGTGTCGCCGGAGGGGAACTTCAGGTTCTGCCAGTTGGCGTCGCCGTCGGTGACGGTGGAGTACTGCCCACGGAACATCTCCGAATCGATCGAGCGCGCCACGGCCTCCGAGACCTCGGCCTGCGTGGGCCAGATGTCGCGCAGGTACACCGGCGCGCCGTAGTGGCCGCGGCCGATGGGGTCGTTCTCGAAGTCGTGCTCGATGTGCCCGGCCAGCGCGTAGGCGACCACCAGGGGCGGGCTCATCAGGTAGTTGGCGCGGACCTCGGGCGAGATGCGGCCCTCGAAGTTGCGATTGCCGCTGAGCACCGAAACGGCCACAAGCCCGTGCTCTTCTATCGATTTGGAGACATCCTCAGGCAGCGGCCCGGAGTTGCCGATGCAGGTGGTGCAGCCGTAGCCCACCACCTGGAAGCGCAGCTTGTCCAGGTACGGCAGCAGACCCGAGCGCTTGTAGTAGTCCGTGACCACGCGCGAGCCCGGCGCCAGCGAGCTCTTCACCCACGGCGGCGTGGACAGGCCGGCTTCGACGGCCTTCTTGGCCAGCAGCCCCGCCGCCATCATGACGTAGGGGTTGGAGGTGTTGGTGCAGGAGGTGATCGCGGCGATCACGATGGAGCCATCGCGCAGGTAGCGGTCCGGGTTGAGCCCGAAGCGCTGCTCGACGCTGCGGATCGGCTCCAGCACCGCCGTGGCCGTGTTGCCGTAGAGGCTGCCGCCGGACTGCAGCGGCGCGAGCCTGCCCGCGGGCGTGATCGTGCGCGTCTCCGATGCCTTCTCGGCGGCGACGACGGAAGGGCTGGTGTGTTCGGTCTGGATGACCTCGACCTTGTCAGGAATGGCCGCAAAGGCCTGGCCGGCGGTTGCGGTGACATCGCCGTCTTCGGCGACGTGACCGCCCTCACCCTCCCAGCGCACCATCTGCCGCTCGGCCGTGCGGTTGGCGTTGGCGGCGATCAACGTGGGCAGCACCTTGCGAAAGCTCGCCGGGGTGTCCGAAAGCAGCACACGATCCTGGGGCCGCTTCGGGCCCGCAACCGAGGGCTGTACGGTCGCCAGATCCAGTTCCAGCAGCGCCGAGTACTCTGCCTCCGGTGCCTCCGCGGTATGGAACATGCCCTGGGCCTTGTAGTAGGCCTCGGTCAGCGCGATGTGCTCCTCGGAACGGCCGGTGAGGCGCAGATAGCGCAGGGTCTCGGCGTCCACCGGGAAGATGCCGCAGGTCGCGCCGTACTCGGGCGCCATGTTGGCGATGGTGGCGCGGTCGGCCAGCGGCAGTTCGCTGATGCCAGGACCGAAGAACTCGACAAACTTGCCCACCACGCCGAGCTTGCGCAGCATCTGGGTGACGGTGAGCACCAGGTCGGTCGCCGTAGCGCCTTCGCGCAGCTTGCCGGTGAGCCGGAAGCCCACCACCTGGGGTACCAGCATGGAGACCGGCTGGCCGAGCATCGCCGCCTCAGCCTCGATGCCGCCCACGCCCCAGCCCAGCACGCCCAGGCCGTTGACCATGGTGGTGTGGGAGTCGGTGCCGACCAGCGTGTCGGGATAGGCGAAGAGGTTGCCGTCCGCATCCGGGGTGGTGGTGAAGACCACGCGGGCCAGGTACTCCAAATTCACCTGGTGGCAGATGCCCATGCCCGGCGGTACCGCCGAAAAGTTGCGAAAGCCGGTCTGTCCCCACTTCAGAAAGGCGTAGCGCTCGCGATTGCGGCTGAACTCCAGCGCGGCGTTCAGGTCGTAGGCGTTCTTGGTGCCGTACTCGTCCACCTGCACGGAGTGGTCGATGACCAGCTCCGCGGGCACCAGCGGATTGATGCGCTCCGGATTCCCGCCCAGCACCTTCATGGCGTCCCGCATAGCTGCCAGGTCCACGATCGCGGGCACGCCGGTGAAGTCCTGCATGAGCACCCGTGCCGGCATATAGGCGATCTCGCGCGAGGGCTCCGCCCGCGGATCCCAGCGGGCCAGAAACAGGATGTCGTCGGAGGTGACGGTCACGCCGTCCTCCCGGCGGACGAGGTTCTCCAACAGAATGCGCAGGGAAAACGGCAGACGCGCGAGCTGAAGACCGTCGACCTTCTTCTCCAGCGCGCTGAGCTGGAAGTAGCGCAGGGTCTGCTTGCCCGACTTCAGTTTGGCGAAGGCGTCGAAGCTGTTGGGATGCTGGGTGGCAGAGGCAGAGGCCATGGAAGCGTTCTCCTGAGAGCGCTGACTGCCCTTGGGATGGCAACGCAGCGCCGCGCGTGGCTCAGCCGCCGTCTCCGGCGAGAGGCGAGCGGCGAGAGGTGGTCAGATAAGTGCGGGAGCGGACGGAGGGGGATGCCTAGCAGGCGCGGCCGCGGTCGTGGCGGCCACGATGGAAACGCTTCAGGGCAGCGCAACGCATGCCACGATTTTACGGCAAACGCACGCGCGGAACGACATCCGTGTGCGACCCGGGTTACCAGAGTGCAGTGGAGATGCGCGGTACGCGGCCACGCGGTGCCAGAGGGCGGCATCTGAGGTCGTGGAAACCCCGGTTGGCGCTCCGCTTGTGCGATGAGTGAGGAGTAGTGATGATCGAAAAAAGTAGGAAACTCTTTCTTCTGCACAGCGCGGCTGTTGCAGGTCTGGCCGGGGCGCTCGCCCTCGGCATGGCGGGCTGCAAGAGCAACACCGCTCCTGCACCCATCGTGGGCGACAACGGCCAGGATCCGGCGGCGGGCAATCTGGCCCAGCCCTACACGGGCGGAACCGCCGGGACCGCCAACGCCGGCTACAGCACCGGGGCCTCCTCCAGCAGCGCCGGGAGCACTACGCGCGTTCTGAGCTCCAGTCAGAGCTACGCCCCGCAGGCGAGCGGCGAAAGCTATGGCAGCTACAGCGACGACCAGCAGGCAGCCGCGCCGATCATCCGCCAGGCACCCGCCGGACAGAATTACAACACCCAGGGCTACAACACCCAGGGTTACAACACGCAGGGCGGTTACGACCAGGGCTATAACGATGCAGAGGAGGCCGGCGAGGAGGCGATCGCCGACACCGACCAGGCACCCCCGCCGCTGCCCGAGTACGATCAGCCGCCCGCACCCGAACCCAACTACCTTTGGACCCCGGGCTACTGGAACTATGCGCCGACCGGCTACTACTGGGTGCCGGGCGCCTGGTGTGCGCCCCCCTACTACGGCGCGCTTTGGACGCCTCCGTACTGGGGCTACTACGGCGGTCACTACGCCTTTCACCGCGGCTACTGGGGACCGCACATCGGCTTCTACGGTGGCGTGAACTACGGCTTCGGCTATATCGGGGTGGGCTACTTCGGCGGCTATTGGCATGGGCGTGACTTCGTGTACAACCGCGCCGTCACGAACGTGAACGTCACCGTGATCCATAACACCTACATCAACAAGGTGGTCTACAACGGCGTGCAGTACGGGCCGCATCCGCAGAACCGGGTCTCCTACAACGGTGGCCGTGGCGGACTGAGCGTGCAGCCCACGCCCAATGAGCTCGCCGCCGCGCACGAGCCGCACTACCCGCCAGTCGCCGCGCAGCGCGAGCTGCGGGTGGCCGCAGCCTCCAACCGCGGGCAGTTCTTCGCGGCTAACGGGGGACGGCCGGCGATGGCCATCGCTCCCCGTCCGGTGGGCGCACCCCAGATGATCGCCGCCGCACCCCGGGAGCAGCCGTTTAACCGGGCCGGCGTAGCGCCCAACGCTGCAGGGAACAGACCCATGGCCACGATGCCTGGCAACCCCGGGGCAGGCCGCCCGGGTACGCCGGCCTTCCGGCCCGGAGCAGGACCTACACCGGCCGCTGCCC
>CAXTWN010000114.1:5342-11834 GCA_964248055.1 uncultured Acidobacteriaceae bacterium | reverse complement strand
CTACACCGGCGACCTCAGCGTCTTCGAAGACCCCAACCGCGACCGGCTGCTGCAGGTCGATCGGGTCATGGACGAGTTGCACCTCCATCCCGGCTCCACGGTGGCGGACATCGGCGCCGGCGGCGGCTGGTTCAGCGTGCGGGCAGCGCGGCGCGTAGGTCCCAACGGCCACGTCATCGCGGAAGACATCAACCCGCACGCGATCGATACCATTCGCGACCGCGCCCAGCGCGAGCATCTGCCCCAGGTCACGCCGCTGCTCGGCACACCCGATGACCCCGGCCTCCCTCCCGACGCGCTCGACGCCGTGCTCATGTTGCGCGTATACCACGAGGTGGCGCACACCAATCTGCTGCTGGAGGTGGTTCGTCGCGGCCTCAAACCGGGCGGCCGGCTCGGCGTCATCGATCACCCCGGCAACGGCGCCGATCATGGCATCAACGCCGACGTGGTTCGCGCCGAGGTCGAGCGCGCCGGCCTCCGCTATGTGGGCCAGTACGACTTCACCAAAGGCGACCAGAACGACTACATGCTGGTGTTCGAGAGACGCTAGCGCCGTTCTCCGGGGTTAGCGGTGCGAGATTGTAATACGTGGGGAAGGGGCGGCTAACCGAACACGCCCCCTCCTGTTTTCGCTACTTTGCGGCGTCCTCAAGCTCCTGCAACTCGCTGTCCGAGAACTGCAGATCGACCGCCTTCAGGTTCTCCTCCAGGTGCGCCACCGAACTGGTTCCCGGGATCGGCAACATCACTGGCGAACGATGCAGCAGCCACGCCAGCGAAAGCTGGGCCACCGTCGCGTCATGCCGCTTGGCCATCTGGTCCAGCTTGCCCCCGGGCTGCGCGAGCTTGCCGGCCGCGACCGGGAACCAGGGAATGAAGCCGATGTTGTTCTGCTCGCAGTAGTCCAGCACCTTCTCGCTCTTGCGGTTGGTGATGTTGTACTCGTTCTGCACGCTGACGATCTCCACCACCTTGCGTGCCTTTTCGATCTCCTCAACCGAAACCTCGCTCAGGCCGACGAACCGCACCTTGCCCTGCCGCTGCAGCCTCCCGATCGCGCCCAGCGACTCCTCCACCGGCACCTTGGGGTCGATGCGATGCAGCTGCCACAGGTCGATGGTGTTGAGCTTGAGGTGACGCAGGCTCATCTCCACCTGCTGGGCCAGGTACTCGGGGCGGCCCACCGGCAGCCACTTGTTCGGTCCGGTACGCACCAGGCCGCCCTTGGTGGCGACCACCACGCCGGGCTTGTACGGCGCCAGCGCCTCGCCGATCAGGATCTCGCTGACGTCAGGACCGTAGCTGTCCGCGGTGTCGATGAAATCGACCCCTAGCTCCACGGCACGGCGCAGCACCTGCTTGGCCGTTTCGCGATCCTTGGGCTCTCCCCAGATGCCTTCCCCGGTGATGCGCATGGCGCCAAAGCCGAGGCGATGGATCTCAAGCGCTCCGCCGAGCTTGAATGTGGAAACGGTTTCGGTTGCGTTCGGCATGTTTCAGTTCCTCCGCTGACTTAGATGAGAGTGCAGCGCAGACGCACCAGGCAAGTCGCGGATTCACCGAAACCGTGCACCAACATCCCGCCCGGACGTGTCGGTGTCGTTCCGTGTCGCCGAAGGCTTATGACCTCAGGAGAAGCAGCACCACGCCATGCGAGGGCACGGCCGGAGCGCGGAAGCTGCCGTGAAGCAGGCCCAGATCGCGACCCTGCCACACATCCCGGGCGTGCAACGAAACCCCGGTGGGCAGACCCACATCCGCCCAATGGAACTCCATGGCGGCGGGCGCTGCTCCGCGGTTCAGCAGCAGGACTGCGCGGTCGCCGTTGGTCAGCTCGCGTGACCAGACCTCGAGGTCACCGTCGCGACGCACGCGATGACCGGCGCGCCCCAACGGGTCCTGGTCGACCGCGATCACCTCTTTGTTCATCAGGATGGAGCGCGTGTCCGCGTTCATGTGCGCAACATCGTTGCCGGCCATCAGCGGCGAGGCCATCATTGCCCACAGGCTGAAGTGTGCACGGTTTTCATCGGCGTTCATGCCGCCGTTGCCCACCTCCAGCATGTCCGGATCGTTCCAGTGGCCGGGGCCCGCGTAGGAGTAGAGCGGCTCGTTCATGTCCACGATGTTCATCACGCCCCAGGCGTAGTCATACTTGCCCGACCAGTGGTCCTTGATGTCCCCGGTGGTGCGCCACAGGTTGCCGATGTTGTCCGCACCCGCCCACAACCAGGGCTTGGCGGTGCCCCACTCGCACATGCTGAAGACGATGGGCCGCCCGGTGTGGTTCAGCGCCTCGCGCATGATGCCGTAGGAGGCCTGCGCGTTCTGCGTGCCGGTGTTGCACCAGTCGTACTTCAGGTAATCCACACCCCAGTGCGCGTATTGCGCGGCGTCCTGGAACTCATAGCCGCGCGAGCCCGGTCGGCCGCCGCAGGTTCTGACGCCGGCGTCGGAGTAGATGCCGAACTTCAAGCCCTTGGAATGCACGTAATCCGCCAGCGCCTTGATGCCGGAGGGAAAGCGCGTCGCGTCCGGCTGGATGTCGCCGTGCGCATCGCGCTGCCCGTGCCAGCAGTCGTCGATGACCAGATACTGGTAGCCGGCGTCGCGCATGCCGCTCGACACCAGCGAGTCCGCCGTGTCACGAATCAGCTGTTCGTTGACGTTGCAGCCGAAGTGGTTCCAACTGTTCCAGCCCATAGGCGGCGTCATCGCCAGCCCGGCGTCGACCCGGGTCGCGGCCTGGGCCTCGATCGCCTTCGGCTGCTCGCCGGTGCCGGTAACGATCGTCACGCCCGCGGGCGTCGGCGTCTGGGGGCGTGCCGGGGAGGCGGGCAGCAGGGCAGCACACGCCGCAAGGGAAAACAGCTGAACACGAGCACGAAACAAGGCGCACCTCCAAAAACGGGAAGTCGGGGGATAAGAGCTAGCGGAAGGAGAAGCTCTCCGAGGTAAACGTAGACGCCGGCAGCCCGGCTCCATTGAAGAGATTGCTGTTCATCACGCCCATCCAGCCGTAGCGTACGGCGACGGGCAGCGGCACGCCGGGCGCGGAGACGAGGACCGTCTCACCCTGCACCCGCGCCTGGGCGGAGACGAACCTGCCGTCGGGGCCGGCGAGCTCAAAACCGGTTGCCGGGTTGCCGCGGTAGGTGAGCCCTGCGCCGTGGTCGAAGTAGACGCGCATTGCCGTGGTGCCGTCGGGCTGCAACTCCTGCGTGGATTCACGGTAGAGAGGCGGCTGGTACGGCACGCGCTCGCCGTAGACCATGTTCCGCGCCGCCAGCGCCAACCGTGCACTCACGGTCTGCTTGTCGGGAGGGTGCACGTTGTCTGCCAGGCCAACGTCCAGCGTGACGGCCATGGCCGTGTTGGCTAACTCCAGTGTCCGGCGCTGTGCATCGCGCACCCGACCCCAGTCCTCGCCCGGCGAGTTGAACGAAGAGATCTGCACAAAGAAGAACGGCAGATCGCCCTGCGCAAAGTGGGTGCGCCAGTCGCCGATCAGGGCTTTGAACAACGACTCGTAGTACGGTGCGCGGTCGTGTGCGGAGTTGGTCTCGCCCTGGTACCAAAGGAAGCCGCGGATCGACATCGGCGTAAGGGGAGCGATCATGCCGTTGTACAGCCCGGCCGGCATCCAGGAGGCCTCATACGGATGCCAGGGGTGCGTGGGAGCGGGCTTGCCGGCCGCCTTGGCTGCGTCGTCGGCCCGCTTTTCCGCGGCGACGGTCGCGTCCAGTTCGGTGAGGTTGTCCGTGAAGCGCGCGCGGCTGGCGAAGGCAGGCAGCAGCGCAGGGTCTGTGGCGAGGGTGTCGAGCGAGACCCAGGAGTCCGCGGGCGTGCCGCCCCACGTGGAGTCAATCAGGCCGACGGGCACAGATTCCTTGGCGGCGATCTCGCGGCCGAAGAAGTAGGCGACCGCCGAGAAGCGCCGCGCCGTCTCCGGCGTGCAGGGGGTCCAGGTGGCCGAGATGTCGTTCAGCGGCGAGTCCGAACTCTTTTTGCCGACCAGCAGGAGCCGCAGCCTGGGATTGTTGGCGTGCGCGATCTCCTCCGCCGCGTTCTTGATCGGGGTGGACGGGCCGAAGCCGTCCAGCGGAATCTCCATGTTGCTCTGCCCGGAGGCGAACCAGACGTCGCCGACCAGCAGGTCAGCGACGGTCGTCTCCGGACCATCGCCGCTGAGGGTCAGGGTGTAGGGGCCACCGGCGCTCTCGGGCGCGAGCCACAGGCTCCACTTGCCTAAGTCGTTCGCGATCGCGGGAACGGTTTGCGCGTGAAACTTTGCGGTTACATGTGCGCCGGGCGTCGCCCAGCCCCAAAGGTGGATCGGGCGTTCGCGCTGCAGCACGGCGTGCTCGGAGATCGCGTGGGGCAGCCGGATCTCGGCGTCGGCCACACCGGCCAGCGCCACCGAAAGCAGCACAACAGCTCCAAAGGGCCGGTTCAACAAACGCGAAAGCGAGTGACGCAAGGCGAGGATCGTGGAGGAGAGCAACGTCGTGGAACCCCTTGTGTGTGTCTCGGAACGATAGCGTACTCCATGCACGGAGCGCACGGGCAGCCGGGAGCAGATCCACTCCGCGCGGCGGTACAGGTCGACGGCAACGTCGCAAAGGTTTGGGTCCGGTCCGGGCTCGCCTCCGGGCCTTGACGCTGCATCAGAAGCCTCATGGCCCCTGTTGAGCTGGAAGAGCACCCGCGGCATCTCCAACCGGTGAACCCCATCGCGCTGCTGCCCTTGCGGGTGGAGCGTGTGTGGGGCAAGACGTCGCTTGAACCCTGGTACAAGGGCGGTCCGACCGGCAAGCCAATCGGCGAGATCTGGCTGACCGCAACCGAGTGCACGGTGGCCTCCGGGCCGGACGCGGGGCGTACGCTGGCCGAGCTCACCGCTGAAGACCCCAGGGCCTTCGGCGACCCCAACGGCGAGGGTTTCCCGCTGCTGTTGAAGCTGCTCTTTCCGCGCGAAAAGCTCTCCGTCCAGGTGCACCCGGACGACGCCCAGGCGCAGGCCGAGGGCATGCCGCGCGGCAAGACCGAATGCTGGTATGTGCTGGAGGCCGAGCCGGGTGCCGAGGTCGCGGTGGGGTTCCAGGAGCCGCTGACCGACGAACAGGTACGCGCTGCCATCCAGGACGGCAGCCTGGAGAGCAAACTGCGCAAGATTCCCGTGCAGATCGGCGACATGATCCTGGTCGATGCCGGCACCGTGCATGCCATCGGGCCGGGGATGGTGGTGCTGGAGACGCAGCAGTACAGCGACACCACCTACCGGCTCTGGGACTACGGCCGGCCGCGTGAGCTCCACGTGGACGCGGGCATGGCCGTGACCCGCATGGATACGCACGCGGGGCCGGTGATCCCGGTGCAACGCAAGAACTTCACGCGCCTGGCGGAGTCGCCGTACTTTGCGGTCGATCGCTTTGCCCTGGACGGCGTAGAAAATGTACGTCTCGAAGAGACCGCAAAGCTGCAGATCCTCGTCGCGCTGGATGAAGGGTGTGGGGTGGTGGTGCGGAGTGACTTCATCTTCGACCTGCCACGCGGACAGGCTGTGGTGCTCCCCGCAAGCGACAACACCTTTGCCCTGCACAGCGGCGGCGCGGCGGAGGTGATTCGCGTGCTGCAGCCATGAGGCTGGATCTGCGCTGAAGCACTCATGCGCTGGGGCGGCCACCGCTTCTGCGCCAGACGACGCGCACCTCCTGCCGCCAGCGTTCATCGAGCGCCAGCAGCGTCCACTCCACCGCCGGTGCGAGATAGCGCAGAATCGTCTCCGTCGCGGGATGGATGTGCAGCATCGGCGCCACAAGGTACAGCCGCGGCGGCAGCGGCGACAGCTCCACCTCGCGGAAGTACCCATGCCGCTGCAGATCGCAGGTTGCGCCCGCCAGACCGCTGCCGGGTTCCGGCGTCTGTGCGTGGTGGTGACGTACACGGATCCAATAGTCCAGCCCCTGTAATGCCAGCTGGAGATCGTCGGCGGTCTTGAGTTCGAGCACGGCCAGCCGCCCGTCCGCAGTCATCCCCAACAGGTCCAACATGCCGCGGTCGCTGGCACCGGCGATGGCCGGCATCTGGGTGTAGACAAAGCGCGGATCAAAACGCGGGATCAGGCTGTCGCCGTTGGAGGCTCGTCGGTTCCATCGCGCTGCGGGCTGCACCGGCGTCTCGGCCCTGTTTCCGCGGGTGTCCGGATCGGGATCATTCGCATACTCCCTGGCGTGTGCAGACGCGCTGTCGATCGGGGCCGGCGCAAGCGAGCGTGTCAACGGCGCGAGGTTCTCCCGCAGCACAGACTCAAGCCAGCGCTCCGGTGCGGCGCGAAACAAAGGATCACGATGCGGCGACGATGCATCGCAGTGCTCCTCCAGGGGAAAGAGCGGAAGCTCCTCTGTTGGGCTTGCAGGCCTTGTCGCGACGCGGGTGTGCGCGGCTCGTCCGGTGAAGGCGCCGATGGCGCGAACCGGCGAGCCCGGC
>CAXTWN010000114.1:4526-5332 GCA_964248055.1 uncultured Acidobacteriaceae bacterium | reverse complement strand
GCGTCGGCGGTGGGCCCCTTTTACCGCCGCGGGGGGCGCGGGGCTGCGCCCGGGGGGGGCGGGCCCGGCGCCGGCGGTGATCTCGAGCTCATGATGAAAGCTGCCCGCGCCGAGCGAGATCCGCGCCCGGGCGAACTCCAGGCCATGGAGCAGAAAGCCCAGCTCCGTGCTGGAGCGCAACCGTTGCTCCACGCGATGTGCCTCTTCGGGCGGCACAAGCGCCATGACCTGCTCGATCGCGGGGCCAAATCGCTCGCGCGCTGCGGCCTGATCGGGCAGGTGCACCAGGCGGGTGCGCAGATTGCCCTGGTCCGCGGCATCACGGGCCGTCCACTCCTCGGTTCGCTCCTCGAGTTCGTAGAGCTCCCAGGCAGCGGCGGCGGTGTTCATCCAGGGCAGCCGCGCGAGCGTCAGCGTGCCTGCGCCTCGCGGCACCACCACGCGCAGGCCTTTGAAGATTTCCTTGCCCCGGCTGCGTTCGCGGCAGTGATGCAGCCACAAAATGCCCAGCGTGAGGACGCCATCGATGACCGCCTGCGACTCTGTGCTGCCCACGCCGATCACTGCCCAGGCCTCGCGTCCTCGCACCAGCGCACCGCGCGCGTACGCGGGCCCAAAGGAGCGCTCGAGGTCCATGGCGGTGCGGAAGCTCTCGGCGCGCCACTCCGGGAACTCGCGGGCGAGTACCCGTTCGAGCAGGCGCAGGTACTGCCGGCGAGCCGGTTCCCGCCGCGCGGGCGTGCGCCGTGGCGGGTCTGCAAGGAGATCGAGCGCCGGACCCCGTACAAGGTCGTCGGGAAGCCGGA
>CAXTWN010000114.1:0-4516 GCA_964248055.1 uncultured Acidobacteriaceae bacterium | reverse complement strand
GGTCTGCGCATGGCCGAAGCGCTGCGTCGTCAGGCGCAGGGAGCCGGAACGGATGGCGACGCCGACAACGGTGCGCACCAGGTTGCGCTCCGGATTCCACAGCTGCAGCGTGCAGCGGCCATGCTCCGCCTCCACACCATGCTGCGCCGCCCCGAGTTCGAAAAGGACCTTGCCGTCCTCAAGCACAGCACACTCCGGGTTCGCCGCCAGGAAGTCCCCGATCTGTCGGGCCATGTCCTCGGGCGTCTGCCGCGCAGCTTCCGTAGGGGCGGAGGCGTGCTCTTTCTGCGCGGAGACAGGAGACATGCCGAGACGCTAGCATCGCGCCGCTCAAGGCTCACTCCCACGCAAGGGGCAGGCGCGCCCGAGACGCTATAACAAGCGCGCGAAGTGGAAGCTGGTGATGCGCATGCCTTCGCGAAAGTAGAAGGCGTGCGCCTCCGGGCGAAAGGTGCCGGAGTCGAGCGAAAACGTCTCGCAACCGCGCTCCCGCGCATGCCGCATCAGCCAGTCGAGCATGGCCTTGCCATGCCCCTGCGAGCGGAAGCGCGCAGCGGTCACCAGATCATCGACGTACATCGTGATCCCCGTGGCCAGCATGGTACGCACGCGAAAGCTGGCCGCCGTGGTGATCTCCCCCGCGGACTCCGATGCGGCAAAGTTCACACCCTCGGCGCGCATCGTGCGCGAGAGGGCAACGAACTCTGCTGCGCTCGCCAGCTTCGGGCGCAGTTCGAGCATCACGTCGAAGCAGCGCGCGATCTCGTCATCCGTTGTCAGCAGCCGGATCGGCATACGCTACCAGTCGTTCTGCGCACGCAGGTGCGTGATGTGGGCCACATGATGACGCGAGTGCCAGGCATACAGCAGGGTCGCGAGATCCAGACGCATGGGGCCGCGTTCTGTGTGACGGAAGCCGCGCGCCCACTGCTCCTCGGTCAACGTCTGGAGCACCAGCACCCAGCGCGCATGCACGCTTTCGATGATCTCCAGCGACCACTCCACGGGCGCGATCCTATCCGGCAGCAGCGCAAAGGCCTTCTCGTTGTAGCCATGCACCTCGGGCCAGTCTTCGGTGAGGGCGCGACGCAGCCGCTGAAAGGCGGTCATGTGGGAGTCCGCCACGTGATGCACCACCTGACGCACCGTCCAGCCGCCCTCCCGGTAGGGCGTGTTCTGCTGGTCCGGATCGAGCGGACGCACCGCCTCCCGGATCTGCTCCGGGAGCTCCGCCAGGTTCAGGATCGCGTAGCGACGGTCCTCCGCGGTGATCGTCTCGGGTGGGTCGAATCGGCCGATCGGGTACCGCGGGTCGTGGGCGGGGGTGGTTCCAGCAGACATACCTGGGCGATCCTTGTAAATTGTGTTCTCTCGTGCGCGCTACACCTGGCTGATGGAGGACCGCCGGGCGCCGCCGCGAACGAGGAGATGTGGGCTGTAGTCTAACCCGGGGGGACCTGATGGCAAGAAGACCAGGACTGCGCGGGGTGCTGCTTGCGCTTTGTCTGACCACGGCAGGTGGTTGCGCCCGCGGCAAATCGGTCCCTTCGCCACAGGTGGAAGCATCCGTCGCGCAAACGAACCCCTCCTCTGCCGGTAAGACGGCGGAAGGCGAGTGGCTTGGCTTCGATCGGAACGAGTACCCCGGGGATGCGGCGATGGCGGCCATGCGCCAAACCTTCGTGTTTGCGGGCTATTGGCTCACCAACCCTCCCGGGGAGACCGCAAATTCCTGGGCAGGGAAGCGGGCTGTGCTCCGGGCACAAGGATGGGGGTTCCTGGTGCTCGCTAACGGCCGCCTCGACGCGGAGATCCTCAAGGCAGGGAAGGCCGGTATGTCGCCCGCGCAACTCGGCCGAACGGACGCCGCAGGCGCTGTGGACGCGGCACATCGTGAGGGCTTTCCGCCGGGGACGGTGTTGTTTCTGGATCAGGAAGAAGGTGGCCGTCTGCTTCCCGAGCAGGCCGGGTATCTGCTCGCCTGGACAGAGGCCGTCGCCGCTAGCGCGTACCGCCCTGGCGTCTACGCTAGCGGCCAGCGCGTGGAGGACGCGCCCGGCGTGATGATCGACACGATCGAGGACATCCGGGCCCGGGTCAAGGCAAGCAACCTGCACCCCGTGGCGATCTTCGACGCCCTGGACCAGTGTCCGCCCGCGCCGGGCTGCAGCCTGCACGCCAAGCCGCTAAGCGCAGCCCCGGACGCCGACCTGATCGCCTGGCAGTTTGCGCAGTCGCCCCGCCGGCCGGAGATCACCCAGAGTTGCGCGAAGACCTACGCGGGGGACGGCAACTGCTACGCGCCCGGCTCGCCGGGGATCTTTTTGGATATGAACGTGGCGCGCAGCAGCGATCCGTCTTCCGGACGCTAACTTCCTGGGCGATTTGCTTCGAGATCCGGGTCAGGGCTTGCGGCGCAGGTACCCAAGCATCTGGCGGGTGAGTTCTGCCGTCAGTGCCTTGTCGCTCAGAGGAAGCGCGGTGTGCCACAACGAGATCTGCTCGAGCACGATGGCTTCGATGGCGCTGGCCGCAGACAGCACGGCGAAGCGGGCCGCGCGCTCGGGATCAGGGTGGCGGATGCTGTCCTTATGCTGCAAAAGAACGCCGCCAGCCGCGGCAAGATTCTCGCCGATGCGCTGCAGGGCTTCCTGCGTGAAAGGTGTGTCGGGTGCGGCGGTGATCATGCGGGAAAGCGCACGCAGCAGGAGCGGATGGGCACGGTACTGCTTCAGCAGCGAGTTCACAAGCATCTCGCAGGTTTCTGCAAGACTGCCCTGAGGAGGTTTGGGCGGCATCCGCGCGAGGTTGGCGGCGTTGCTGGCGAGCAGAACCCGCATCAGGGCAGCGCGCAGGAGGTCATCCTTGTCGGCGAAGCGACGGTACAGAGCGGCGGGCGAGAGCTTGGCCTCCGCGGCGATGCGCGGAACCGTGGCGGCGTCGTACCCCTCGGCGTCGAGGACCTGGATCGTGGCCTGAAGCAGACGGTCTTCGGTGACCGCACTGCGCTGTTGCCGAGGACGCAGGTCCGGCTGCGCCCCGGGCTGAGCCGCAGGCGCCGGTGTGGGGGAGGAAGACCGTCGAGTCTGTCGGGACTTGGGCACAACTCACTTTACATCCGGCGGCTCTCTATGCGAACGTGAATACACATTCACTAAAAGGCAAGGAAACATGCATCTGCACTGGCCGTCGTTACCGCAAGCTCTTCTTTTGCTGATCCTCGGTGTCGTGATGCCGTCTATGGATTCCTGGTGGAGGGCAACGTTGAGGAGGCACCCGACGCGGCGTCGACTGGCCTACCAATGGATGATCGCCGGGCTTTGGGCGCTGACGTCGGCAGCGTGGGTTTCTCGAGGCGCGGGCTTTACGGTGGCGCATGCCGCGGGTGAGCCGGCGTGGATGCTGGGGCGGGCGTGGCAAGCGGTGCTGGCCATCGTGCTGGTCACGTTTGTCACAGGAGCCGTCCTGAGCAGCGGCGTGCGCTGCCTGTGGCAGCCGCGGTTGGTTCCGGCATACACCCGGGCCCATGCCGCGCTGGCATGGTTTCTTCCGCATACGCTCTCCGAGCGGCGCTGGTGGGTGCTGGTGAGCGTGACCGCGGGCGTGACCGAGGAGTGGATCTTTCGCGGCTATGTGCTGCATGCCCTCCACCATTCCGTGGGCTCTTCGCTGACCGTGGCGATGGTGCTGTCCTCGGCGTTGTTCGGGTTAGGACATCTGTATCAGGGCTGGCGTGGAGCCTCGGCCGCGGGGGTTCTCGGATTCGCCTTCGCCATGCTGGCGGTGTTGACCGGCGGCCTGCTCGTGCCGATGCTCGTGCATACGCTGATTGACCTCCAGGTGCTGGTGATCTTCCGGCCGGACCCAGGGAATGCGGCCGCATCCGTCGCGCCGGCCTTGGCGAACCCGCAGCCTTTGAACGTATGATTTGCTCTATGCGCTTTGCCCCTCTGGTTCTGGTTGCGGCCGTTCTGCCGTTCGTTTCCGCCCGTGCACAACGTGTCTCCGCCGATGGCGCGGGCCAGACGCTGTCGGTGTTTGCCGATCAGTACTTTGAGCAGGTGTACTTCCGCTTTGCGCCGTCGCTGGGCACAGCCGCGGGCCTGCACCAGTACGATCCGCAGTTGGAAGACTACTCGGCTGCGGGTGTGCAGAAGGAGATCGCCGCGCTGCATGCGTGGGAGAAGAAGATCGGCGGCATCGATCCGAGCGCGCTGGACGCCGAACCCGCGGCCGATCGCGAGATCCTGCTAAACCAGATCCGGGGCGCGCTGCTGCAACTGGAGGTCATCCGCGGCTGGGAGAAGAACCCGGATAACTACTCCAGCGGCATCACCGGGTCGATCTTTTCGCTCATGGAGCGCCCTTATGCGCCGGTGGACACGCGCCTGCGCGCGGCGATCGCCCGGGAGAAGCAGATGCCGCAGGTCTTTGCGGACGCGCGCGCCAACCTGAAGAACCCGCCGAAGATCTACACCGAGATTGCGCTGGAGCAGATTGACGGTCTGGTGAGCTT
>CAXTWN010000113.1:1328-11862 GCA_964248055.1 uncultured Acidobacteriaceae bacterium | reverse complement strand
CTTCTACGGCGCGGTCCGCGAGGCACGTCTCGCCCCGGGAGAGATCCCCAACGCCGACCGCCGCCGCCGCGCGGCAGTCGCGGGCCTGGTCACCCTGGCCGTTCTTCTGCTGATGGTCTACGGCGGAGACAAGTGGTGGAACGTCGAAGCCGCCGACTACAGCGCGGACCTCTTTCACCCGCTGGCCCTCCATCCCAGTCTTCAGGGCAGCACCCTCGACCTCCACATGGATCAAGGCGTCCCCAACGAAGACGGCTACCGTCGCTCCAACGCGGACCTGCTCCCTGACCACGGTCACCTGATGCACCTCTACGCCATCCGCTGGCCGGAGATGGACGCGGCGTTCCATCTTCATCCCGCCCTGGTCGCCCCCGGCGAGCTTCGCTCCACGCTGCCCGCCATGCCCCCCGGCACCTACCGCCTTTACGGCGACATCGTGCACCGCAGCGGCTTCCCTGAGACACTGACCGCCACCCTCACTATCCCGCCCGACGTCTCCCACGCCCCGCTCGACAGCGAGGACGCCTCCGCCACGCCTGCGCCCCTCAGCGCCGGCGACCTTGGTCCCCGTTACAAGCTTCCCGACGGCTACTCCATGGTCTGGGACCGCCCCGGGACGCTCACCGCCAACACTGCCGAGCTCTTCCGCTTCACCCTGCTCGATCCCGCAGGCCAGCCCGCCACGGACATGCAGCCCTACCTCGGCATGGCCGGCCACGCCGCCTTCGTCAAAACCGATGGCACCGTCTTCGCGCACACGCATCCTGACGGCTCCGCCGCGATGCCTGCCATGATGCTGGCCAACGCCGGCATGAGCGACCTGGCCGCCAACCCCGTAGCCGACATGAACGCCCCAACCAACACCGGTATGGGCGGCACAGACGCCCGGAACCCGGCCAAAAGCCCCGAGCCGCTCGACCCCATCGTCGAGTTCCCCTACGGCTTCCCCTCCCCGGGCCGCTATCGCATCTTCATTCAGATGAAGCACGGAAAGACCGTGGAAACCGGAGTCTTCGACGCCGAGGTGAAGTGACCGGGTGTTCTCAGGGACTTGTCCTCCCGCCCCTGAGCGAGGCCGGAGCGCAAGGACCTGCTTCCTTACATCCACTGCAAACACACCCCTAAGAGCCGTCATCCTGAGCGGAGCGCGCAGCGCGCAGTCGAAAGACCCCCGTATTTTGCTCGCAGCCGCATGCCGCCGCACCCCACAGGCCCGCACTCCAACCCCTAAGCGTCGTCATCCTGAGCGAAGCGCGCAGCACGCAGTCGAAGGACCCCAGTATTTTGCTCGGACCCGCAAGAGTGCAAGCTCGTAGCCCGCAACCCGCGCTAGTTCACTCGCACCAGATACGCGTGGATCTGCGCATCCGGCGTTCCGATCCAGTCCGCAATCGTCGCCGCATCTCCCTTGCTCCGGTTCGCCGGATCGATCCGCACCCAGAACCCCGTCGACCCCGGGAACGCCGACACCCGCGATCCCCGGTACCGCTCCACCAGAGCCGACTTCAGGTCCACGGCATCGCCCTCGGTCTGGAAGGGCCCTGTCTGCACGCACCATCGTCCCAACGGATCGGCCCCCGGATGCGGAAACGCCTCCACCCGCACCTGCTGCACGCCCGGCCGATACAGCCCAATCGCCTTCGCGGCAACCTCCGACATGTCCAGGATGCGCCCCGGTACGAAGGGCCCGCGGTCGGTGATGCGCACATAGGTCCATTGCCCCGTCTGCAGGTTGGTCACGCGCACGGTCGACCCGAGCGGCAGGGTCTTGTGCGCGGCCGTCGGCGCCTCCACGTCATAACGCACGCCGTCCGACCCTGCCCGGCTGCGGGCGTAGTACCACGTGGCCAGCCCGGTCTCGGTGAACACCGGGCGCACCGCGGTGTCGTCAAAGAAGCCTTCCGGCGCGCTCGGTTCCGCGGGCGGCGACACACTGCCCCGCGAGGCCTCCCCCGTGCGACTGGGCGCGGCGAGCGGCGGCGGGGATGGGGCGTAGACCGTTTGGGTCTGATGATGGCAGCCCGCCAAACCCAGCGGCAGCCACAGAGCAGCCAACAGCAGTCCCCGCGGGCTCACCGTGTGCAGGCCTCCCTTCACGAACCGCTGCCCTCACGTCGCCGGCGCTCATCGTCCAGATGCTCGGCCAGCTTGCGCAGCTGATCGGCAGCCGCCCGCAGGGCCGACGATCCACTGCGCCGCACCTCCGGGACGACCTCCTCGTCCAGGTAGCGGATCGCCCGCCGCATCTCGTCCTCCAGCCGCTCGCCGGCCTCGTGCAGCCGTTCTTCCCATACCTTGCCCGTACCCCCGGGCCTGTTCGTTTCCGTCATTGCACGACCTCACGCGCTACCCTGAGCATGGAACCTGAACCTTGGCCAAGTCAATGCGCCTGGAGAGGACTGTGCTGTCCAGGTAAACCCGTCCCGAGGCTGCACGTTGTCGCGAACCGAGGGCTCCCGTTACCTCGGTTTGCCCTCGCGGAGGGGGCGAAGGGGCGCGAAGTACAACCGGGCGGCAGCCTTTTAGCGTCCGTCAAGCGAAAGCTCCGGAAAGGCAAGTGCGCCGCCCCGGCGAATCCGCTCGACGGGGAGACCCTTACGTATGGCTAGCATCAGCTCCAAATCTTGGCGGGGAGCCCACCTTTCCCGCACCGTCCGGTTCTGGACGATGTTCGCAACCTTCGCCGTCGTGTCGGCGGGTGGACGCCTGCTCCAGGCGCAGGACAAGGTCACCGTGCCTCTCCCTTCCGCGCCGGAGGTGGCCCTGGCTACGACCTCGGGAACCGAGTCCCTGCCAGGCGCGGGCTTCAGCTCCTCGTGGAACCCAGTCGCGGTCCCGGAGCCGATGCTGCCGGAGGCTCCCCTCCCGCAGACCACGGACAAGCCTGTCGGCATCACCTCGCAGGGGCAGCCGGTGGCGCCCGCACACGCGAAGTACATTCCTGCGGGCTGGCGGGCACAGCCGCTCGGGGTGCGCGGCAAGATCGCCGTGGGCACAACCGATCTGTACTCCTTTGAGGACCTCGCCGCGGTCTTTCTGTCTGCCGGCTATGAGCAGGTGCTCAACAGCGAGCCGAACTACGGGACAGACAAAGGTGCCTTCGGTGAGCGGCTCGGGGCCGCAGCGATTCGCGAGGCTTCGCAGGGCCTCTTCACCGACATGGTCTTCTCGCCGCTGCTGCATGAGGACCCCCGCTACTACCAGGAAGGCCCGCAGTACAACCCCGTGCACCGAACGCTCTACGCCATTACTCGCCCGCTCATTACGCGCCGCGACAACGGCCGGCAAACCGTGAACGGCGCCCTGCTGCTCGGCTACGCGGCCTCGGCTGCCCTGACGCCTGCGTTCTACCCCGAAAGCAACCGCAACTTTCATGACACACTCGCCACGTACGGCGGATCGATCGGCGGAGCCGCCCTCGGGTTCTTTGTCAGTGAGTTCTCTACAGACGTGCTTACGGCACTGCACCTGAAGCACAACCCCTAACCTGAGGACTTCTTCGCGAGATCTCGCGTCTTCTCGCAAAACCTTCTCGTCTATGCTGGGGTCTTGATGAGTGCGGACGGAGGCGCGCGGCTTGGCGAAGGTAGCGGGCACGGTCTCCAGGCGTAGCCGAAGGGTTCGCCTTCCCAAGCTGCCGCCAGGGGCTCCTCTCTGCCTCGGCCTTTGCCTTACCCTCTCGCGCATCCAGGCGCCCGCGCAGACGGCCCTGCCCGCCGGCGCGACACCTGCTCAGGAGAGCTCCGCTAAGGCAGCGTCTGTCCAGGCGCTTCCCGACTCCCCAGGCACCCACCTCCTGGCAAGCTCCAGCGGAGACCCGCTCGCGCCAGCCGCTGGCACCCTTGGCGCCCAGGACGCGGCGCAGGCCTCCGCGCCCGCAGCCGCAACGCCGTGTGCGCCACTCAGCCGCACCAGCTCGCCCGAGGCGAACGCCTCCGCTACCGCCGTGTCCATGGCGCGCGGACTTCCCTGCCGCGCAGAGAATCCGGTCCAGCCCATCGTTACGTCGCGGTTCGCCGGGCGGCTGGACGCGAAACAAAAGGGAGAGCTGGCGTTCCGCGATGTGACGATCCCTTCAATCTGCTTACGCTGGGCGCCTACTCCGGGTTTGCCGTCGCCGAAAACGCCCATTCCGCCTTTGGGCCGGGGCTTCGGGGCTGGGGCAGGCTGACCGGCTACAGCCTCGTCGAAGATGCCCAGGGCGAGTTCGTCGGCACCTTCGCGATCTGCTCACTGGCTCATGAGGACCCGCGCTACCACCGCATGCCGCAGGCTTCCATGAAGCGCCGCCTCTTGCATGCCGTCGGGCACACCTTCGTCAGCGCCCATGACGACGGCTCGCCGATGCCCAACTACTCGACGCTGCTCACCTACCCCATCAGCGCCGAGCTCGCCAACCTGTACGTGCCCGGCACGGAGACGAATGCGCCGTCCACTGCGCGTCGGGTCGCCATAGGTCTGGCTACCGATCCCACCGGCACGCTGGTCGCCGAGTTCCTGCCCGACGTCGCCAGGCACATCCACGTCCACGTCATCTTCCTTCAGGAGATCCTGAACCGGGTGGTCACGGGAGGAACGTCGCCGAACGTGCAGTGACGCAGCATTGGGCGACCGCTCTTAAAACGTCGTTGCCACAGTGAAGCGGAAGGTCTTCCGCGGCTCGCGCAGCTGGTAGTTGGCCCCATAGAGCTGCAAGGCCTGCGCCTTGGTGAAGGCTCCGGCGCCGGTCAGCGTGCACAGCTGGGAGGCTGTGGAAACGCACCCTGGATCCACCTTCGGGAACAGGTCGTTGAAGACCCATGGACTGGTGGTCAGCTCCTGCGGCAGATCGCGATACAGCCGCAGCGGGTTGTATGCGTAGTAAATGCGGAACGGCGCGTTCACGATCGGCAGGATCACCTGCAGCTCCGCGCCGTTGGACATACGCGGCACATAGTTTGTGTGCGGGACCGTCTGCAGATCGAGCGGGAAGTGGAGCTGCGTGCCGCCCAGGCAGGAGCCGTTGACGATCTGCGGGCATCCGTACAGCGGCGCGTTGACCTGCGATTGCCCAAGCACGCTCTGCCGTAGCTGCGAGGCCTGCAGATCGAAGTTCATGCCGAAGTCCGTGAAGAACGCGAACGTTACCTGGTTCACGATCGGAATGCGGTACTCGACGTTGGAGACGAAGCTCGTATCCGCGCCGACCGAGGCCAGGCGATACACCGGCAACGGCACCTGCACGTTCCCCAGGCTGGGGTTGGTCGGATCGCGGGGCACGGCGCTGCCGTCCGGGTTGGTCAGATTAAACGGAATGCGCGTCGGGATAAAGGTGTAGGGCGTCGCGGAGCGGATGTCGAAGCCGCGCGTATCGTTCTCGCCACCACCATAGATGCGATCGAACGGCGGCGCGACCTCGCCCGCAAAGCCCCCCACCGCCTGCATCTGCACGCGATAGCCGAGCACATTGTGACCCGTCCGGTCCACCTTCAGTCCGCGCATGGGGAAGAACTGCCGGTAAGTCGCGGTCGGGGCGTAGTACTTGGTATTGCCGCCGATGCCGGCGATCTGTACCAGCACGTTCAGGTCCTTGCCGTTGTGCGGGCCGATGCCGCGATCCAGCGTGGAGAACGAGAAACTCGGCGTGACCAGCGAGGTCACGATGCCGTTCAGCGCGCTTTGCCCCTGGATGCCGGAGCGGTACGCCAGCGTCTGGAAGACGTTCAGCGTGTTCTGGTTGAAGGTGGTGATGCCGGAGCGCGACAGCGAGTAGGAGACACCGACGCGCGCCACGCCCGAGCGGCGGAAGAGCTTGCGCAGCGCGGTGGCGCTTGAGATCGTGAGCCCGGTGGTGGACTGGTTGTAGTTGGTCAGCAGCGAGTTCTGTGCATTGGTGAGGTTCGATCCGGCCTGCCCGGCGATCGAGTAGCTCTTCGCCGGGTTGTAGTCGAATTTGCTGTCGTACACCTGGATGCCTAACGAGACAGGCTTGTTCCGCAGATAGGGTTCGGTGAAGCCGAAGCTGAGATTGCGCGACAGGTCGCCGGCGTTTGCGGTGAGACTCAACGTTTCGCCCAGGCCGAGGAAGTTGTTGGTCTCGTAGTTGAGGCCGATGAACGTGCCGGACAGGCCGCTGATACCGCCGTTCAGGCCGATGGAGTTCTTGCCCTTCTCCTTCAGCTTGACCAGCAGGTCCACGGTGCCGTCGTTGGTGTTCTGCCGCGTCTCCACATCCTGTTCTGACCGCAGCGTATCGAAATAGTTCAGCTGGTTCAGCCGCAGCAGCGAAAGGTCGACCAGCTGGCTGTTGTACGGCTGACCTTCTTCGATGAGCATCTCGCGACGAATCACCTTGTCGCGGGTGATGGTGTTGCCCGTGAACTCAATGCGCGACACATAGAAGCGCTTGCCTTCCGTGCACTTGATCTCGAAGGAGACGGTCTTCTTGGCCTCATCGGTGGTCGGGTACGGCTCGGAGGTGAAGTCGATGTACCCGCCGCCGCCATAGGCCTTGCGCAGGTTCTCCAGGCCCTTGCCGAAGGCCGTGAAGTTGAACCAGTCGCCATCCCGCATGGCGAACTGCGCCCGCAGCACACGTGCCGGCAGATGAACGTTGCCCGTGAAGGTGATGCCGCCCAGGCGATAGCGTCCGCCTTCCTCGACCGGGACGAGGATGTCCACCCGTTTGCCCTGGTTGGGGCGGAGCGTCAGCGGGTTGATGCCACCCTCATTGCGAACGTTGGTCTGCGGCTCCCCGGTGGTCGCCTTGAAGTAGCCCTTGTTGCGGTACTCCACACGCACGCGCTCCGCATCCTCGTCCAGCTTGCTGGCGTCGTAGGTGCGCGGAAACAGGTTCTCCAGGATGATGGAGTGCGGAATGCCGACCGGCTTCAGGTTCTTCATGGCGCCGCGGAGATCCCGTGCGCTGAGCGCCTGGTTTCCCTGGAAGGCGATCTTGCCCACCTTCACCGTCGGGCCTTCCTTGACCACAAACGTGAGTGCCACGCGCGCCGGCGGCAGTGTCTTCACCTCGGTGTGAATGGTGGCAAACTGATGCCCATGCTCGCCGAGCATCTCCTTCAGCACTACCTCGGCGCGCTTGATGTTGGTCAGGTTGAACTGGCTCTCCACCGAAAGCGAGACCTTTTCCTTCTTGAAGCGGTCCAGCGCATCCGAGGTCGAAAACGAGCTCAGCCCCTTGTAGTTGATCTCCGCAATGGTGGGTTTTTCCTGGACGTACACGATCAGCTGCACGCAGGAAGGGGTGTCCTCGCGCTCAATGCGCACGTTCTCGAAGTAGCCGGTGTTCCAAAGCGAGTTGAAGTCGCGCTCGACGATGGCCGGATCGTAGGGATCGCCGGGCCGCGAAAACAGCCGGGCCAGCACGGACTCCTTGGGGATGCGCCGGTTGCCGATCACCTGCACCGGGCACAGCACCTGCGGGCCCGCGGAGCCGAGCGGCGTCTGCGCTTGGAGTTGCGCCTCTCCGCGTGGGGGGCAAACCAGAGCAAGAACAGCACCCGCCACCGCGAGGCAAGCGAAGTGGAAACGGTTACGGCGCGTGCGCAGAGGCTCGCCAATACATCTTGGAGCGCGTGCGCTCACTCGCATTCCGGTAAAAATAACCACAACCTCACAGCTTGTTCTTCGCCGACCCCGTGCAACCGGAGGGATACCCGATTATAGGCGACCGCGCAGAACCCGGGCGAACAGGACCTTGCCTCTGAGACGGTCGGATCGCGGCCGCGTGAGCCTGCCAGGGCCACCGCCACGCGTCGATGGCCCGAAAACGAGGCGACGTACACAGGGGAACTTGGCGGTTTAGGGCTGGGCGGCGCCGCGGAACTCCGCCGCCAGCGCCTGGAGATCGACGTTGCGCAGAAAGCTCTGGAGCTGCGCCGCCATCTGCGGCTCCATGACCTTCGCCGGGGTCACGGCGTCCTTTGTCTCCACCTTGAACAGCATGGGAACAGCCCGCGCGGTGGCGGCCCGCATCGGCACCGTGCGATGCGGGTGCGCATAGATCAGCGTGACGGACCCGCTGCTCTGGGTGAACTGCCGGCAGCCCTGCGCGTCGCAGACGGTCGAGGCCTCCAGCGTCTGCGCCGAGCCGTTGTTGTAGGTCGCCGCCACCAGCGCCGCTTCGCCGTTCGCTGTCGGTGCCAGGATCTCTCCATGCGAGGTCGGGTCTTCGCCGCGGGCGATGTGGCAGACCTCGGCGTCGTGCACATCCATCTCCGGCGAGATCCCCACGGCGATGTGCGCGACCGGCTGGCCGGGTGCGGCCGCGGGCGCCGCCTAGTCGCCCCACGGGTTGACGCCAGTGCCGGGGGGCCGGGTGTGCTGGCCGCTCTGGCCCCGCCGGGAGCCGCCCAGCGCCGCGGGCATAGGCGGAATCGCGCTCAACTCGGCGCCGGCCAGCGCCTCGGCGTGCAGCGCGTCCAGGCCGAAGACCAGAGCCAGCCCGAGCAGGGCGGCGGCGCGGGCCAGAAACGGTCGCGTCGGTCTGATCCTGCTGCCCTGGAAGGGCGCAGCGGAAGCCGGGTACACGTCCGCAGGCTCCTGCCGCAGGCGATCCGCAACCGAGTAGAACAGGCAGAGCGCGAGCACAAACAGGCAGCCGCCGATCAGGAAGTCCCCGCCCCGCGCGCGCTCCTGCAGCCAGGGGTAGGGCAACGCGATCTTGTAATACACAACCAGTAGGCAAAGCCTAAGGAAATTGAAAAGGTAGCCCAGCAGAACAGCGCCCGCCACCATGGGCGCAAAGACGAACCACCGGAAGCGGTACAGGTACGCCACCACCACGGCGGCGAGCCCCAGTGTCACGGCGCCGCGAATCCCGTTGCAGCCCGGCGCAATAAACATGCCGAAGTCGGGCGTAAACATCAGCCGGAGGTTGTCGGGCGTGAGCTTTTCCCCCAGCAGATGGGCAAACCCGCGAGCCACTGCCGCGGACGCATGCTGCAGCGGCAGATCGATCCGCTGGCTGAAGGTGTTCGGCACGGGCAGCACCGCGCCCATAAACAGCACCGGAAACCAGGCCGCACGCAGCAGACGCCGGCCGCCCAGCAGCAACACCAGGCCGAGTGCATACAGGATGGCGACCAGCGGCAGCGGCGGCAGCTGCAGGAGCCAGTTCTTGTGAACGGTGAGGATAAACAGGGTCTGGTCGCGCACGAACACCAGCACCGCGGTCCCGGCCAGCACGGCAAAGCCCCACCATGTGCCCTCGGTCTCCCAGGCCAGCGATCGCCAGGCGCGCAGGATCAGCGCAAAGCTGACAAAGGGGACCAGCAGTCCCATGGATTGCAGATCATCGGTGCGCCAGTGCGAAAGCAGGTCCCGCACCGTGCTCCAGACCGTGAAGATCCCAGCGGCCGCGCAAAGCGAACCGAGAGCAAGGACGGCACTGGGGTGAAGAGAAGCAGGAAGGCGAAATGAGGGGCTTGCCAGGCCTTTGGCGGGAGCAGCGCTCTGGTAGGTCTCCTGCACCGGGCCCGGTCGCCGCTAGCGGCTCTTCCGCGCGCTCAGCCGCGTCCGCAGGGAACGAAGGCCAAAGACGCCGCCGGCCAGACCGGCGAGGATGAGGGTGGGGTTTTCGGGTGAGTCGCCGCAACCGCCGCCGTGATTCAGCGCGAACGCAGGGGTCGAGACCAACACCACGGATGCGAGCAGCGCCAACAGGTAGATCTTCTTCATTGCTTGACCCTTTTCCGCGAGAAAAGACAGCAGCCGGATTCTTCTGGGTCCGGAACACGCGGCGTGCCGCAGTGCTCTTTCGGACGTTAGGCTAACGTTACGGCCTGGGTAGCGGGTCGTCAAGGTATCTACAGGGCGTCCGTCTACACCTTTTGCGGTACGGGAGCGAACCTGCAGCGAGGGGCCAACACCCTTTACCGCCGCGGCGTCCCAAGCCTTGGAGCCCTGTAGAATCGGCAGGGCAAGATGCCTGCAGGAGGATGGAACGGATGTCAACGGCAATGGTGAACATCGTTGGACTGAAGGGTGTGTACGAGGCGCTGAAGACGCGCATGGATAAGGCCGTCGACGACTTCCGGACGCATCTGCTCAGCGTGCGCACCGGCCGCGCCTCCGTACACATGCTGGATGGAATCACGGTCGAGTACTACGGCTCCGAGGTGCCGCTCTCGCAGGTCGCCCAACTCTCCACCCCGGAGGGTCAGCTCATCCTGGTGCAGCCCTACGAGGCCAACCTCGTGGGCACCATCGAGAAGGCCATCCGCACCTCCGGCCAGGGCTTCAACCCGATGCACGACGGCAAGATCATTCGCGTGCCCATTCCGCCCATGAATGAGGAGCGCCGCCGCGATGCGGTCAAGCGCCTCGCCGCCGCATTGGAGGAGCACAAGACCGCGCTGCGCAACATCCGCCGCGACGGCAACGATCAGGTCAAGAAGGCGACGAAGGACAAGCTCATCTCCGCCGACGACGAGAAGCGCGCCAATGACGAGATCCAGACCCTGACCGACAGCCAGATCAAACGCATTGACGAGCTGTTCAAGACCAAGGAAAAAGAAGTCATGACCGTCTGAGC
>CAXTWN010000113.1:499-1318 GCA_964248055.1 uncultured Acidobacteriaceae bacterium | reverse complement strand
GCCGGGGTGGTCTGCTCGTCCCCGTAGCGCCCTATGGGCTGTGGCCTATCGTGTCCAGAGACAAAGGCGTCATCTCGACCGGAGCGAACAGCCTTACCGTTCGCGCAGCGGAGAGACCCCCGCATTCCGTTCGCAGCCGCACGACCTCACCGGCAAACCGCGCTACCGGTCGTCAGGCTCCTCTTGCACCGGCGCAGGCTCTTCGTGCTGCACCGGCGCGGCATGCACCTGCGCCAGCTCATGCGTGGCACTCCGCCCCCCGGCATAGCGCCGGTAGACGCTGATGTGGAAGCAGGCCTGCTGAAACTCCTCTTCCACATCGATCTTGCCCGCACTCATCAGCGGCATCAGGTACGCGCGCATCCAGGCGATCTCGGCGGCGCTCATGCCGCCCTTGGCCAGATCGATCGCCTGCCCCGTCAGGTGCGGTGAGGCCGCCTCGCCGTCCACCGCGGCCGCGTTTCCGTTCACCCGCTGCAGCCGCGCCTGAAAGTTCATGGTGCGGGCCGCAGAGGTCACCCAGATCTGCTGGTGAAAGCGCGCAAAGAAGTCGCGCGCAATATCCTCCGCAAAGAGCACCGTCCATGGCCGGGCGCAACGGCGGTTCATGGGCAGCTCATCGTTCACGTGGAGGCCCTCGCTGGCCGGGAAGCCGACCAGCGCGTGCTCGGCGCGCAGCCGGTCCAGATCGGCGTCGTTCCGGATGCGCTCCAGGCCGTCGCTGTTCGCCATGGTGTTCTGGTGCAGCAGCACCTCATGCGATCCCTTCATCGGCGCCGGCATCAACTTCGCTCTCGGCGCACTCGTCGCGTCGATGCA
>CAXTWN010000113.1:0-489 GCA_964248055.1 uncultured Acidobacteriaceae bacterium | reverse complement strand
CGGCATCAACAGACGGCCGTCCCGGTCGTAGATCTCCGGCAGCACCGCCGGTGTGATCGCCGCTTCGGTGATCGCGTCGCGCTCCTCTAAAGTAGGCGGCGGCATGAAACCGCCCGCACCCGAGCCCGCCGGCGTGGGACGGTTGCGGAGGCGGGTCGCGCTCCCGTCCGGGGATGCGACCGCCACCTCGCTCCCAAAGCCCTGGACCACCTGCGCGGCGGGAGTCGACGCCGCGCGCGGCGATCACCGTCGCCGGCGTGAAACTTTGCGCTGTTCCGATGCGCGCCTGGGAGAGATCCGATCCCGAACGGGGCGACTCCTCGTCGTCCGCAGCAGGCCGCGACACACCCTGGGCGAAGCCCGCTCTGCGTCCGAAGGAGCCGCTGCCGGCATCGCCGCCTGACACAGCCAACCCGCCATCGGCCGTCTCTCCGGTCTGGGCCGAGCGGGCGTAGGCGTTTCCCGAGCCGCTGCGGGCGGGGTATCGCC
>CAXTWN010000112.1:11788-12106 GCA_964248055.1 uncultured Acidobacteriaceae bacterium | reverse complement strand
CGGCGCCGCCGTCGAAGGACGCAACCCTGCCGTCCTCGGCCTCGGACGTAACGCTGGTTGGCGGCCTGGCGCTCGCCCTGGGCGGCGGACTCATCCTCAACCTGATGCCCTGCGTCTTCCCCGTCCTCTTCCTCAAGGGTCTGGCCCTGGTTCACTCCTCCGGCGAGGAACGGCGCCGTCAGCGCCTCCATGGCCTGCTGTATACCCTCGGCATCCTGATCTCGTTCTGGACCGTGGTCGCCATCCTGCTCACCCTGCGCGCCGGCGGCCGCCAGATAGGCTGGGGCTTCCAGATGCAGTCGCCCGCCTTCGTCGCGG
>CAXTWN010000112.1:3166-11778 GCA_964248055.1 uncultured Acidobacteriaceae bacterium | reverse complement strand
TTCTTGGCCTCTCGCTCGCCGGCCAGTTTGAGATCGGTCTCTCGCTGACCAGCGCCGGAGGCAGTCTCGCCCAAAAGCAGGGCCTGGCTGGCAGCTTCTTTACCGGCGTGCTCGCCACGGTCGTCGCCACGCCGTGCATGGGTCCGCTCCTCGGCGCGGCGGTCGGGTTCGCCCTCTCGCAGCCGCCGGCGTTCACCTTTCTCATCTTCACGGTGCTCGCTCTGGGCTTGGCGCTGCCCTACCTGCTGCTCACCCTGCAGCCCCAATGGACCGCCATCCTGCCCAAGCCGGGCGCCTGGATGGAGGTCTTGAAACAGCTCACGGCCGTGCCGCTCTTCGCCACTGCCATCTGGCTGGCCTGGGTCTACGGCCAGCTCTTCGCCCGCAGCGGAGGCGCCGCGGGTGACAGCGCGGACGGCATCAACCGCATGGCGCTTCTGCTGCTCAGCTTTCTGGTGCTCGCCATCGCCGGCTGGGCTCTGGGCCGCTGGCCTGCACGCCGCGGCTCGTTCGTGGCGGCCGTGCTGCTGATCGTCCTCGCCCTGGCGCTTCCGCTACGCCCGCAGCCCGTGGAGGCGGAGGCGTGGCAGCCCTGGTCGCCACAAACGCTTGCCGAGGCACGCGCCTCGGGCAGTCCCGTCTTCATCGACTTCACCGCGGCCTGGTGCCTCAGTTGCAAGGTCAACGAGGCCGCCGTGCTCCGTTCCGGCGAGATCGAATCCAAGCTCGCCAAAGGGCACTTCAAGCTCCTCAAAGCCGACTGGACCCAATACGATCCCAGGATCACCGCCGAGCTCGCCAGCGTAAACCGCAGCGGCGTGCCGACCTACATCATCTACCCCGCCGGGAAGGCCTCCAACCCCGACGTGCTGCCCGAACTGCTCACCCGCGATCTCGTCGCCAAGGCCATCGACAAGGATCTGCTGCTGGGCACCGCCTCCAACGCCCACTAGCGAACCCGAACAGGAAAGTACCTATGAAAACACGCACAACTCGCCTGCTGACAGCCTCGATCCTTGCCGCGGGCACGTTCACCGCAAGCAGCGCCAGGGCGCTCACGCCCGGCTCCGTTGCACCTGACTTCAAGGGCACCGACTCCAACGGCAAGACCGAGTCCCTCGCCCAGTACCGCGGCAAGTACATCGTGCTCGAATGGGCCAACAAAGGCTGCCCGTACGAGCAAAAGCACTACAACAGCGGCAACATGGAGAAGCTGCAGCGCGAGTGGACCGCCAAGGGCGTCGTCTGGCTCAGCGTCCTGTCCTCCGCCCCCGGCGAGCAGGGCAACGTCTCGCCCGCAGAAGAAAACGCGTACCTGCGCACCATGCACGCCGCACCCACCGCCGCCATCCTCGACCCGAGCGGCCAGATCGGTCGCCTCTACGGCGCCAAGACCACCCCACACATGTTCGTCGTCGACCCCCAGGGCAAGCTCCTTTACGAGGGCGCCATCGACGACCAGCCCACCCCCGACCCCGCCAGCCTGAACGGCGCACATAACTACGTGACCGCAGCCCTGGACGAAGCCATGTCCGGAAAGCCCGTCGCCACGCCCGTCACCCGCCCGTACGGCTGCTCCGTAAAGTACGGTCAGTAGCGTTGGCTCTCCGGCCTATCTCATGACCCTGGGCAGTCCCTTTCGCGTTGCCATCCCGAGCGCGGTATGAGGGTCCAACTTCCTAAGTTGAGTTGTCATCCTGACCCTGAGCGAAGCCGAAGGAGAAGGACCCGCTGTTCGCGCGCTCAGCCGTTCACGCTCAAGCAGCCTTGGTGGCGTACACCAGCGCCTCTTCCGTGTACCGGTTCTTCAGATTGTTGGAGCCGAACCAGACCCGGCGCTCCGCGGCCAGCAACACCTTCGCAAACATCGCCTGAGCGCCGCTGCCCGGCAGCAATCTTCCCAGCGCACGCGGCAGGCGAAAGAACGCTCCGTGCAGTACCAGCCCCAAGCGGCGCCCGCGCCTGTACTCCGCCCGCGTACCCGGCACCGGCCGCGAAAGGTGCTCCGCCCGCTGGTACACGGTGACCTCCTGGAAGCCGGCCCGACGCAGGGTGCCCTCCAGATCCGCCGGGGTCGTCTTCCAGGGATGCCCCGAGTCCAGAAACACCAGATCCACCGGCCTCACGTGCTTCTTCGCGGCGATCCGCTGCACCCGCTCCAGGAAAGGACTTCCCGGCTTCCCATCCATCGGCAGCGTTCCGATCAGCACGCCTGCCCGGGCCAGCAGCCCGAAGAGCGTCCCGATCGTCTCATCCGGGGTATAGAAGTGCTCCATCGTGTGGTTCGACATGATCAGGTCAAACTCCGCCCGGAGCGCCTGGAGATGCGCGTTCATGTCGCCCTCGAGGAAGCGAAGCTTCACCGCCTGCTTGACCGCCTCCGGCACCGAATCGTGGTAATCGATCGCGGTAATCCGCGCCTCCGGCAACACCGCGCGGAGGAACAGCAGCTCCATGCCGTCGCCGACCCCCAGGATCAGCACTTGGCGGGTCGTTCGCGGGACAAGATTTGCCTCCCAGCCGAAGTCGTCCTCTAGCGTCTTGCGTCGCGATGCGTCGATCCCGAGCGTTTCAAACAGCGCCCGCAGCCGCTCCAGCTCAGGCGCCGCTAACCTGGTCTCCTCCGGCCGCAGCAACACCTGCCGGGGTTCGTTCCCGAGCGGCCGAACCTGCAGTCCGTGCAGGATCGCGTCGCGTCCGGCTGCATTCTTGGCCGGGTCGGGGCCGCTGGCAAACGGGTACCGTTGCAGATAGGCCTGCAGCGCGGGGTCGTCCACCCGGATCTGATAGCCGCAGGCAGGTGCCCCCATCGCGTTACTCACAGCAGAGGACGCCTGTGGTCAGGCACAGCGGAAGGGATCTCGTCACCAAATCTTCCCGACTCTCGATGAGGCTGGTCGCCTCTGGAATTGGGCCAATCCTATCACTCCTGCCCACGCAGGGCGTTAATCTCCTGGATGCGTTTGGCCAGGGTGCGCTCTCTGCCCTCATCGGTCGGCTTGTAGTACACGCGTCCTACCAGCGACGGCGGCAGGCAATCCATCTTCGCCACCTTGCCTTCCACGTCGTGCGCATACTGATAACCCTTGCCGTACTCGAGCTCCTTCATCAGTCTCGTGGGCGCGTTGCGCAGCGGCAGCGGAACCGGCTCCGCGGGCCGCGCTTCGATGTCTGCCAGCACCTCGCCATACGCCGTGTACACGGCGTTCGACTTCGGCGCCAGCGCCAGGTACACCACCGCCTGCGCCAGCGCCAGATCTCCCTCCGGGCTCCCAAGAAAGTGCAGCGCATCGCGGGCGCTCAGGCACAGGTTCAGCGCCTCCGGTGCGGCAAGGCCGATATCCTCCACCGCCATCCGCACCACGCGCCGCGCCACATACATGGGATCCTCGCCGGCGCGCAGCATGCGCCCCAGCCAGTACAACGACGCATCCGCATCCGAGTTCCGCACACTCTTGTGCAGCGCGGAGATGAGGTCATAGTGCTGCTCGCCCTTTTTGTCGTACAGGAGCACACGCTGCTGCAGCGCTTCCGCTGCCAACTCCCGCGTGATGGTCTTCTCGCCTCGACCTACCGCCAGCTGCGCCGCCACCTCCAGCGCATTCAGCGAGCTTCGCGCATCCCCACTCGCATAGCTCGCAATTGCCTCAAGCGCCTCCCTTTCAGGGTGGAGGCGCAGTCGCCCCAGGCCACGCTCCTCATCGGCCAGTGCGCGGTCCAGCAGCTGCAGCACATCACTCGCCTCGATCCCCCGCAGCGTGTACACCCGGCAGCGGCTGAGCAGCGCTGCATTGATCTCAAACGAAGGATTCTCCGTCGTCGCTCCGATGAGCCGAATCGATCCCCGCTCCACATACGGCAGGAACGCATCCTGCTGCGCCTTGTTGAAGCGATGAATCTCGTCGATGAACAGCACGGTGCGTGAGCCGAAGCCGGCGGCCTTCTCGGCCTCCACCATCACCTGCTTGATCTCTTTGATTCCGCTCAGCACCGCCGAAAACTCCACAAAACTCGCCTCGGTGGAACGCGCGATGATCTTCGCCAGGGTCGTCTTCCCCACTCCCGGAGGCCCCCAGAAGATCAACGACGCCGCGTCATCGCGTTCGATCTGCAGCCGCAGCGGCTTGCCCGGGCCCAACAGGTGCTCCTGCCCCAGAAACTCGTCCAGCGAACGGGGCCGCATGCGTTCGGCCAACGCGGCCGAGCGCGCCGCCGGCCGCGGCTCGCCACGCATCGGCCTCGCGTCGAACAAACTCACGCCCGAAGCCCCTGTTTGCGTGCCCAAACGCGCAGGATCCTCTGCCGCATCACCTCGTACAGCAGCACAGACCCAGCCACAGCCGCGTTCAGCGACTCAACGCTGCAGGGGATCTGCACCTGCTCGTCCGCCATCCGGCGAGCCTCCATCGACAGCCCGGCACCCTCGTTGCCAATCATGATGGCGCATGGCTCTACGAAGTCGGTGTCGTAGGACAGTGAAGCGGGATATCCTTTCGTCGCCTCGCGCTCCGCCGCATCCTGCTCAGGAGGGTACCTGTACCGTGGTTCCGTCGCTTCGTAGTTGTTCCGTCTCCCGGTCAGCACGCCATGTGGAGCCGCCATGATCGGCATCCCCTCCTCCGGTCCACTGAGGAATCCGCTTACCGCCGCAAAGATCCTCGCGCCCTCTGCCCGCAGCTGCGCGACGGCCTCCGTCAGCGGCATTCGATGCACGCGCACGTGAAAGCTCGCGCTGGCCGCAGCACGCACCACCTTGGGATTCCACTCGTTCACACTCTCCGGTGTCACGACGATGTCGTACATCCCAAACGCAAAGGCAGAGCGTATCAGGGTTCCCAGATTGCCCGGGTCCTGCATATCTTCCACGATCAGGCCGTAGGAGGTCTTCATACCCTCCCGCCACTTCGGTTCGGCGATCCTCCATGTCGCTGCGATCCCCTGGGGCGTTACCGTCGAAACGGCGCTATCGAAGACCTCCGGGCTAAGCACCGCCCAGCTCGTGGTACGGAGCGCAGCCCCCCACTTCGCCGCACCCTCAAGAATCTGCTCGCTACCCTGACGTACAAAGACCGACTCGAACGCCAGGCCACAGAGGTGCGACTCACGAATCAGATTCGGCCCTTCCAACCCGAGCAGATCCCCGGCCCGCCGCGCCTGCCCGCTCAGCGACGCCCGCAGCCCCTTCACGCGCGCGTTCGTCCGGCTGGTGATGGGCGGGGGCAGTTGCATACGACCCAGTCTATCCGCGGCGTCTCCCCGGTCGCGCCGCCTTGCGATACCCTCTCAGCAGGAGTCAAAGGGAAACGTTGGACGCTGAAGTTCTTCGCATACATCCGGACGAACCGGAGCCGGAGCATATTCGCAGGGTCGCCCAGGCGCTGGACACCGGCGGCGTCGTCGCCCTGCCGACCGACACCTTCTACGGTCTCGCCGTCGATCCCGTGAACCTCCGCGCCGTCGACCGGATCTACGACCTCAAGACCCGCGCCCGCCATAAGCCTCTTTCTCTGCTCATCGGCGACGTCTCCCAGGCCTATGAACTCGCCCGCGGCATCGGGGCCGACTTTGATCGTCTCGCGGAGCGCTTCTGGCCGGGTCCGCTCACCATTGTCGTGCGCGCCGGAACCAAGCTCCCCCTCCGCGTCACCGCGAACACCGGCAACGTCGCTCTCCGTGTGCCCGAGGCGCCCATCTGCCGCGCCGTGGTCAGCCAGCTCGGTCTGCCTATCACGGCCACCTCCGCCAATCTGCGCGGTCTTCCCGAATGCACCTGGGCCGGCTGCGTGCGCGAGCAGTTCGGCGACAAGATCCCGCTCATCGTGGACGGCGGCCCTACCGCTCGCTCGGTCGCCACCACCATCGTCGATCTCAGCGGCGGCGAAAGCTCCTGGATGATCCTCCGCGAAGGGGCGATCCCCACCCACGAGATCGCTCTCGCGCTCCAGCGCTAATCGTATCGAGTTCCTCGCCGGCATGACCTAAGCGAGGCACCGCTCCGAGCCCGGGCCTGAGGCATCCGGGAAGCCGCGGGCGAAGTGCCGCATACTAAGAGCCGCGCCATGACGCAAGCTCCCACGCAATCCCGTTCTGTCCACGGTTTGCTTGAGTTCCCGAAGCATGTCTTTCGCACCGTCCTCGGCATTGTGCTGCTCGCGGCCCTGGTCTGGTTCGTCTGGCTGTATCACCAGATCAGCTACACCGCCGGGATCGACAACGCGCAACGCGCAGACGCCATCGCCGTCTTCGGCGCAGCCGAGTACAGCGGCCGTCCGTCGCCGGTCTTCCACGCCCGTCTGGACAAGGCACTTGCTCTGTACCAGCGTGGCCTGGCACCTTTGATCATTACCCTCGGCGGCGGGTCGAGCGCCGACGCCGGCAACACGGAAGGCGGCGCCGGCCGTGACTACCTCCTGGCGAACGGGGTGCCGCTCGAACACATCGTCGCCGAAACGACCTCTGTCGATACGGAACAGCAGGTGGATCGTCTCTCCGAGCTTGCCGACGACCGCAATCTTCGAAGTATCGACGTGGTCAGCGACGGCACGCACCTGTATCGGATCGCTCTGCTCTGCCGTCGCAGTGGACTTACCGTTTACACCTCGCCCCGCGCCGCCCTCGGCCATCTCGACGACCTGGATCGCGTCCAGCGGATTCTGCACGAGATGCTCAGCTCCACCTCCGTAATCCTCAACCTTCACGCCAGCGCCCTCCATCGCTGGCTCCTGGGCAAAGGCGACTGATGGCTCGGCCATTGGATCGCTCGAAGATGGGGGCGCTCCGCGGTCAGCGCCCCTTAGCAACAGCAAACTTCCTCATACAACGTGCTTCGCTTTCTGCTGATCTGACATCATGTCGCCGATAGACGACATAGGACCTCGTTTCACGGCAGGTATGCCGTCTATCTGGTGCAGTACCACTCACCTTCTCCGTCAGGGGTCTCAAACCATGCTTCTCCGCGCGTCGCTTGCGGTATCCACCATTCTCCTGACCTCGACCGCCTTTGCTCAACAGCAGGGAACGACCGCAGGTTCTGCCTCCACCCAAGCCGCCCAACTTCAGGTCACGCAGAGGACCGAGGTACCCGGCTTCACCCTCTCGCCAGGGGCATACGCCATCCGCGTCGAAGATCAACTGCATGACCGCGTCATTGTGCAGGTCCGAAAGAAGGGCAGCAATACCGGAGCCTCCCTGCTCGCCTACCCTAACCCCGACCTTCGCGGTGGAACCTTCACCGGCCCCGTTACCTTCGTCACGGGTTTGAAGGGCAAGCCCACATTGCGCGGCTACGCGTTCCCCGGCGGCCCGACCGTGGAGTTCATCTACCCCAAGAAGGACGCGGTCGAGCTGGCCAAGGCGAACTCCGTGCGCGTTATGGCTGTCGATCCGACCTCTGAAGGCCGCGTCGCTCTGCCCCACCTCACGCAGAACGACATGAGCGAAGTCACGCTCTGGATGCTCACGCCGACCCCGGTCGATCCAACAACCGCCAAGCCGGGCATCGCCGCTGCTCGTTATCAGCCGCCTGTCACGCAGGCGCAAACGCAGCCGCAGCCCAGCCCCGCGCCGCAGCCCAGTGCACCCGCTGCTGAGACCGCATCCAGCGCCCCCGCACAGTCTAGCTACGCGCCGGCACAGCCCAGCACCCCTCCGCCAAGCTCTCACGCGTCAGTCCGCCCGGCACCGCGCGCTCCGGTCCAGGTCGCTAGCAACACTCACCCGCACATTCGTCCCAACGTTCAACAACTCCCGCACACCGCCAGCAATCTTCCACTGATCTCGCTGGTGGGCTGCCTTTCGTTCGCTTCGGCGCTCCTGCTTAGCCTGCGCCGACGGCTCTTCGGATCGCAGGCGTGAGTTTGAGGGGCAAATTGGGCCGTTCTCTGGAGATGGGCCTCTGGTCACTTGCCATACTCTGTGCCGCTGTCGTCTGGGAAAGCAGACGGACGGCAGCGGCAGCAGAGAAATCCGCAGCGATCATCGGTCAGAGCACACCGGCTCCCCAACCTCCGGAGCCCGCGACGAGCGACGACACGGGACTCGCAGCCGATGAAGGCCCCGCAGCAGCCAGCAGGAACGGCATTCTCGGCAGGCTGGAGATCCCGGCGCTGCACCTCACCACGCCTATCGTAGACGACTATGACACTAAGTCTCTTCTACGAGGCGCCGGCCACATCCGCGGCACCGCGATGCCGGGTGGACTCGGAAACTTCGTCGTCGCGGCCCACAGAGACACCTACTTCCGCCCGCTGAGCGGCATCCAGCCCGGCATGAAGATCCGCATCGTGACCCCGGAAGAGACCTTTGTCTATCTTGTGGACTCAACCAAAATCGTCACTCCAGACAATGTCGATGTGCTGGACATCGGCGATGTGCCTCAGATGACCCTGATCACCTGCTATCCCTTCCACTACATCGGGGCCGCGCCGAAACGCTTCGTCGTATTCGCTCATCTGTCGGGCTTCTGATCAGCTGTCGGCAAATCTGACATCAGCGTCGGTGGATGAGACGACAGATGGGGAATGCCGTCAGAGCCCCGAAACGGACCTTGAGCTGCGAGACCCTTGCGGCATCGGGGAGGTGGGGGCCGCCCCCCCCCCACCGGTGCAGGCCGA
>CAXTWN010000112.1:0-3156 GCA_964248055.1 uncultured Acidobacteriaceae bacterium | reverse complement strand
CCCCCCCCTCAGTTCCTCGCCTAAAGTCTATGCCGCCGTCGTAACCCTCACAGGAACAGGGTGGAGTTCCAACAGCTTCTTGCGAACTGCGGCTTGAATCTGGTTCAGCACCGCCATCGACATTCGCGACGAAGCCTCCTCGGCGGAGTGTGTCAGGAGCAGCCAGCTCTGGTGGCCCAGGGTCAGCTCGATGTCGCACGATGCTCCCTCCACGACCTTGGAGAACTCCTCTTGGAAAAGCATGCCCGCAACCTTCAATTGGGCGGAGGCGAAGCGCAACTCACGGCACGCCACTCGTACCACCTGCCAGCAACCCTCGATGGTCTGCGCGTCCGCCAGCGCCGTTCTCAGTTCCTCGAGCTGGATCTCTTCTTGCACGGCACGGCGCCATGAGCTGCGCGAAAGCAGCCGGCGCGCCGCGCTGAACTCAACATAGCCCAATCGCTTGACCCCGAGCATCAGCAGGCACACAAAGACGATCAGCACTGGCCAGCCAAGGTGCCGCGCATCCATGCTCACGGCGAGCGCCATCGTGGCACCCGCACAGCAGGCCCCGTAAAGGATCAACGCCGCCCGGGAGGTCGAGAAGCCAAGCGCCAAGACCCGATGGTGAATGTGACCCCGATCGGCCTTGAACAGCGGCGCGTTACGCAGGAAGCGCCGGGTGATCGCGAGCCCCACGTCGGTGAGCGGAAGGGCCAGCGCCATGAGCGGCGCAGCAAGCCCGATCAGACTCCCCGTATCCTGGCTCCACACCAGGCCGAAACATCCCAACATAAAGCCGACGGTCAGGCTGCCGCAGTCGCCCAAGAAGACCGAGGCCGGGCTGAAGTTGTACCGGAGAAAGCCTAGCAATGCTCCTGCAAGCGGCGCCGTCGCCAACGCCAGTCCATAGTGACCCGTCATCACGGCAACCACCAGCGTTGTCAGCGTGGTGAACAGACTCACGCCGGTCGCCAGGCCGTCCATGCCGTCGATGAGATTCACGGCGTTCGTGCAGCACACCAGCCAGATCAGACTCGCCGCCATACCCACAAACGACGGCATGTGCACGGTAGTCAGCCGCACGCCGAAGACAATGGCCAGAGAGGCCGCGGCGACCTGCCCCAGGAGCTTCTGCCACGGCCGGAGGCCCAGTAGATCGTCCAGCAAGCCGACCGCGAAGATCACCGCGGTGGCCGGGAGGACCGCATGCAGAATCTGTCCGTGCTGAATATAGATCTTGTTTTGTGCGCCGAAAAAGCAGTACAGCAAGCCGAACGAACCAGCGCATGCGAGCACGATCGGAATGCCGCCGACGCGCGGTACAGGACTTAGATGAAGCTTACGGACGTCATCCGGCCGATCTAACAGGCCCGCTTTGGAGAACAGGTCACGAAAGATCGGCGTCAGTAACAAACATAAGAGAAAAGCCGTGACGCCGAGAAGCAGTAAGACAAACATGGGTGAACTCTCCCGCAACTGCTGAAACGTAAAACAACAACCCTCAAGAACGTTCAGGATGTGGGCTGGAGATGAAGTGCGGCCGAAGGGGAACAGGGCGGTCGGGCTGCCCCAAGGATGTCTGCAATACGATCTATACTCTGCGGCAGATCGTAGAAATGTACCAACGCAGCGCGCGCGCGTTGGCCTGCCTCCTTCACAAGTTCTGGGTGTGCGGCCAGATGCTGCAGCAAGCGCGTGGCGGAGGCAACGTCGCCGCAATCCACATGCCACCCGCATCCGTGCTTCTCAATGAGCAAAGCCGGGGTGGCATTCGCCGGTCCAACAAAGAGCAGCGGCCGCCCGGCCGCCAGGATCCCATACACCTTGCTCGGAACCAGCGCACCGCAAGCAGCGTCCCGCTGCGTCACCAGCCCGATGTCCCCGGCCGCTAAGCCTTCGCTTAGCTTTTCGCGCGCAACAAACGGTCGAAACTCTACCTTCGTAAGCTGATTCGCCTCACAGAACGTCGCCAGTTCATTTCGGCGACCTCCCGTTCCCGCGAAGACGAACCGGAAGCGCGCATCGCCGCGAAGGTTCAGCATCGCTCCCTCGATGGTCTCCAGATCGTGAGCCAGGCCCAGGTTCCCCGAGTAAAGGACAACCAATTCGTTCGGGTCTCCGGGGCGCTCGCGCGGTGTGATCGCGGCACTCGACGCCCAATGTTCGGCTATTGCGATCTTGTCCGCGCTCACGCCGCGCGCGATCAGCCGCTCCCGCATGCACGGTCCCAGCACGATGATGCCATCGGCATGCCGCCGAACCAGGTCAGCCAGGACGCTGGTGACACGGTGTACCACGCCACCCTTCTGCAGGTACTCGAGATCGACGGCGATCTCGGGGTAAAGATCCTGCTCCCAGATGAAATGCCGCGAGCCGCGCACCAGCTTGATCGCCGCGCCTAACAACGAAATGAGAGGGGGCGTGGTCATGGAGACGACGACCTCGGCTCTGGGCAGCCGTAAGCCCTTCGCGAACGCAGCGACGTAGAACGACAGATACGAGAACAGGCGCCCGACGCGTCCCCGGGAAAACGGTAAGGCTCGTACGCGGTACACCCGCGCGGGGGGTGCTTGCTCGCCGGCAGCCTCGGCGTACCCGCCCTCTCCGCACAAGACGGAGACTTCTACGCCGCGCGTCGCGAGTCCCGACACCAGGTCGGTGAGCTGCTGACTCGTGGCCGAGGAGTCCGGCCAGAAGAATTGGTTGATGAACAACATCTTCACGAGCGCACCACCTCTTCTACGCCCGATCCCACCTCCCGGATCTTCCGAACCTTCACAAACTGGGCCGGATTGCCTGCATAGATCTCCAGATCCGGGATGCAACCCTTCACGACCGAGCCGGCCGCGGCGACGGAATACGAGCCGAGCACGGTACCCGGCGTGAGGATGCACTTGGCTCCCGCCCACGAACCTTCGCCCAACTGAATCGGCTCGATCCGCAATCCGAAGTGCGGGTCGGACCAGTCATGATTCCCGGTGCAGAGCTACGCGCCCTGCGCGACGCACGCATTTCGCAGGATCCGCACCGTGGTCAGGTTGTCGATCCATGCCTCTTCCCCGATCCAGCAATCGTCGCCGATCTCCAAATGCCACGGGTACTTGACCTTGACGCCGGGCTTAATCACAACCCCGCCACCGACTTTGGCTCCGAACACCCGCAGTAATGCAA
>CAXTWN010000111.1:0-12239 GCA_964248055.1 uncultured Acidobacteriaceae bacterium | reverse complement strand
GGAGCGAACCCAGCGCAGACCTACGCCCAGGCCGATCAACGAAGAACAAAGGGTCCAGACCGCCAGCCGAAACAGCAACGGCGAGGTAAGCGCCACACCGCTGCGGAGGCCGTAGGCCAGCAACGCGGCCAAAGCCCCGGCGAGGCCGCCGAAGAGCAGGCCAAGACCAATCGAGGATCCCCGCAGCTTACCCAGCAGAAGCCGGTCAAAGTGTGCAAACAGCATCACCGCGACAAATAACCCAAAGAGCAACAGCTGCAACGAGTCCGGCACAGAGCGCAGGCCGCTGCTCGCGAGCGGGATGGCGGCCAGCAGCCCTGTCACCGCGGCGAGAAACCCGCCTGTGACACCAACCAGCGTCGAAAAGTAGAGGCTGCGGTAAACGTTCATTGAGCCGGGAGGAGCGGTCCTATTCAAGCTGAGAGTAGGCCCTGGGCCGTTCCCTGCTGTGTAGTGTTGTCTTGGAGAGAGCTTACAAGGCTTCGAGTTGTCCGATGTTGACTGTCAACGACAAACAGGACCCAAAGGTAATGTGCGCGGCCGGCAAACACGCGTGCGAGTCGGCTGCGGAGACGCCGCGGCGTCTCGCCCTGGTCGGCGCCGGGGCGCTGGGCTCCGCATTCGCGCGCCAACTCGTCCTCTCCGGTCTTGCTCTCGACCGGGTGCTGGTGATCGACCCCGATGACTTAGAGGCCCACAACGTCAGCCTTAGCCGCGTCTTCCACGAGATCATTGCAGAGAAAGGCGTGTCGTCGCTCGGCCGACCCAAAGCCGACCTCCTGGCCCACGTGTTTCGACACGGGACGCCCTGGCCCTGGGTCCCGTACCGCGCCGAGATCGCCGACGTCGGCTGGCAGGATCTCCAAACCTGCGACCTGCTGGTCTCCTGCACAGACTCCGCGCTTGCCCGCGCCGAGACCGCCTGGATCGCCCGTTGCCTCCGAATCCCTGTGCTCGACGGCGGCGTCTTCGGCGCCGGCCTGCTGGACGGACGCGTCTCGTGGTTCCCCGCGCACCCCCATGCTGCCTGCCCCCTCTGCGCACTCAGCGAGGCCCGCCGCGCGGAGCTGCTGGCCTATGCCTCGGCACCCATCCTCGGCTGCCGTTCCCCGGAGGTCGTTTCCATGGGCTCCGCGGCGCAGATACCCGCCTCCCTGGAACACACGGCGGCGCACCTGGTTCGAAGCCTCCGCGACCTGGTGCCCCACCTCTCGCCAGATCCCGGTTCCGCAGCCGAAGCCTCCTGGGCTGAGACCCTGGGCCGCGACGCCGGCGGTGACTGGCAGGCGCAACGCATCCACCTCCAGCGCAGCGCGACCTGTCCCTGGCACGACGATCTCCTCCCGTCGCTCGTTGCCCTCGAGGACGACACGCCCTTGGCCGGCGCCCTCTGCCGCGTCGGCACCCCAGAGGATAGCTGGCGTCTCCAGTTCCCCTGGCCGATCTGTCTTGACGCGCGCTGCGGGCTTTGCGGCCATCGCGATCTGCGCCCCCAACGCCTTGCCTTTCTACGCCGCCGGGGCGTCTGCCCCCACTGCGGTCCTGTCGGGCAGATGCAATCCGTTACTTGCGTCACCTCCGTAGGGCACCGCGAGGTGCTGGCGGACAGAACACCTCGCCAGCTAGGATTGCCCAATCGCCATCTTCTGCAGGCGCGGCGCAGCGTGTGCCCCCCAGGAGCCGGCAGGGAGACGTCGTGAACGGCCGGTTGGAACGCGGGATGTTGATGACGGGCGTTCTCGTGCTGGCGGCCTCGCTTCAGTTCGGGGCCGGCCTGCTGGGGAGCGCCGCCTCGCTGCTCGCCGCGCTGCTGCTGGGGGCCGCGGCCACCTTTCTGTGGCTGAACCTCGAACTCGCGCACCGCAGGCCGTGGTTCCCTGTCCTTGCCCTCACGCTCACCAGCCTGATCGCCGTCCTTATCGTGGAGCTCACCTTCCGGCCCAGCTTTGCCACCTGGTTTTCTCCGCTGCTCACCGCCGGGGCGAGCGGCGCCACCCTGTTTGTCCTCCTCCGCAGCCGGGCGCGTTGCAACCTTTGCAATCGCCGGCTGGGCACCCAGGCCGTCGTCTTTCGTTGCCCGCGCTGCTCGATGAAGGTCTGCGACGAGACCTGCTGGCGCTTTGAACATCGCCGCTGCCGCCTCTGCCTGGAACAGCGCGTCCCCGTGTTGCCGCCGGGCGAGAGCTGGTGGACACGCGTCACCGGTCCGCGCTCCCGCCATGGCCGCTGCCAGATCTGTCTCGGCTCCGCGGAGCAGCTGGATCTCCGCGCCTGCCCCCACTGCCGCCGCACCCAGTGCCGCGACTGCTGGGACTTCAACAATGGTGAATGTGCCCGCTGCGCCGGCGTTCTACCGGAGCTGCCAGCATCCCTTACTATGGCGGTGGCCCAGGTCTCCGGCGGCGGCGCCGAGCCCCTGGCACGCTGACAATCGCTTTGCCCATGCTGCCCGGAAAGAGGAATGGCCCGATGCCCAAATACCAGATGTACTTCGATACAGTCAGCGGCGAAACGAAGTACAACGTCGACATCGATGAAGGCGAAACGCTGGACATGGTGCTGGAGGAGGTGCTCTTCGATCTGCGAGAGCGCGGGGATATGCTCAAGGGCGATGGCGAGCCGGAGGTAGTCTGGAACGGCGCCAGCCTCGACTTCGCCACCCCGCTGCCCCAGCAAGGAGTTCGAGCCAACGATGTCCTCCGTATCTCGACCATCGCCACCAACGGCTGATCCTCCCGCAAGCTCCGCGCTCCTGCGCCGGCTCACCGCTGAGTGGCACCTGCTCGAGCGCCTGGCCGAGCGCAATCCCGGCCGGCTCACGAGCCTTGCCGCCAGCGATCTCGCCTTTCACCTCACCCTGCGCGGCACGCCGGCCTTTCGCCTCCCCACCGCCGCGGGCGAGAGCGCCGCCGAGATCCTCTTCGACCACCGGATCTGCATCGACTTCCCGTACTTCTTCCCCGCCGCGCCCATGGAGCTTTCGCTCCGCACCCCGGTAGCGCATCCCAACGTTCATCCTGAGACCGGCTTCGTCTGCCTTTGGGACACGCACCGCGTCAGCAACACCGTGGAGCATGCGCTGCACAAAACCGTCGCAATCCTCGGTTGGCGGCTCTTCAATGCGGAGGCCGTGCACGTGATGCAGCCGGACGCCCTCCAGCGCCTCCGCGGTCTCGCGCCCAGGGTTCCGGAGGCCCTCGCGGCCCCGCCGCTGCTCGGCGTCGCTCACGACAGCGCGCCCGCTTTCACGCTGAAGCCCTCCCCGCGCCGGAGGCTCTCATGATCGGCCTTGGCCTGCGCGAGCCCCGTTCCGCCCCGGCCGAAGCTTCTGCCGGCACGTCGCCCGTCGTCCCCTCAGCCGCTGATCAGGACGCCCTTGCGGCCGCGCTGCAGCCCGTCTTCGGCAACCGCTTGGAGCTCCTGGCGCCCGTAGCCCTGGGCGGCATGGCCACCCTCTTCCAACTCCGCCACCGGTTGCACGGCGGTCTCTTCGTCGCCAAGGTGCTGCATTCGCAGCTGGCGCGGGAGCCCGCCGTGGTCGAAAGCTTCCACCGCGAGATGAAACACGCCGCCTGCCTCGGTGGCCATCCCAATGCCATCCCCATCTTCGACGCCGGCGAGCACAACGGCCTGCACTTTCTCCTGATGCCGTTCATCGAGGGCGAGGACCTGGACACTCTGCTCGCTCACCACGGCGCGCTTTCCCGCGCCGAGGCGCTCCACTTCGCCGCCCAGATCAGCAGCCTGCTCTCGCTTGCCGAGTCCCACGGCATCACGCACTGCGACATCGCGCCCGGCAATATCCGGCTCGACACCTTTGGACGTTACCGCCTGATGGACTTCGGCATCTCGCACGCGGTGGGCGAGGCGCCTTCCCGTTTTCTCGCCGGAACGCCGCTCTACAGCAGCCCGGAGCAGATCCGCGGCGAACTCCCCGACATCCGCACCGACCTGTACTCGCTCGGCCTCGTGCTCGCCGAGGTGCTCAGCGGCAAACCACTCTTCACCGCGAACTCCCTGGACGAACTCAAGGACAAACACCTCCGCGGCGCCTGGCAACTCCCGCCGGAGATCCAGGCCGACGCGCCGGTCGCCAGACTGCTTGACCGCCTGCTCGCCACCGACCGCACGCAGCGCCTTGCCAGTGCCTTTGAACTCTCCGGCGCCCTCTCCGCCCTCGGCTTTGAACGCCCCGAGTTCCGCGACAAATGGACCTCCTCCAACGCACAGAGTCCCGACTCACCCCAGCGACGAAAACGGCTCTCCCCGGAGTGATGCTTTCAGTGTCCGGAACTCTTTACCCGTCGCGTACTCGCCGGCAGAGTGCTCAGCTAGGAAACGAGGCTAGGCTCGCCATGGAGCGCGAGGTACTCGTGGTTGAAGGAGATGGACACGCTGCCTTCGCCCACGCCGCTGGCGACGCGCTTGATGGAGCCGTGGCGCACATCGCCGGCGCAGAAGACGCCGGGAAGGTTGGTTTCGAGCGCGAAGGGTTCGCGACCGGCGGGCCACGTCGTGAGATCGCGCCCGGTGCAGATGTAGCCCTTGGGATCGCGCTCAAGTTGTTGCGGAAGCCAGGCGGTATTGGCGGTCGCGCCGATCATCAGAAAGAGCGCGCCGGCGTCTCGTGTCTGGGAAGATTCTTCGCCTTCGGGTGGACGGTGCGTGGTAACGATGCGTTGGAGATAGTTTTCGCCTGCGACGCTGGTGACCTGCGTGTACGGCTCGATCTTGATGTTGGTACGGGCGGCGATCTGGTCGATCAGGTACCGAGACATGCTGAGGGTAAGACCGGCGCCCCGGACGAGCATGACGACCTCTGCGGCATAGCCGGCGAAGAAGACCGCCGCCTGCCCAGCCGAGTTGCCCCCGCCGACGATGAACACGCGCCTGCCCGCAACTCCGTAGGCCTCGTGGCGCGAAGCGCCGTAAAGAATGCCGCGACCTAGAAGGTCTTCCATGCCGGGGACGTTGTCCATCCGGTGCCAGTCGACTCCAGTGGCAAGCAGGATTGCATTGGCTTGGATGAGGTCGCCGCCATCGAGCCTGATGCAGTAGCCGCGCTCTGCGGGCTCGAGCGCTTCGATGTTGCGCCGCACGACGATCTCCGCCCCGAACTGCTTGGCTTGCTTGAGGGCGCGCTCGGTGAGATCGTCGCCGGAGATGCCCGAAGGAAAGCCAAGATAGTTTTCGATGCGCGAGGAAGTACCGGCCTGGCCGCCGGCGGCGAAGCGCTCCACGATGAGAACGCGAAGGCCCTCCGACGCCCCATACACGGCGGCTGCCATGCCTGCGGGACCTGCGCCGACGATGACGACGTCATACTGCTGCTGCCGAGGAACGGTCCGGTAGCCGAGAGCTTCGGCGACCTGGCGAACCGTGGGGTTCACAATCGGCGCGCCGCGATCGATCTCCACGGTGAGCGTTGCATGCTCGGGCTCGTCGAACGTGGGACGCCAGTTGTACTGGATACGATTCGCGCCGAGGAACGCACGGATGTCGCGACAGGTGGCGTCGTACTTCGATCCAACCACGTAAGCCCGCGAGGACGGGGTCGCGCGGGCCATGTCCTGCGCCAGGTGGGTGCGTGCGGACATGGTGGAGAAGACGATCTCGGCGGCGGCGGGGGAGTCGCGGACGAGTTCCTGCAGCTGCTGACGCTCGAAGCGCGCCGCGCGGACGGGCGTGAGGGCACGCACGGAGACGATCTGAGGCACACCCATAAAGATGGGGGTCTCACCGGAGAACTCGCCGGCGACGTTGCGGCCCAGATGGCGGAACTGGCCGACGATGTTCTTGAGCACCTCAAGCTCGCCTGCGAAGATGACAAAGAAGCGGGGCTCTTCGCCCTCGCGGATGAGAAACTCGCCGGGGGACAGCCGAATATCCGCGGCCTTGCGCGCCAGGCGCTGGCGCTCCGCCTCTTCCACGCCAGCGAAGAGAGGAACCTGGGCGAGATCGGCTGATGTAATCATGACGTCTCTTTCCGCGTGCGGCTAAACTCACGCGACGCCCTTCTATCTTCGCAGATGCTAGACGTATGTCTGAGGCTCCGCCGGGGACGAGCTCCGCGCTCCCGAAACAGCGTCGATCCTGCCCTGAGGTCGCCCACGGTTCTGTTCCTAGCGTCGGTTTCTGAGGCTCTGCTCCTGCAAGAACCCGGCGACAACCTTGAAGTACTTCTCCTCCTGCTCCAACTCGATCAGTTCGCCGCCCTCTTCGAACACCACGAGTTTCGCCCCGGGGATCTTGGTTGCCAACTCTTCCGAGAGCCGCAGGGGAGTGCAGAAGTTGTGCGTTCCGCACACGACCAACGTCGGCTGCACGATCTCGCCGAGTCTGGAGGAGGTGTCATGGCCGGCAATCATGTCGATTCGTTTGAGGCCGATCTCGCGGTCACCCGATTGCTCTGGATGAGCCGCTCCGCGATCGATCCACGCTTGCACCCTCTCCGGGTGCTCGTTTGTATAGCGGGGGGAGAAGAGAAACAGAGAGTACCCGGCGTAAAATTCGGGACGGGTCCAACCTTCAGCCATCTTTCTGCGCACCTCGAACTCACGACGGGTATACGCATCGAAGCGGGCAAACGTCGAGGACAGCGTGAGGGAACGGACGGTATGGGGGTGGTCGAGGGCCATGTACTGCGCGATGGCTCCGCCTGTTGAGGCGCCAATCACATGCATGGGACCCCGAGTGAGGTGCTCCACCAACGACGCCATATCCTGAGCGAGTTGCTGCGTCGTGTAGCCATCCGGTGTATGGGTGCTCTTGCCCGTGCCGCGATGGTCTGGCAGGATGACGTGGAAGTCCTCGGCGAAGCGCTTGACCTGCGGTCCCCAACTCGCACCCACGCCGCCAAGGCCGCTGATCATCAGTACTGGAGGGTTTGAGGGATCACCCAGCTCCTCGTAATACTGACTGAAGCCGTTTAGATTGAGCATTGCCATGACACTTGTCTCCTTTGACGATTTGAACGTCAGATTATCGAAGTAAAAGATAGTTGCAGGTGAATATGAAGTCAAACGCCCGGATGCGGGTTTACGTTCCGATCGTTCGAAGGTTTGTGGGTCGCGTGATGCTGTTCCACTCCGTCGTAGCCGCCCAACTCGGGCTCAACGCAACCGACGTCCACTGTCTGCGTCTGCTGGAGGACGAGGCCATGTCCGCAGGGGAACTCAGTGAGCGGATCGGTCTCACCGGAGCTGCTACCACTGCCCTGATCGACAGACTGGAAGAGAGCGGCTTCGCACACCGCGAAAGGAGCACAGAGGATCGTCGGCGGGTGACAATTCATGCCGACAAGGCAAAGCTTCAGGAGGTGAATACGCTCTACGGCAGCCAGGGCGACCGCATGGCAAAGCTGCTCGGAAGGTACAGCGCAGAGGAGTTCGCTCTGATCACGGACTTCCTCGAACAAACGAGCGCAGCGCTCGACACGGAGCTGAAGGCCCTGAAAGAGGCAACGAAGAACAGGGTCTCTTAGATTTCCGGCGAGGTTAGATCCCCTCTCCAGAGGTGCCACATGCCAGCGCTTTCAACACGGGGGCGATCGCGCGAGCATCTGGAGTTCGTCCGAACTACTTCAGTTCAATCACCACTCCGTCCGGAGCACTCGGAGCGGTGATGCCCCAGAGGCCGCCTGCTTGCGCAAGCGGGACAGGCTTACCTGCGACCGTGGCGAGGTTCTGTTTCGGCGACCAACCTACAATCTCGATGCGGTAGGCACTCCACCAGGGCTTCCACGTGCCTTCCTGTTTGCCAATGCTGACCTTCAGAGATCCGTCGGGTGCTGCGGCGCAGGTGAGGTGTATTCGCGCGTACGCGCCCTTCTGGTAATCGAAACTATGACCATCATCGGCGTAGACATCTCCCTCGCAAACCCTGCCCGAATGGGAGCCTTGTAGTTCGGTCGGATACACCCGCAACGTAAGAGGCCCGTCGGGGATCGTTGCGGTGCTCTGGGTAAGGGGCGCGAGTGGAAGCACGCTGCCGCCTCGTACGAACACCGGCAGGCTCTCCAGTGTGGGCGAAACGCTTAGCTGCTTGCGGGCAAGGAGAACGTCGCGCTGTTCAAGATCGAGCGCACTGCCTGGCTGCCCTTCGACGTAGCGCTCACCAGACCAGTAGTCGTACCAGGTTCCCGGGGGAAGGTGGATGGTATAGGAGGCCACCTCCTCCGGGGACGGGTTGGGGGCGATCAGAACCTGGCTGCCCAGCATGAATTCGCTGCCGCCCGTGACGATGTCGAAGGGCTCTCCATCGGCGTTTGCATGGGGAAACTCAAGAAACAGAGGCCGATTGAGCGGAAGTCCGTCACGCGAGCTCTCCTCCGCAACGGTGTACAAGTACGGCATCAATCTATAACGTTCTTCGATGTAGTGCCTGCGGATGGCCTCCTGTTCGGGTCCGTCCACCCAGACCTCATGGGGACGGGTGCCCTTGGCAGAATGGTCGCGATCGATGGGTTGAAAGGCCGAGAGTTCCAGCCACTTGGTCAGCAGCGCGGGTGAGGGTGAGCCCGCAAAGCCGCCGACGTCGGCCCCCGCCAGCGAGAAGCCGCTGAGCCCCAGGTTGACCAGTTGCGGCACCGTCATGCGCAAGTGGTTCCACGTTGAACTGTTGTCGCCTGTCCAGGTGGCGCTGTACCGCTGGCCTCCGGCGTAGCTTGCACGCGTCATCACAAAGGGGCGCTCGTTGGGCCGGAGTGCGAGTTGTCCCTCGTAGGTGGCGCGAGTGTTTTCCATGCCGTAGACGTTGTGCATCTCGAGATGAGCGGCTGTACGGCGACGGAAGCCGGGCTCATCAATTCTGTGCTGCACATCGTCCGGCATGGTCTTGTTTGGAACGTCGAAGACCGAGGGCTCGTTCATGTCGTTCCAGAACCCTGCGACGCCGTCTGCGACAAACTGCCGGTACAGCGTGCCCCACCACTGCCGTGTTTGGGCCTGTGTGAAATCCGGAAAGACCGACGGACCGGGCCAAACTTTGCCGGAGTACACCGTGCCGTCAGGGTTCTTCAGAAAATGGTCGCCGGCCGTTCCGGAGTCATACGGGGCGTACCCGACACCTGGTTGCTTTGCGATATGCAGGTCGGTGATGACGACGAGCTTAAAGTCCTTGCGGGCAAGGTCCTTCACCATGCCGGCGAAGTCTGGATAGGCCTGCTCATTCACGGTGAAAGGCCAGTTGTTGTGCTGAAAGTCGATGTCGAGCCAGAGTACATCGCAAGGAATGCGATCGGACCGGAGTCGGTCGGCGACCTCGCGCAACTGCGACTCCGGATAGTAGCTATAGCGAGATTGCTGGAAGCCAAGCGCCCACAGCGGCGGCAGCGGTGTGGGTCCGGTAAGCCAGGCCCATGCGGTCACGACCTGCTTGGGATCCGGCCCGTAGATCAGGTAGTAGTCGACGGGACCGTTCGACCCGCTGAAGGTGTACTGCGCCGGATCAGCGCGTCCGAAGTCGAAGTTGGTGCGCCAGGTGTTGTCCAGAAACACGCCGAGCGCGCGGCCGTGATTGAGCGTGAGAAAGAACGGAATGTCTTTGTAGATGGGATCGGTTGACTCCTGCCATCCAAAGGAATCCGTGTTCCACATCGTAAACGCTTCGCCGCTGCGATCCAGGGGCCCCGGCTTGTCGCCCAGACCGAAGAAGTGATCGGTCGTTCCCCGCTTCTTCGCTACCGTGAAACGACTGCCGTTCCACGCGACCGGTGCCGCGTCCTCCTGCAGGATGTTGCCGGCCGCATCGGTCACGCGCACGCGCAGGTCGGCACCGATGGTTACCCGAAGTTTCGGTGTAGAAAAGCCGTGCGCATCCCTTGTGATCGTCGTGGAGCTTGTGCGAGCGGACGGAAGCACGGCCCAGGAAGCATCTTCAGGCGCCTCCGACCCCTTCCAGATGCGAACCCGAAGCACATCTTCGCGGAGGGCAGTCACCTGCAACGTGGTGTCGCTCGATGTGGCAACGACCCCTGCCGGAACGGGTCGAATCTCTTGCCCGTTTGCCGGAGTGCTTGCAAGAGGCAGTATCAAAAGGCATGCGGCAGCAAGCGAGGCCGGTACGTAGCGGCGCATTCATCTCCCTGGAGTTCTACTGAAGCTATGAAAAGCGGCTAGGCCGAACGTGTCAAGAACTTGCGTTGTCAAATCGTGACCGCTGAGACAGCGGTCAGCGCCAGAACCCTCGCCGTACTCTGCGCGCCAGCGACCACTGAAGAAAGTATTGATACATGAAGACGAAAGGGTTGAGCATACGATTCCCAAGGACAAAGTACGTTGAGGAAAGGGCCCGGGAGCTCACATCGCGCCCCGGGACCCAAGGTCTTCCAGACGGCCTGCGCGCAACGCCGGCAGGTGACCCACGCCACTCTCCCTGGGGTCAACCAGGACGAGTGGCGTGGGTGCAAGTCGATCGTGGCTTTGCTTCACCAATAGAACTTGCCTGCGAACTGGACGCTTCTTGCCGGGAACGTGTTGGTGATTTGACCGAAGGACGATTGGCAGGTAGTGGACGCATTCGGATCGCATCCGCCATACCCGGTGTTGGGGGTATAGAACTGCGGGTGGTTGAAGGTGTTGTACAACTCCGCACGGAACTGAATACGCATCGTCTCCCGGAAGGGGAAGTTCTTGGCGAGGTTCGTGTCCCAGTTCTGGTAGTGAGGTCCGCGAAGATAGGAGAAGTAGCGTGGAGCGGTTCCGAAGGTTCCGTAGGGCGCGAAGGCAAACGCCCCGGTGTTGAACCACTCCTGGATGGTGGGATGTGCGACGTGCACGTCGCCTACGACATCAGGACGGGGATTGCCGCCGTAGGACGAAATGTTGGCGCCGCTTACACTCAGCGGCAGTCCGGAATGGAAGGTAGCAATCTGTGACACCTCCCAATCCCCGATCACCGCGTTCACAGCCTTGTTCATATGCGAGCCAAATGCCCGCTTCCGTCCAACAGGAATCTGGTAGACATAGTTCGCGACCAGGCTATGCGGTGTGTCGGAGCCGTCGACGCTCTTCTCCGCAGCGAGGTTGTAGGTGTTTGCGGGTGACGCATTGCCTGCATACGCCCAGCTCTGGTTGCCCTCCGTATTGTCCAGAAACTTGGAAAAGGTGTAAGAGACCATGGCCGTTAGACCCTGGGTGACGCGGTGGTTGTACTGCACCTGCAAGGCGTTGTAAATGTCGAAGCCGATGGGATCGTCCAACTGCGCGATACCGCAGTATTGCGGGAAGGGCTGAAGCAACTGGGATCTCACGACCGTGGGATTGTTGAGACCGCAGTAAGAGCCCGGGGGAACCGATTTGTAGAAGGGATTCGGAACCTGCTCGTTGAGATACGCCTGTCCCAAGGGAAGGTACTTCGGATTCAGCTGACCCTCCCAAACTCCACCGCCGCCGGCATTGTCGATCATATGAGTGCCGTGATTGCCGACGTAGTTCACATCGAGCAGATCATTGTGCGTGATGCCCCACTGAAATCCGAGCAGGTACTGCTGCACATACGGCGACTTGCGGTTGATCCAGGCGGTTCCGTTGTAGTTGCCCACCTGCTGCAAGCCGCCAAGGGAGTTGCCGGTGATGCCCACAAATCCGTTCGGGAACGGAGTCTCCAGCGACACCGCCGGATTCGGGCTGATGTCGTTGTTGAATGATGCAGGCACGCTGGTGGACGCGGAGAAACCGTTGGCGTTGCCCAGAAAGCAGCAGGAGATGGCCGGAGGATAGAAGAAGCCGTAGCCTCCGCGGACGGCGAGCCGTGGCGACGCGGCGTAGCTGAAGCCGATACGAGGCGCGATGTTGGTGTAATCGGTGTTATAGACACTGCTGTGGCCGGGCGACAGGAACTGCAAGGCGCCGAGGACAGGAAATCCTGCGGCGGTGCTTACAGGATTGAGGGCGTTTGGATTGAAGGTGGACGCTTCGTTGTGGCGATAGGTTGGAGCGGTCTGGATCTCATACCGCAAGCCGAGATTGAGGGTCAGCTTCGGCATGGGTCTCCAGTCATCCTGGATGTACTCGCCGATGTAGTGCGTGGCCACAGCCGGACTGTACGGCGTTCCGGTGGAACCGCCGTCCAGGACGCCCAGCAGAAGCTGAGCAACACCGTTCCCCGTGTTAAAGGGCAGCGAAGTCTGCGGGTCCGGGCCGCCGCTGAAGGTGCCGTTTGCGTCCAATGAGGACGAAGTGACTGATTTCTCGTCGTCTTCCAGTTCAACGCCCATCACGCCGAAGTTGATGGTGTGG
>CAXTWN010000110.1:11788-12383 GCA_964248055.1 uncultured Acidobacteriaceae bacterium | reverse complement strand
GCACAGGGCCATGCAGCACAGGCTGATCAAGCTCTGCAACAGCGTCGGCAGCCAGGCCAGCCCGGCCAGCGGCGGCCCAAACAGCACCACGATGCCCAGCATGCCGCCTGCCTGCATCCAGGTCCGAAAGTTCACCGCGGCGAAGAGGTTTTTGGTCATCCCGCGAATCAGTCCCAGCGCTCCGGGCGCCCAGTGCACCAGCACCAGCCCCGGCGCAAACGCGATTCTTTGCCGCATCTCGGCGGCCCGCATCCGGCGCCCGAGCGTGATGTCCTCCACCACCGCCAGCCGCTGCGGCGCCAGCCCCCCGAGCTCCTCGAAGGCCTCCCGCCGTACAAGGTTGAACGCGCCCGCGCCAGCCACGTCCCAGCGCGCCTTTGGGTCGGCCACGCGCCACGGCCGGATGGCCCACAGCGCCACCAGCTGCAAGAACCCGATCACGGTGCGCTCGCCCCAGCTTCTGGTCACCGGGGTCGGCACGACGACCAGATGGTCTGCCCGCGAGATCTCCGCAAAGGCCACCGCGCGCCGCAGGATCGACGGCGAAAACCACACATCCGCATCCGTAAACAGGATGTACTCCGACCGGCTGCGC
>CAXTWN010000110.1:0-11778 GCA_964248055.1 uncultured Acidobacteriaceae bacterium | reverse complement strand
CATGGCGAAGGTCTTGCCCATCCAGCCCTCGGCGGTCTCGGCCAGGTGCACCACATCCAGCCTGCCCGGATGCGCCTCGGCCAGCTCGTCCAGCAGCGCGCCAGTGCCATCGGTGGAGCGGTCATCCACGGCCACCACGCGCATCCAGATGTAGTCCTGCGCGAGCAGCGTCTCCATCGCCGGTCGCAGGGTCTCCGCCTCATCCTTGGCAGGCACCACCACGATCAGCCCCGGCGCGGTCGTGGGCGAAAGATCCCAGCGCACCTCGGACAGATCGGGCACATCGCCCAGCCGCTGCATCAGCCCGTGGGTACGCGCGCACCAGGCGACCGTGATCGCCCAAGCCAGCCACTCCCCTGCCAGCCGCCACCCCTCAGCGATCACCACGACAACTCACGCGGCTGCTGCCGCGCCCTGGGGCGCAGACTCATCCAGCGGCGGCGCAAACCGCGCGCCCACAAAGAAGATCACCGCCGCCACCAACATCGTCACCAAGGTCGCCGCCAACCCGTAGCGCAGGTTCGACCGGTCGCTGATGATACCGATGATCTTCGGCGAAAACATGTCGCCGAAGACATGCAGCGCAAACAACTGCCCCGCCATAGCCGTAGCACGCAAACCCGCAGGAACGGCGTTCAGCGTCGCCGCATTCACCGGACCCGTGCCCAGGAAGATCAGAAACACCGCCACACCCAGGGCCGGCAGCGTCACCGCCTTCGGCCCGAAGAAGCACAGGATGGCGGGCGGCACCGCCAGCGCGGCACTCAGCGCCGGCACCAGGTACAGCGCTTTGCCGGTCCGCTTTGACCACCATTGCGCCAGCGTGCCGCCGGCGATCGTTCCGCCCAGCCCGCACACCACGATCAGCCCACCCATGATCGTGCCCGCAGCCTCCATAGAGCGGCCATCCACCCGCTGCAGGAACGACGGCATCCACCACGAGATCCCGCCGAGCGAGAACGTGACCGCCGCATAGCCCAGAATCGCGCTCAGGTAGGCCTTGTTCTTCAAGAGCGAGAGCACCGTCCCCTTGTCCACATCCTTCAGGCTATGTCCTCCACCGGACTCGGTACGCTGGGGCTCGCGCATGAAGAACAGGATCAGCAGCGCAAGCAGCGCACCCGGCACCGCCGAGGCGATGAACGACATGCGCCAGCCATAGCGATGCCCAATGGACCCGCCCGCCAGGTACCCCAGCGCGGCCCCACAGGGAATCGCGATGTTGAAGATCGTCAGCACCCGGTTCCGCTGCGCGTCCGAGTAGTAGTCGGCCAGCAGCGCCGGCGCGAAGATGCCAAAGCTCGCCTCCCCTACGCCCAGCGCCGCATGCCGAATATTCAGAGAGGCGTAATCATGCACGCTCGCGGTGACGAAGTTCATCGCGGCGATCGCCAGGCCCGCGATTACGATCATCGGCTTACGCGGAAACCGGTCGCCCAGCCAGCCGGTGATGGGCGAGCTCAGCACATACGCGACCATGAACCACAGCGTCAGCGACCCGATCTGGTCATCAGAGATATGGAACTCGCCCTTGATCTGCTCCTGCACCGCGGGCAGGATGTACCGATCGAGGTAGTTCACAAAGTTCATCGCGGTCAGCAGCACCAACGCGATCGTCGCGTTGCGTGTGCCCGTGTTCCGCGGTCGTTCCACCGTTGCTACCGTACCTGCCGCCATGCTGAGGGGAGCATATCAGGCGAGCGGAGCATTGCGTCTGCCCGGGCGACGCCCCTCGTCAGCTCGCTGAACCAAATCACGGCCGAGGCTGTTTAGCTGGGCGCCGGGATGGGCGGAGGGCTGGATGGTTCTGCCGTCGTCGCGGCAGGAGCTGCGGCGGCAGGAGCTGCGGTGGCAGGAGCTGCGGCGGCAGCTGCTGCGGTCAAATCTGCCGCAAACGCGGCCGCCTGCTCCAGCGTCAGGCTGAGCACCAGGGTATGTATCGGCTCGGGCGTCTGCACGATCGGGCCCGGATGCGGCATCGGTGGGACGGCGCCGGGCTCTGCCATCGGCATCATGATCGGAGGTCTTGGCGGACCAGGCGGCATACTCCAAACCCCCAGGTAGGCAAGGAGGGTGCTGCCGTCGGTTCCCGGCTGCGTCTTCCATCCGGTAAGGTGGGACAACGGCACGCCGGGTGGCGCGGGAGGGACAGGTTCGTTCGTCATGCGCGCAGCCTACCACCGGACTATCTCGACGCCATCCTCACAAACAGCCCGTTGGCGCCTCAAATTTTTCTCAAGAGCGCATCCTATAATCCCGGATGATTCCGGACCGCACAGTTCCTTTCAGTCGGTTCGATCCACTCCTATGCGCCTCTTCGCTCGGCTCACCCTGCTCTGCACCGTTGCTGTACTGCTTGGCGCGCACTCTCCGTTGCAGCACCCCGGAACCACACCCATGACAGAGATCGTTCGGCTCGACCCATCCCTCGACCAGCTTATCGCCCCGGGCGCCGCGCTCGAAACCATCGCCGGCCCGTTTGTCTTCACCGAAGGTCCGATGTGGCGCGACGGCCGCCTGTGGTTTGTCGACGAGGAGAACGACAAGATCCATGCCGTTACCCCCGATGGCCAGGTGACCACGCTCGTCGATTACCAAAATGGCCCCTACGCTCTCCCGAAGGGCACACCCACGGCCTCCAGCCAGGGCGCCACCACCGGCCCCAACGCAATGGCTACTGGCCCTGACGGCACCGTCATCGCCATGCAGCAGTACGCCCGCGATGTGGCCCGCCTCACGGAAGACCCGACCAACCCCAGCGCTCCGGTCAAGCAGACGCCCTACTTCGACAACTACGAGGGCAAGCACCTCAACAGCCCTAACGACCTCGTCTTCCTGCCTGATGGCTCCTTCTTTTTCACCGACCCGAACTACGGCCTCAAGCTACGCGACAGGGACCCCGCCAAGCAGCTGCCGTACCAAGCCGTCTTCCACGTCGTCAACGGCAAGCCCACCCCGGTCATCACCGACCTGCCCACGCCCAACGGCGTCGCGCTCTCCCCCGACCACCGCACGCTGTACGTGAACAACTCCGGCCCTGCGCAGCGCGTTGTCGCCTACGACGTCCACCCTGAGGGCACGGTCGGTCCAGCCCGCGACGTGATCACCTTCAGTGGCCACGAAGGCCCGGGCGTGCCCGACGGCCTGAAGGTCGACTCCCTGGGCAACCTCTGGACCACCGGCCCCGGCGGCATCCGCGTCGTCACCCCGCAGGGCAAGGTGCTGGGCCAACTGAAGCTGCCCGAGGTCGCCGCCAACCTCGCCTGGGGCGGTGCCGACGGCCGTGATCTATACATCACCGCGCGTACCCACGTCTATCGGCTGCATACGTTGGTCAAGGGCAGTCTTCCCGTCTTTCAGCGATAGGCTGCGTACCGAGAGATCGCCAGACCTTACCGGAACACGCGCAAGAGCATCACGGAGCGACCTTATGAACCGCCGCACCTTCACCAGACTTTCTGCCCTCGCTGCCGCCGCTTCGGCCGTTCCGTTGCGTGCCCAAAGCCAGCAGCCCCTGCGCTTCGCGGCGGTCGGCCTGGGCAGCATCTCGGACATCTTCATCAGGGCCTGCGCTCAGTCCACCAAGTGCAAAGTGACGGCGCTGGTCAGCGGCCACGCCGACCAGAAGGCGCCCAAATACCAGGCCCAGTACAACATCCCGCAAACCTCGGTCTACACCTACGAGCGCTTTGACGAGATTGCGCACGATCCCAACATCGACGCCGTCTACATCGGACTGCCCAACAGCATGCACGCCGAGTACACCATCCGCGCGGCCAAAGCCGGCAAGCATGTGCTCTGCGAGAAGCCCATGGCCATCTCCTCCGCCGAGTGCCGCGCCATGATCGACGCCTGCCGAAAGGCCAACGTCAAGCTGATGATTGCCTACCGCGTGCACTACGACCCCATCTGGCTTAAGGTCCGCGACCTCGCCCGCTCGGGCGCCATCGGCGAGATCCAGGGTTTTCAGGGCGGCTTCTACGGCCAGAAGCAGGCAGGCGAGTGGCGCCTGAAGCGCGCGCTCGCGGGCGGCGGCTCCCTGTTCGATCTGGGCATCTACCCACTGAACGCCATTCGCTGGATCTCGGGCGAGGAGCCGACGAGCTACACCGCCCAGGTGGCCACCAAGATCCAGGGCCCGCGTTTCGCCGAGATGGAAGAAAGCGTAGAGTTCACCATGAAGTTCGCCTCCGGGCTGCTTGCCTCGGCAGGAAGCTCCTACGGCGAAGACGGCGGCAACTTCCTGTCCATCGACGGCTCGGAGGGTCACCTTCAGGTCAACAACGCGTACGTCTACCAGGGCGTTCGCTTCACCGGCTCTACCAAGAACGGTCCCGTCGACGAGACGAGCCCCGGCATCGCTCCCTACCAGTTCACGCTCGAAGCCGACCACCTCGCCGACTGCGTCCGCAACAACCGAGAGCCCCTCACCGCGGGGGAAGAAGGCCTCAAAGACATGCTCGCGATCGAGGCCATCTACAAGGCGGCCGGCACGCCCGTCGCGTAGGGCACCGAATGCACGGAGTTCTCGACGGCAGGCATCGCCGCAGTGCATCCTGCAAGTCCTTACTCCAACCGAAGCGTAAAAGCTGGCGCGTCCTCGAGCGCGTCGGTCCCCTCGAGCTTCGGAGCATGGACGGCCCCGTTCGTCACTCCCGTGTGCTCCATGTAGCGCCGGGAATCCAACACCGCCCGATCCATGGACCGCACCCACTCGCTCATCTGGTCAGGCGCCCGGGCTGCGGCCGTCCCCGCCGCAAACTCCCCGCGCACGGTCTCGAACTTGGCCTCCAGGTCATCCAGCGCGCTCAGCAACAGCGCCTCCGGGGTCATCGGCAGCTTGGGCGACCCGAACTCCAGCTTGCCGTGGTGCGCCAGCAGCATGTGCTCCAGCAGCAGCCTCAGCGACTCCGGGAACACCTCAGGCGCGGCACCCTGCTCGGCTGCCTGGGCGCGCGCCTCTGCATTCAGCGCGCCGATCTTCTCTCCGAGCATGCGCTGCACGATGGAGATGTGCCCCACCAGCTGCCCTTCCAGCGTGTACTGAAAGCTGTTGCTCCAGCTCAACTCGCGCACCTTGCCGATGTCGTGAAGAATCGCGCCGGTGACGAGCAGGTCCGGATCCACCTCGGGATAGAACGGCACCATGGCCCGGCACACGCGCACCAGCTGCAGCACGTGCTCCAGCAAGCCACCCAGCCACGCATGATGGAGCCGCTTGGCCGCCGGTGCGATCCGGAACGCCGGACCGATCTCCGGATCGTCCAGAAAGCGCAGCACCAGGCGACGCAGCCAGTCGTTGCCGATGCCCGCGACGTACCCACGCAGCTCCGCGTCCATCGCTCCGACATCAAATCGGGAGGACGGCACGAAGTCCGCAGGATCGATCTCAGCCTGCCCCGCAGAGCGCATCCGCACCAGAGTGATCTGGTACTTGCCCTGGTACTTCGAGATCTGCCCCTGCGCCTTGACGTAGCAGCCCTCCGAGCAGCTCGCAAGCGCGTCGGTGAACTCCTCCCACATGCGCGCCTCAAGCTGCCCGGTCTTATCCGCGAGCATCAGCGCCAGGTACTGCCCGCCGCCGCCCTTGCGCTCGCGCACGCTCAGCGAGGCAAGGCAGAAGAACCCGGTCACTAGCTGATTTTCGAACTGCGCGGCGTCCGCGACGAAGAACTCCTTCATCGCGTTACTGGGGCGGTTGCGGCGCCGTGTTCGGCGCACTCGGCGACGCCGAGGTCACCGCGGGGATCGGCTGTCCCGGTGCGGCCGGGTTGTTGGGCGTGGGCGTTGCCGTCGGCAGCGTCGTCTGGTCCGAGGGCTTCGTCCCCTGGCGAGCTGCCGGCTCCGTCCCGGTCGCCGTCGTCCCCAGGTTTGAATTCACGGTCGGCGCGACGGTCGGCTGCGCCTGGTCCGTCTTGGGCTTCTCCTGCAACCGCTCCTTGGGCGCATCCTTGTCGCGCTTCTTCTTCTGCTTCTTGGTGGTGTCTACCAGCCCCAGGGGAGCCGCCTGTACCTTCTCGTCGGCGCGCTCCTCCGGCGTAGCCGCCGTGGGGCGCTTGCTGACCTTCACCTCGGCAGAGGCCAGCTTTACCTCGGCCTTCTTGTCGCTGGCCTCGGTCTGGCGGGAGGCAAACCGCGTCTTGTGGTCGGAGGCCGCCTGCTTCGGCGCAAACGGATCCTGCTCCTCGGGAGCCGTGCCCGTCGAGATCGTCGTGGTCGACTCCGTCGGCGTTCCCATGGCCGCGCCTGGCGCCTCGCCGCCTAAAGCCTTGTTCGGGTCTGCTGGCGCCGCGCCCAGGGAAGGCACCGCCGCGACGTCACGCGAGCCGGCCGGGAGAGCGTTGCGTGGCGCCTGGCCATAGCGCACCTTCTCCCGATGGACCTTTTTCAACTTGCGCGGTGAAGACGCTGCCGCCGTCCCGCCGCCGGTCGCCGCCGCACGCGTCGCCTGCTTGGCGGCGAGCTTTTCGCGCGCCTCGGCCAGCTCCTGCTCGGCCCGAGCCGCCTTCTCCTGCTCCGCCTGCTGGTGCCGGACGACCTTCTTCTTCAAAGGAGGCGGCGCATACGTGGTAAACGCGGTCCGGCTGTCCGCGTGCGCTGACCCGGTGTCCACAAACCCCGGGGCGGGCTTTACGTACGCATCCTCACGCGCCTGGGTCAGGTAGTTGCGCAGAGCCGGTCCCAACTGGTCCATATAAATCGCTTCCTGGACCTTGTTCTCGACCTGTTCCAACGGCGGCGTCCCGGCCGCCTGATGACCGTCGACACGCAGGATCACGAAGCCCTGCCGGGTGCGGATCGGCGCCGTCACCTGCCCTACGGGGAGGTTGAAGGTCGCGTTCTCCAACACATCACTTCCCAGCGCCCCGCGCTTGAAGTCGCCCAGATCTCCGCCCGCGGGTGCTGTCGGTCCTCCGGACGAGGTCTTCGCCAGCTCCGCAAAGTTCGCCCCGGCCTTCAGCTTCGCCTCCAGGGCGTCAGCCTTCATCTGCGCCTGAGAGATCTCCGCATCGGTGGCGTTCTCCGGCGTCGTCACCAGGATCTCGCTCAGGTGCACCTGCTCCGGCACCTCGAAGTCCTTGGCATGTGCCGCGTAGTAGGCCTGCTCTTGGCTGGGCGTGATGTTGATGTGCCGCCCGACCTCGTCGCGCACCACCTGCTGCGTGATGGCCTGGTTGCGGATATTGCGCTTGAAGTCCTCAAACGAGACGCCCTGCTGCTCGGCGGCCTTTTGCAGCGCGTCCATGTCCGGCAGGTTGGCGCGCTTGCGGATCTCATCCAGCTCGCGCATGGTCTCCGCGCTGCCGTCGATCCCCAGCTCCTTGCCCTTGGAGAGCAGCAGCTGCTGGTCGATCATGTCGCGCAGCAGGTCGCGCTGCTTCTCGTCGAACTCGGCCAGCGACATCTTCTCCTGCTTGGCCTCCTCCACCAGCTGCTGCTGGGAGCGCTCGTACTCGGTGCGCGTGATTACCTGATCGTTCACGCGCACAATCACATCCTCCACCACGGACGCATTGGCCGTAATCGGCTGGGTCGGCGGCATGGGCGGCGGCTGAAAGATGGAGGTGTTGAAGGCGCCTCCCGGCATTTGGAAGTTCGGCTGCGGCGCCGTGCCCTGGGCCGACAACCCCGCCGTTGCCACGGCTCCAAACCCTACCGCGATCGTCACCAGAACGCCTGCACGCTGTTGTTTACGCATCACTTCGCTCACTCACTTCCACACAGATACCCGGTCCGCCGCGCCGTCCGATCGACGCTCGGTTCAAGGCGGTCAAAACCCGTCCCGAGCTCCTCTGCATCGTTAGACCGCATCCAGGCGCGCTGGGCATCCGCGGTTTCATTGTAAATCTGTCTGGGGACCCGCTCGGACCACGACTGAAACGCCGGTGCGCCAGAGCTCGTTCCGATGTGGGACAGCGCGGCTGCAAAGCACGGGGCAGCCCCCAGGCTCCCGGCCCGCGGCTTACCCCCGGTGCTATACTCCGTCCAATCCAGTACGCTGCGATACCCAGCAGCCCGGTCCCATCTGAGGTCTCTTCCGCTCATGAATCTCTCCTCGCGCCGCGCACTTTTTTCGGCAACGGTCTTTTTGGCAGTCTGCGGCCTGGTCGGTTCGGTTCTGGGCGGCAAGGTCGCCGCGCAGTCGGCCACCGACGAGTCGACCCTGCGCGACTCTATGCGCTCCTTCACCGACGTCTACGCGCTGGTGGAGGCCAACTATGCCGACAAGATGAACACCGAGCGAGCGGACAAGGCCATCTACGACGGAGCGATCCCCGGCATGCTCCATGTGCTGGACCCGCACTCGAACTTCTATGACCCCAAGTCCTATGCGCAGATGCGCGAAGACCAGAGCGGTCACTACTACGGCGTGGGCATGTCCATCCAGCCGCAGAACAACAAGATCGTCGTCATCACGCCGTTTGAAGGCACTCCCTCCTACAAGGCCGGCATTCGCCCCGGCGACGTGATCCTCTCCGTCAACGGCAAATCCACCGAGAGCCTCGAATCGAGCGCCGTTGCCTCCATGCTCAAAGGCCCCCGCGGCACCCATGTGATCGTCACCATGGCGCGCGAGGGCTCCCCCAAGCCCCTCAGCTTTGACCTGGTCCGCGATGAGGTCAGCCGGCCCTCCGTCGATCTCGCCTTCATGATCAAGCCGGGCATCGGGTACATCCACGTCACCAACTTCATGGAGACGACCTCGCATGACGTCCAGGCGGCCCTCGACCGCTTCGGCCCCGACCTCCAGGGTCTGCTCATCGACATGCGCGGCAACCCCGGCGGCCTGCTCAACGAGGCCGTCGAGGTCTCCGACAAGTTCCTGCAGAAGGGCCAGATCGTCGTCTCGCAGCACGGGCGCGCCTTCCAGGACCAGGTCTACCGCGCCCCCAAGGGCTCCGATGCGAAGTACCCCATTGTGGTCCTGGTGAACCGCAACACCGCCTCCGCCGCCGAGATCGTCACCGGCGCCCTGCAGGATCACGATCGCGCCCTCGTCGTCGGGGAGACCACCTTCGGCAAGGGTCTCGTGCAGACCGTCTTCCCGATCTCCGAGAACACCGGCCTCGCCCTCACGACCTATCATTACTACACGCCGTCGGGCCGGCTGATCCAGCGCAACTACAGCGGCGTGTCGCTCTATGACTACTACTACGTGCGCAACGACGCCGCGCCCGCGGACAACACCAACAAAGAGGTGAAGCTCACCGACTCCGGCCGCACCGTCTACGGTGGCGGTGGCATCACGCCCGACGAGCGCATCGCCGACATCAAGGACAATCGCACCGAAGACACGCTGCTGCAGCACAACATCTTCTTTCACTTCACCTCGCACTACCTTGCCGACCACAACGTCACCAAGGACATGACCGTCGACGACGCCCTGCTCAGCAACTTCAAGGCGTACCTGAAGGACCAGAAGATCGACATCTCCGACAAGGACTTCAACGACAATCTCGACTGGATCAAGATGTCGATCAAGTCCGACCTGCTCACCTCGCAGTTCGGCCAGACCGAAGGGATGCGCGCCCGCGCCGAGTGGGATCCCCAAGTTGCCAAGGCCCTGAGCTACATGCCCGAAGCCCTCGCCCTCGAAGAGCACAAGCTCCCCAACCAGACCAAGGGCACACAAACCGCCAGCCGCTAGACTCGCTGCTTCAGAAGAAAGCCCGCGAGCGTCGCGGGTTTTTTTCATGCCCGAAGCATTCCTCCTCTACGGCACGGATGTTCTTTCCACTACGGCACGGACGTTCTCTCCACGCAAAGACGCGTCATCTCGACCGGAACGGACAGCTTCATCGTCCGTGGAGCGGAGAGACCTCCGCATTCAGCCTGCACGGGCCACACGCCCCAAGCAAGACCCACATCCATCCGAACCGACCCTCACTCCCACCGCACCTGCAACAACGAAACACTCTCGCCCGGCAGGCTCATCCGCACCACCACGCGCCCGTCCCCCACATCCACCCACGCCGGCGACGCAAACATCTCCAACCCATCGCGCGCCTTCAGCACAGCGATCTGCTCTGCGGTAGGCTGCTGCGGAGATCCCATGGCCTTCCACACCGCGTACGCGTTGCTGTGCGCGTCGTCGATCCGAAACTGGGTCACCAGCGCACGTCGCACCCCCGTCGGTACGCCGGTGATCTCTACCCGCACCGGTGCTCCCGCCGCCGTCTCCGCCGCGTCCTGGTAGTTCCAAACCAGCACCGACGCCTGCCGCCCATCGAGCGCCGCCATGGCATCCACATCCGGCTGCGCCCGCACCCCGCTGCGCAGCAGATCCTCCAGTGCGACCTGCCCCGTACTCGTCGTCGCCACCCGCTCGCCCTGCATGGTGCCCAGCATGCGGAACAGATTCAGGATGGGTTTGTCTATTCCGTTGGTGGATAGGTCGCGAAAGCCCTCAAAGTACTCGCGATCCTCAAACTCGAACGACCAGCTCAGCATTGCCTCGATGTTCACCCCGTGGTCTGCCGCCAAATCCAGCAGCCCTTTGTACGCGGCTGCCGTATAGGCCGGGTAAAGCGTGCCATTGCGGTAGTTGTTCGCCGGATTCATCCTGCTGGAACACGCTGCGCAACCCTCCGGGTCCGCCTCGCTCAGAATGATCGGCAGCCCGCGAAAGCGCGGATGTCTGGCCACCAACGCAAAGCCCTGGTCCGCATCCATCAACTCGCTCTGCAGCCCCATGGTGACGCGCCCGGCCTCGATCTTCGGCTGCCCCTTCACATGGAACGACACAAAGTCGAGCGGGACCACGCCGCCGTCCGCCGCACTCCTCCCGCTCTCGACGTGGGTGAGAAATCCCTCCAGATACGCAGCCGCATGCGCGTTGCGCGGACTCGTCGTCGCCGGCCCGCCGACGATGGCGCCCGGCAGCGCTGCCCGCACCCCCGCAACGGCATAGTCATACAGCCGCCAATACTCCTCTGCGGAGCCGTGCCAGTAGTCGATGTCCGGCTCATTCCAGACTTCAAAGGGCCACTCGCGCACGGTCTCCGCGCCATAGCGCGCCACCAGGTGCGCCGTGACCACCCTCACCAGCTCACCCCACCTGGCGTAGTCCTTAGGCGGGTTGTTCGAAGCCCCCGCGATGGTGCTGCGCGGAAAGTGCACCTGGTAGGGCTCATGCCGGTCCGGCAACACCGCAGCCAGATCCTCCGGCATAAATCCAAGTTCCACCATGGGCTGGACACCCGTAGCGCGAAACGCGTCGAAGATGCCGTCCAGGATGGCGAAGTCATACAGCGGTCTTCCCGAAGCGTCCTCGCGATACACACCCGTCGAGCTCCACTTCAGCTCCGGCGTGCCGTCCCCCGAGGTCAGCAGGTGATGCACACGGAGGTGCACCGGCACGGGGCTAAGGTCATGCAGTTCGCCCAGCAGCTTCCGGCCGTGCGGGCGCGTGGTGTAGTTCCCCTCGTCATAGCCAAACCAGCTGTACGCGGCCCGCAGCGGTCCCCGCCGGGAGCCGAGATCGACGACAATGCTTCTTTCCCCGCTACCACCCTGCGCGGAAGAGCTCTCTGGAACAGGAGTCTGCGCCCACAAACCGCCCGCCCCCGCGAACGCACACACCACCAATGCAAGCAAGAACCGCTTCACCCGCGCACCCTCCCGATGTGAGCGCGATTTTACGTCGAGCCACTCAGGATCGGCAGCCTCAGGTCGGCGCCATTGCGCAGGGTCACGATGTAGTCGAAGACGAGCCTCAAAGACTGGAGCGGGAGACCGGGATCGAACCGGCGACATTCAGCTTGGGAAGCTGACGTT
>CAXTWN010000109.1:0-12437 GCA_964248055.1 uncultured Acidobacteriaceae bacterium | reverse complement strand
GTACAGAGGGAATGTTGCGGCTGGCGCTGATGGGCGATAGCGGATGAGCAAAAAGCAGATCCTTCGCTTCGCTCAGGATGACAACTCAAAAGAGGGGATAGGGGGAGCACGTGGCGGAACAGCAGCGCGTTGTGGGCATTGATCTGGGGACGACCAACTCGCTGGTGGCGTTTTTGCAAGGGGACACGCCGGTGGTGATCCCCGGTGAGGATGGCTCGCCCATTGTGCCGTCGGTGGTTGCCTTTGACGGGGAGACGGAGGCCGGGTTCGCAGTGGGCAACGCCGCGCGCGAGGTGCTGCTGCGGCACCCCGGAAATGCCATCTACTCCGTGAAGCGGCTGATGGGGCGGGACCTCGCCGATGTGGAGCCGGAGCTGAAGCTGTTTCCCTTCAAGCTGGCCGAGGGTTTGCAGCCCGGCGAGGTGCTGAAGCTGAACGTGGGCGGGCTGACGCTGACGCCGCCCGAGGTTTCGGCGTACATCCTGCAGCAGTTGAAGCGGAATGCGGAGAGGTTCTTCGGGGCGCCGGTGACCAAGGCCGTGATCACCGTGCCGGCCTACTTCAACGACGCGCAGCGGCAGGCGACCAAGGACGCGGGGCGCATCGCGGGGCTGGAGGTGCTGCGGCTGGTGAACGAGCCGACCGCTGCGGCGCTGGCCTACGGACTGGACAAGCTGCATGGCGGCAAAGAGGGCGTCATCGCCGTGTACGACTTCGGCGGCGGCACCTTTGATGTGTCCATCCTGAAGCTGCACGAGGGGATCTTCGAGGTGATCGCGACCGGGGGCGACACGCACCTGGGCGGCGATGACCTGGACAACCTGCTGCTCGCGGTGGCGCTGGACGATATCAGGGGCGACCTGGGCGTGGATGTAAGCGGGAGCCCGGAGGTGATCCAGGCGCTGCGGAAGGCGGTGATTGAGGCCAAGATCGCGTTGAGTTCCCAGCCGAGCGCGCGAATTGCCGTGGAGATTCCGGGCGGTGTGGGCGAAAAGCAGGTCCTTCGCTCCGCTCAGGATGACAACTCGAAAGCAGATGCTCAGGATGACAACGCAAAAGCAAATGCTCAGGAAGACAGGTCGAACAGGAGGGCTCAGGATGACGAGCCTAAGACCTTATATGCGCGGGAGATTACGCGCGAGCAGTTTGAGCAGCTGATTGCCGGGGTGATCGAACGGACTGCGGGGCCGGTACGGCAGGCGTTGAAGGATGCGCAGCTGACGCCGGAGCAGATCGACGAGGTGGTGATGGTGGGCGGCTCCACGCGCATCCCGGCGGTGCGGGCGCTGGTCGCGAGGCTGTTCGACCTTGAGGCCCGGGGCAAAATGCTGCACACGGAGCTGAATCCGGACGAGGTGGTGGCGCTGGGGGCGGCGGTGCAGGCGCAGATCCTGTCCGGCGCGGGGAACGAGGCGACCGACGATCTCCTGCTGCTGGACGTCACCCCGCTTTCGCTGGGAATCGAGGCGCTGGGTGGGGTGGTGGCCAAGATCATTCAGCGCAACTCGACGATCCCGGCAAGCGCGACGGAACACTTCACCACCGGCGTGGATGGGCAGACGAACGTGGCGATCCACGTCCTGCAGGGCGAACGCGAATTGGCAAAAGATTGCCGGTCGCTGGCGCGGTTTGACCTGAAAGGCATACCGCCAATGGTGGCGGGTCTGCCGCGTATCGAGGTGAAGTTCCTGATCGACGCAAACGGCATTCTGCAGGTCAGCGCGCTCGAGCAGCGATCGGGGCAGGAGGCCAGGGTCGAGGTGAAACCGACCTATGGGCTGACCGATGAACAGGTGGAGTCCATGATCCTGGAGAGCTTCGATATGGCCGAGCAGGACCTGCATGAGCGGCAGGTTATCGAGGCCAGGAACGAGGGCCAGACGATCCTGGAGGCAGTCGACAAGACCTACACGCAGCCGGTGTGGCAGCAGCTCACCTCGGTGGAGCATGAGCAGATCCGGGCGGCGGCGCTGGATCTCAAGGCCTCCCTGGCGGGCGACGATTACCGGATCATGCGCAACGCGATCGAGCAGCTGGACAAGAAGACCCGGCGCCTGGCCGAGCTGATGATGGACACCGCGGTGAGCGGCGCGCTTGGCGGCAAGACCATGCAGGCCGCGGGCGAGGGCCTGGGCGAGGGGCCAAGTGCGCCGCATCCGTTTGCACCTGCGGAGATCGAGGAGAGCGCGACCGATACGCCAGGCACTGACTTGAAGCAGGCGGAGGAGAATCCCGAGACGCCGGGCGAGTCGACGGAGGACTGACTCAAGATGCCGGTTGTTCTGCGGATCGGACCTTACGTATTCTTTTTCTATAGTCTGGAAAACAACGAGCCACCGCACATTCACGTGCGGCGGGACAAGAGCCTAGTCAAGTTCTGGCTTGAACCGCAGGTCCGGGTGGCAAGAACCTACGGGTATGCTGAGCGTGAAGTTCGACGTATCCGTGCCCTGGTAGAAGAAAATCGACAGTACCTTCTGGAGAGCTGGCATGCTTACTTCAACCGCACCGGTCATTGAGTTCAATGCTTCTGCCATGGATGTACGCTGTGACGAGTTCATGCTGCGCGTGCTGCTGGCTGATGGACGCGAGATCGCCGTGCCGTTCGAGTACTTCCCTCGTCTTCGCGATGCCACGCCCGAGCAGCGCAACTCCTGGGAGATCATCGGCGGGGGGTACGGCATTCACTGGGAGGAGATTGATGAGGACATCTCGGTGCGGGGCTTGCTGCGGCTGAACTGAACTGGCCTGCGGCTGGGAGGAACGGCAAACGCGGAGGACGCCGCGGGCGCGGTGTTGGCGCGGCGTTTTGTTGCGGCAGCTTTGGCTATGGCAGGAGTCCGAAGACGGCGACCCCGCTGGGCGTGCCCACGAAGACCATGCCGTTGGAGACCACGGGCGTGATGAACTTGTTGCCGTTGCCGAAGGCGTCGCGGTTGTTCGCGGCTTGTTTGCTGTTGTAGAGTTCGTGGGCGAGGTTGGTGGCGTCGTAGGCGTGGAGCACCGCGGGGGAGCCGGTTCCGCTTTCAACGGCCCAGACGATCGCGTTCTGGCTGCCGTTGGACGAGACGCTGGGCGTGGCGCCGGGGTAGCCGAAGCTGGTGGCCGAGACGCTCGCCGGGGCAGTGCTGAGCAGGGCGTTCGAGACCGTGTAGGCCTTGAGCACGTCGTTCACCCCGGCGTAGAACACGGTGTTGTTGAAGAACGCGGGGCCGGACCAGACGCCGTTGGGCAGCGCGCCTGGAACCTCCTGGTACAGGTTGTGGTTGTCGGCGGAGGCCTCGTTGAACTTGCCCAGGAAGTCGCGGTTGGCGACGTAGAGATTGCCGTCCTTGCCGGCGCCCACGAGCAGATGGTGCACGGTGCCGGCGTTATCCGCGACGTCCGGCAGCAGCATGGCCCCGCCGGCGCCGAGATCGACGTCGGCGTTGGACTCCGCGACGGTGTTGTAGGGCTCGAAGAAGTCGGCGACCGCGAGACCGTTGTTGGTGCTGAGCTTCACGATGGCGTTGCCGAAGTCGCCCTCGTCCGGGTAGCCGTTGGTGAGCAGGCCGGTGTCCACGGTGCCGTTGGCGTCGAGGAAGTAGATGGAGCCGTCCGCGTCGGCGGCCAGCCCGAAGCCGCTCATCCAGAGCGAGCCCTCGCTGCCGTTAGGCGTGAGATTGAGCACGGTGGTCTGCTTCAGCGTGGATTCGCTGTACCCCATCACCCAGCCGGTGTAGGGCTCGATGTCGCAGTGGCTGGTCCAGCCGGTGTAGACGGTGCCGTTGAGCAGCAGCAGGCCGACGCGCTCGGCGTATTGGCCGGGATCGAAGAAGACGGTGCCGTTCTTGCTGCCGGCGCCGGTACCGGGGTAGGTCGCGGTGATCTCGGTGGGGCTGCCGGCGAGTTCGGCGCCGGTGGTGAGGTCGAGCGCATGGAGACGATGGTGGTAGCCGCCGTTGCTGTCCTTGGTCATCCCGATGACGAAGATGGCGCCGTGGCTGCCATAGCTACGGTCGATCACGGGCGTGGAGGTGATGCCGATCTCGGGCGAGATCTGGTTGCAGTTGCGCGGATCGCTGGTGGTTTCGCCGCTGCCCAGGACGGAGGTCTTCCAGATCTGGGCGCCGGTGGCGGCGTTCAGGGCGTAGACGCTGTCGTGCTCGGTGGCGACGAAGAGGACGTTGGTAGGGCCGGCGCTGAGCTTGAGGCCGCCGAGGTAGAGCGGCTGGGCGTCGACTTTGCCATCCACGGGATACACGCCGCGCAGGCCGAAGCTGGAAGCGTTAACGTTGGCGAGGGTAAGGAGGGTCTCCTGCGTATTAAGGCCGTCGCGGGCGTTGTCGTAGTGATAGGTGGCGATGTCGGCTCCGGTAGGCGCGGGGGCGGCGGAGACGGTGAGGGCGACGGTGGCGTTGTGCGTCAGCGTGCCGGCGGTGCCGGTGAAGGTCACCGTCGCGGTGGACGCCGCGGCCGAGGCGGCAGCCGTCAGCGTGATGGCCTGCGCCGTGCCGGGTGTCAGGCTCAGCGTCGTGGGAGCCGCGGTGACCCCGGCGGGCAGGCCGCTCAGCGAGACGGCGACGGTGCCGCTGAAGGCGTTGACGGCGGTGGCAAGCACCGAGACTTGCGCGCCGGTGGCGCCGCCGGTCAGGGACAGGGTGGCAGGGGTGGCGCTCAGGGTGAAGTCGGCGGGCGGAGGCGCGGCGGTAACGGTCAGCGAGACCGCCGTGGTATGCGTGAGCGTGCCCGAGGTGCCGGTGAGGGTGAGGGTGGCCGAGGCCGCGGCGGCGGAGCTCGCGGCTGACAGGGTGAGGACCTGCGAGGCGTTTGGCGCGAGAGTCAACGTGGTGGGAGAGGCTGTGACCCCAGCGGGAAGGCCCGACAGGGTCACGTTGACCGTGCCCGTAAAGCCGTTCAGCGGGGTGGCGACGACGGTAAGCTGGGCAGTGCTGCCGGCCTGCAGGGAGAGATCGACGGCGTTGGCCGCGAAGAGAAACTCCGGGGCCGGCGCGGCGACTCCGCTGCCGGAGCTTCCGCAACCGGAAAGGCTAAGAGATACAGCCACAAGCAGAAGTGCAAACCAGACCTTTACCACGCGCATCAGGGCCCCCTGGCGAGCGCCGCGAGGAGCTGCCGAAGGCAGTGTACGCGTCCCGAGACAGCGGCGGCTGGGGTGAGGTGGCGCCCGAGTGACGGCAGTTTCGTCCGGCAAAAGATCGCGGGGCGCGGAGTCTGCCCGCGATCAAGGAGCGGGATGGGGCAGCACCTTCTACACTGGAGAGGACATGTCCGAACACGATACGCCGCTGCCCCCGATCGACCTTGCCATTCCGCCCGCGCCCAACATGGTGCGCGTGACCTTTAAGCCGGAGGGCAAGACGGTTGAGTTCCCTTTCGGCACGCTGCCCTACGACGGCCACGGCGAGCCGATGAGCCTGCTGGACGTCGCCGAGAACTACGGCATCTTCCTGGACCATGCCTGCGGCGGGGTGTGCGCCTGCACGACCTGTCACCTCCATGTGCTGGAGGGCTCCAAGGGGCTCTCCGAGGCCGAGGAGAAGGAGCTGGACCGCCTGGACCTGGCGCCGGGACTGCAGCTCAACTCGCGCCTGGGATGCCAGTCCGTGATTGAGAAACCGGGAACGTATGTGGTGGAGATCCCTGCGTGGAATAAGAATTACGTGCAGGAAGGCAAGCCCGTCACGCCGAAGTAGCGCGCAGGTTGTGGGGGTGCGTTTGAAGCGATTGATCATTTCAGCCCTGGGCGCCGACATCGACCAGAACAGAAAGCAGATCCTTCGCTCCCACCCCAGCGAGCAAGCTCGCCGGGGCCAAGTGCGCTCAGGATGACAACCTTTGGGGGCGGACCTTCTACGCTGCACCAGTGGGAGAACCTTACACGCAGCCACCAAGGGGCGAACCTTACTCGCTGCATTAGGGGGCAACCTTACACGCCGCACCACGGGACGAACCCCACACGCAGCACCAGGGGAACGAAACCTTAGGCGCACACCCTAGAACAGCACCGGCCACTCCAGCAGGGAGTGGTGCTTGAGGTCCGTCTGCAGGCTGAGGCTGAGCTCATGCCGCTCGCGCAGAATGGTGAGCGTCACCGGGCTGCCCTTGGCGGCGCGGAGGTGCTTGGACCAGTCCGCCTGAGTGTGCAGCGGCAGCAGGTCGGCGCGGAGCACCACGTCGCCGGCGCGCAGACCGGCCTGCGCGGCGAGGCTGTTGGGGATCACGGAGTGCACCAGCAGACCCAGGCCCTGCGGGGCGCCGAAGTAGCTCGCAAGCTGCGGCTCCATGACCTCCAGCACGACCCCAATCGACGAGCCGCTGTGCAGCATGGAGCTGATGAAGCCCTGACGCACCGGAGCGGACGGCGGCGGCGGTACGGGCTGGGGCGCCGGGTCGGCAGGATGGGGATCGACAACCTCGCTCTCCACGACCTCGTTAGAAGGCGCGGTTGGCGGATCGCTGGCGGCCAGCCGGGCCATGGCCGCGCGGGCGACCTCGTCGCGGGTGGCGAGTTGCGCGGTCAAACTAAGCGGCTGGCCGCTGCGCAGCACGCTCAGGGCGATCTGCACCCCAGCCCCTGCCTCATGGAGCATGCGGTGCAGCGCTTCGACGCTGGCGATCGCCTGGCCGTTGAGGCTGACGATGATGTCGTGGGGGCGCAGGCCGGCCTTGCCGGCGGGGCCATCGTGGTCCACCATCATGACCATCACGCCGTGGGGCGCCTTGGCGGGCGCCGGCGCGACAGCATCGTCGGGAACATCGCGGCAGGTGATGCCCAGATAGCCGGGCGGACGGCCGTTCACGCCGTGGAGTCCAGGGCCGCCGCCGCCATGGCGGGTGATGGTTACGACGGTGGCCGCCCGGGAATAAGAGCTGAGGAGCGCCGCCCAGCCGCACAGGGCGACAAAGGTGGCAGACCTGAGGCCGCGCCGAGCCTTCCGGACAGGGCGCGCGCACCAGCGGCCGAGGAGGGGCGAGGGATGCATCCTCAACTCGCGCCTACTCGACATCGGCGGCGGTCTGCAGGGCCTGGAAGCTTGCGGTGCGAATAGCCGGGTTGACGTCTTCCGCAGAGACCGCCCGCAGCGCCTGGCGCACACTGGAGTCGGCGCCCACGGGCGAGAGCAGCGAGATGGCCTGGGTGCGGACCTCCGGGCTGCGATCGTGCATCAGGACTTCGAGCACGGCGTCGCGCACGTGTTCGTCCTCGGCGACATAGGGCTGCAGCCCGTTGAGCGCCTTGAGCCGCACAGCCGAGCTCTTGTCGGTACGCAGGCTGTTGAGCAGCGCCGCCCGGATGCCGGGGGCCGCGTTGCCGGAGCCGTCGCCGTCGCAGTCGTGGCCATGGCGGCACTCGGCGGCGAGCAGCGCGACGGAGTCCATGTGCGCCTCGCGGCTGGTCGCGAGCTGCGTGCCGAGCAGGAGCAGACGGCGGATCTCAGGATCGTCCAGCGAACCCTGCACCGTCTCCGGAACCAGACGGTTGTAGTTGACCTGAACAATCTCGGAGTTGGGGGTCTGCACGATGCCGGAGACGCTGGCCACCGCACCCTGTGCCGGGTGCGACAGGATCACCGGGCGCGGCAGCTGGCGCTCGTGCGAAGCCTGGTAACGGGTGAGGACGTTCCCGCCCAGAAAGCCCAGACCCAACAGCAGGGTGGTGAGGGCGGGCGCGCCTTTCACATAGCCCAGCCAGCGGAAGGCGTTGCCCCAGAACTGCTGCCCGAGCGAGCGCGCCGGCATGGCATCGAGCGCCTCGTCCAGGCGCATGCGCGAGGCAGCCAGCAGGTTCGGCGAGGGTTCGGCGCCCGTGTCGAGCGCCAGCCGCTCCGTTTAAGGCCGATAGGCGTTCCACTCGCGGCGGCAGGGGTCGCAGCTGTTCAGGTGCCGCTCCAGCGGCAGTTGCAGATCGTCGGGCAGCTCGCCGTACTGCGCCAACACGATGTTGTCTAACGCTTCCTCACATCGCATGGTCCAAGTTCCTCGTCTGACTCTCCAAAAGCTGTCTTGCCTGGTACGCCCGCGGGGTCATCTCGTGTTTGCCCGCTTGGCTTTGCTGCTATGTGGCCCGGGTGATGCTGTTACTCAGCGAACCTCTGCCAGCCGCGCGCGCAGCTTGCGGGTGGCTCGAAAGAGGGTGTTCTTGGCGGTCTCTTCGGTGGTGGAAAGCATCTCGCCGATGGTCCGCAGCTTTAGTCCCTGGTAGTGCTTGAGCTCGAAGACCGTGCGTTCGCGCGGGGTGAGCTCGCCCAACGCGCTTTGGATGGCGGCATACTGATTCTTGCGCTCCAGCTCGCGGTCCGGATCGGCGCCCGCGCGTTCGTCCTGCACGTTGGCCATCAGGTCCATCTCTTCGCCGGCGGCGTCGAAGACGGTTCCCGGGTCCTCACGGCGGCTTTTGCGCCGGCGCAGCTGGTCCAGGCAGAGATTGGTCACGATTCGATACAGCCAGGTGTAGAACGAGCACTCAAAGCGAAAGTTCGAAAGGTGACGGTAGGCCTTGATGAAGGCCTCCTGGTGCACATCCTGCGCGTCCTCCTCGTTGCCGAGCATGTGCAATGCAAGACGCAGGACGCTGCGATCGTAGCGGCGCACTAGTGAATCGAACGCCGAGCGCTCACCCTTCTGCGCCGCGCGGATGAGATCGTCGTCCTCGGCGCGCTGCTGCGCACGGGCCTCCATCTCCTGCGGGGTGAGCTTGACGCGGGCGCCGCCCGAAGGGGCAGCGGGACGGGTTCCCTGGCTCGATCCCGAGGATGGCATCACGACTGCCGCCGATTGTACCCCCGCCGTCTCGGCCAAGGTCTCCTGTAGACCGAGCGCGAAGGGGCTGGGACGACGGCGGTGAGGTTCGCCGGGGAGGACGATCGCGGGAGAAAGGCTCATGCTGGTGGCTGACTCCGGAGTCAACTAGCTGCTACGGAGTAGACGAGGTGCTGGCCCGGAGGTGAGCGCAGGGGCTGCGGTGACTACGACTTCCGTGCCAGTCCGCCTTCCTGCTAAGCTGACCTAGCAGGAGGAGTCCGCGTGATCACTGCCACAATGTTCGAAGCGAAGACCAAGCTGTCCGAACTGGTTCGTCAGGTGCAGGCGGGGGAAACGGTCATCATTACGTCGGGCCGGGAGAAGACGCCCGTTGCCAGGCTGGAACCGGTTGAGCCGAAGAAAAAGCCGCAGCGGTTGGGTGCAGCATATAACCCTCAATTTGAACTCACAGAGGCTTTCTGGGAGCCTCTGCCTGAAGATGAGTTGCAGCTGTGGAACGAGGGGGATGCTGACGATCCGCTCTACACAGGACTCCCGCGGTGATTCTGCTCGACACGAACGCTGTTGTTTGGGCGAGCGTGCAACCCGCGTTGCTGAGCCGGGCAGCCTCGCTGGCCATCACGGAAGCGGACACTATTCTCGTTTCGGCTGCGAGCGCATGGGAGATAGCGACCAAGGTACGCCTCGGCAAGCTGCCGGGAGCGGAGCATCTTGAGCGAGACTATCTGGGCTTCATGCAAAAAGCGGGCTACACGCTTATCCCCGTGGACACCCAAATTGCGCTTCGTGCGGCCCGGCTGACTGGAGAGCATCGCGATCCCTTCGACCGCCTGATTGCCGCTCATGCCTTGGCGCAGGACATGCCTGTGGTCAGCGCGGATCCGAAGCTGGATCTTTTTGGTGTTCGCCGGATCTGGTGAATGTCCGAGCGGCTTTGCCCACGTGTGCTCGTCCGTGTGCCGCGCAACAGTTTGCGCATCACAAGTGGAGACAACAGGCCGTGCCGGAGAAAGCGCGTGCGAAAGGAAGCACATGGGCAGTAAGCGTTGGGGGATCGCCATGGCAGCGGTCGTGCTGCAGATCGCGCTGGGCGCCGTGTACGCCTGGAGCGTCTTTCGCAAGCCGCTGACCGCGCCGCGCTTCGGCTGGACGATCGAGGAGGTCACCCTGACCTTCACCATCGCCATCTTTGTTCTGGGCTTTGCGGCCTTCTTCGGTGGGCTTTGGAGCAACCGCAGCGGCCCACGCGTGGTGGCCATGACCGGCGGCCTGCTGTATGGCACGGGCGTCGCGCTGGCCAGCCTGTCCAACCACGGACTCTGGTGGCTGTACCTGAGCTACGGCGTGATCGGCGGCGTCGGGCTGGGCTTTGCGTACATCATTCCGATCTCGGTGCTGGTGAAGTGGTTCCCCGACAAACGTGGTCTTATGACCGGCATCGCGGTCGGCGGCTTCGGCGCCGGTGCCCTGATCACGGCTCCAGTCGCGACCCACCTGATCCAGACGGTGGGCGTCCTGAACACCTTTCTGTACCTCGGCCTGGTCTTTCTCGTGACCACGGTGATCTGCGGCTCGTTCATGCAGAATCCGCCCGAGGACTACCGTCCCGCCGGCTGGGAGCCCTCGGCCGCGTTGCAGAGGGCTGAGGCGGCCCGCGACTTCACCCTCGGCGAGGCACTGCGCAGTTGGCAGTGGTGGGCGCTTTGGCTGCTGCTGTTCCTGAACACCTGCGCGGGGATCTCGATCATCTCGCAGGAGGCGCCGATGTTCCAGGAGCTGGCCGGCGTGACCGCCTTGGCGGCGTCCGGCATGGTGGGCATTGCGGCGTTCGGCAACGGCGCGGGACGGATCTTCTGGGCGTGGGTCTCGGACCTTATCCCGCGGCGCTTCGTGTTCCTGATCATGTTCCTGCTGCAAGCGGTGCTGTTCTGGCTATTGCCGGGCGTCAGCACACGGACGACGCTCACGGTGGTCGCCTTCATCATCCTGCTCTGCTATGGCGGCGGCTTTGGCACCATGCCGGCGTTTGCGGCGGACTACTTCGGCCCCAAGTTCGTTGGTTCGATCTACGGCCTGATGCTGACGGCCTGGGGCTTTGCCAGCGCCTTTGGACCGTCGCTGATCGCGCACACCCGGCAGGCGACCGGCCACTACGCCAGCGGCCTGCACATCCTGGCCGTGATCCTATTGTTCTCGGCTGTTCTGCCCTTCGTCGTGCGGCCTCCCCGGGTGGCTACGCTCAACACGGGCACCGGTTCTCCTTCGATTCGCTGAAGCTCCGTTGGCGCCGGAGCCGCGACGGCCGGCGGTCAGGCCGCGTCCAATCCCCTGTATGCGCTTGGACGCGGTGGTTGGCCGCGGGAGGTTTGTTCTTGTCCGATCTCGCTAGCCGTCGCCTGAACCGGCGCGCCTTTCTGCAACAGACCGTGGCCTTTTCGGCCTTGGCCGCGATGCGTCCCGGCGCGTTGCTGGCGCAGGGCGCTGTGGGCAGTGGCCCCGCACCCAATCCGGCAAACCCGCATATGCTGCTGCTTGGCGACTGGGGCGCGGACCGCTACCCCCAACAGCAGAACGCGGTGGCCACGGCGATGAAGCGCTTCGTGGACACCAGGCAGGTGCATCCGCAGGCGTTGTTTCTGCTCGGCGATAACTGGTACGGCAACATGCTGGGTGGGTTGAGTTGTCCGCGGTGGCAGAAGGACTTCGAGCAGATGTACCCGACCTCGCACTTTCCGGGGCCGTGTTACGCCGTGCTCGGCAACCACGACTATGAGTACCGCGTGGACAACAAGGTGGAGCTGCAGCTGGCGTATCCGCAGCATGTGAAGACCCGCTGGACGATGCCGGGGCGCTTTTACAGCTTCGCCTGGCCGCAGGCGAACCCGGTAATCACGTTTCTATGCCTGGATTCGAACCTGCCCGGCACCAAGGACGACCCGTTTCCCTGGAGCTTCACCATGAGCAAGAAGCACGTGGAGGAGCAGGAGGAGTGGTTCCGGGCGCAGCTGGCCAAGCCGCGCGCGACGCCGTTTGTGGCCGTGGTTTGCCACCATCCGCTGTACACCAACGGCGTGCACAAGGACAACACGCTGCTCATCAAGCGCTGGGACCCGCTGATCCGTCAGGCCAAGGTGGATTTTTGGATCACCGGGCATGACCATGACCTGCAGCACATTGAATTTGCAGGCCATCCGACCAGCTTTGTCATCTCCGGCGGGGGCGGCGCCGAGTTGGTGGACTGGACGACCGATCCGTCGAAGCGTGGCCCGTTTGGCGCCAAGGTGCTTGGATTTTCGGATCTGGAGATCGATAGCGGGGCCGTGGTGCTGCGCCACATCGACGCGAACGGCCAGGAGCTGCATGCCTTCCGCAAGACGCCGGATGGACAGGTGACGGTGTTGCGCTCGGCAGCTTAGGGGCGTTGTTGCGCGGGCAGGAGGCGGGTCCTGCAGGAGAGTAGGTCCTGCGCGTTGGCGCGGAGTGTGAAAGCGTCTCGCGAAAGCTCCGGCTGCGCCTTCGGCAGGCGAGAGGCGGCAACGCTGGAGCTTCGGCTGCGCCTTCGGCCGAGTGGAAGTGTCATCTGGACCGGAGCGAACGGCTTGCCGCTCGCGTAGTGGAGAGACCCCGGTATTCTGCGTGGGGCTACACGAACGCCAGTGCTGGCATGGAAC
>CAXTWN010000108.1:0-12790 GCA_964248055.1 uncultured Acidobacteriaceae bacterium | reverse complement strand
GGGTTTACCAGAGGAGTGTTGTCGAGCGCGGTCCGGTTCCCTTCCTGCATCCGCGCCACGGTCTCGCGCTCCATGCGCAGCATGGCGGCGGTCGTGTACTGCTGCCCTGCCGCTCCCGGTGCGCCCGCGACGGTGCGGAACTCACCCTGCGCGGTCCGCCGATCGAACTCAGCCCGCACTTGGGCTGCACTGGCCTGCCCCATGCTCCGGTCCATGGCGGATTGTAGGATCGAGCGTTCGTCCTGCACCGCAGAACGCTCGAACGAATGATCGCGGGCATAGGTCACGGCCTGTTGAGCAATCTTCGGGGAGTCCACTTCCTGCCGATGGCCGTTCGCCAGAGCTTTGGAAACGACCCAATCGGCCTGATGCCCGTACTGCGCGGCGAGCTCGCGATGCCGATGCAGCACCTCGGCCGGGGACTGAATTTCCTTGGAATCGCGCGTCCGGTGCGCGGCGACCTGGGCCGCTCCCGCTCCCTCGCGGCCGATCTCCTCCAGGTGCGACTTGATCTGCTCACGGCGGGGACTCGACGCCTCAAGGTACTCCGGGCTGTAGCCTTTGATCTCCGGCTGGCCATGCTTGCCGCGCTCGATCTCATAGCCGAGATCCTGTAGGTGGCTGGCGAGCTCGGTCCGGTAAACCGAAGTTGCGAACTGCTGCGACCCGAACAGGCTCCGGGCGTCCAAGGCTTTCGTCTGGCCGTTCTCGCGCTCGGTCACATTGAAGACGACGGCATGGGTGTGGAGCTGCGGCGCGGCGTAGCCGTCGACGGGCCGCGCGGTGTCATGCTCGAAGGTCGCGGCGGCGAACTTGCCCGTAAGTTCTGGAGCGTTTACGTTGCCGAGTCGGGCCTGTGTGTACCGCTCCAGCTCACCCAAGGCGATTCGAACACTCTCACGATGCGCTTCGCGGACGCGCTCGTCGCCTCCGACCAGAGCGGTGAGCGAAACCGACTTCGGAGCTGAGAACGTGGCGTCCCACCCGGCTCGGTGCTCGACGGAGGTCACTTCCCTGCCGAACTGGTTCTCGTAGGTCTTGGCCGGCTGGTGCCGCACCATCTGTTCCTGGGTCTCCGGGTGCTGGCCCTCGGTCAGACGGGCGAACTGCTCCGACCCAACCGCGCCTTTGAGTCCCCACTCCTGGGCGAGCTTGCCCTGCCATTCGCTGTGGCCCTGCTGCTCCCGGCTCCAGTAGTTCGCTTGCCTAGCCGCGAACTCGCGGGCATGGTACGTCCGCGCCTGACCACCGGAGAGCGGTTTGGAAATCGTCAGCATGGTTTAAATTCCACCCCTCCACGTCTGAGGATTAGGTTGTTAACACACCGCAGGAGGCGTACCCGTGTCAACTCAGCTCTCAACCGAGGTTCGGTCAGGACCAAAACCGTCTACATCTGAGATTTTCTCAGTGTCCTTGGAGACGTTACGGCTCTTGCATGGTGCTGCGTCTTCAAGATGGGCAAACCGCCGCGAGTACGAATGGAAGTTGAGTTACGCGATTTGGACCGCCCTGGCGGGCTACATCGCCACGATTGTGCTGGGTAAAGACTCCGTTTTCAAACCTTTGGAACCGCATCTTCTCGATCTCGCAACCTGGGCGGTCATAGGCTGTTTGGCATTCGCAATTTTTATCCACTGCTTTTATCTGAATGGGATGGTCGCCCGCACAGTAAATGATTTGTACCTCGTGGACGACATCGAGAAAGCAATTTTGCAATTAGACCCTTGGGTGTCAGCTCGGGTTCCCGGTAAACACTTAAACTCTACGTTTTTGCGACAACCAGGAAACAACGTTCGATATGGCTTGTACGCTCAGGTCAGCATAACCATATTGCTGTCAATCCTTGCGGGCTGGTTTACGTTTCGTCCCCGGTCAACACCTGCTCCTCCAAACGGCGCTCCAGTAATCAATCTCTTCTGCCCGTTCAATCTCCGACGCCGCAACAGCCTATCGCGCCACGACGTCATTCCTAATCCATCCCGCCTTTCTTATCAGTCCACCGGCTTCCACTCACGAGAGGTTCCCTCGTTTTTCTTAAAGGCGGATCTGCGTGGCTCCGGCTGTGAGATTTCTAGAGACGCAGCCTCGGGAAACAGCGGGAGTTCTAGGGCGGGCAAGACGACGGGGGCTCCCGCCGCGATTTGCGGAGACGGCCGAACCGCAGGCGGCAACGCCGCTTCTGTTGCCGAGGTCGCGATCTTCGCAGATGTCAGGATCGCGGCTGGCGGAAGCTTCGGCACGATTGCCGGCTGCACCGCCCTGGGCTCCGGAATCGTCATCTTCCGCTCGATGAAATCCGGCTGCAGGCTGCGTTTGGCGACGTAGGCGAAGCGCACCGGCACGACCCGGTTCTCCTGCTTGATGTACCCGGAGAGCGGTGCGAGCCCGGCGATCTCGGAGGCCATAACGAGTGGCTTGGTGGCGATCTCCATCGCATAGTTCCTTCGGCCGCCGATCAGCCCGGGCGAGCGCGACTCCTTGAGCCGTTCCACCTCGATCTCGCCGAGGGTCTCCGAGATCCACTTCGCCGCGCGCGGCTCGGAGGTCTTGAAGAAGATCTTCGTCGCCGGCTGCGAGAGCATGGCTTCCGCGTCCTGGCCGTAGCGCTTTTCGAGCTGGCTGCGGCCCTGAAAGCCGAGCACGACCGGGTTCCCGTACTTCCGGTTTTCGGTCACGGCGGTGTGGAACTGCGGAAGTTTGTTGAGGCTGGCGAGCTCGTCCAGCACGAACCAGACCGGCTTCGATGGATTTGCGCACGGCTCCATCATGCGTAGGATCAAGAGGTCGAGCCACGCCGCGTGCAGCGGCAAGATACGCTCGCGCAGGGCCGGCCGTGAGGTCAGAAACACCCACCGGGTCCGCTCCCACTTCCACTTCTCGGTCGTAAACCACTGCCGACCTTCCCCCATCTCCGGTAGCAGGTCGAGGCTGTCCGCGATCAGGTTCAGGCTCGACAGAACGCCGGCGCGCTGCGGTCCCGCCTTGCGGTCGAGGTAGGCCGCCTGCGGCGTGCCGGCAAGCCGCCGCTCGATCTCGGTCGGGTCCGCCATCCATCCGAGCAGACTGCCGACCGAAGCACCTCTTCGGAGCAGCGCGGAGAGTACCCGGCGCGGAGCGTCGGTGAAGAAACCATTCTCGTACTGCTTGTCGGGGAGCATCGCTGCGGCGATCGCGTCCTCGATGCCGCGGCCGCTCAGCTCCCCGTCCAGACTCCAAAACGGACAGCGGTCATCGAGCGGGTGCAGGATGTAGTCACCTCGCTCCGGCCTGTAGAACTCCTGGATGAACTCGCCGGCTGGGTCGTAGACGATGGCGCTCTCGCCCCGGGCTTCGACCTGACGGAGGATCTGCCGGATCGCGTTCGACTTGCCCGCCCCGGTGTCCCCCATGAGCAGGATATGGCTCGCCTCGAGCTCTCTCGGGATGCGAACACTTGCTCCCGGCAGTCCGAACCTCGCGGCCAGCCGGAACCGGATTCCATCCGCTTTTGCTCTCCGCCTCCACTCAAGAGGCGAGGTCAACTCCGGTCCTTTCGTTCTCCTTCCATGCCTCTCCTCCTGCTGCGACTGGGTGCCGGAGCTTCCGCGCAGGGCGAGGTAAAGCAATGCGAACAGAGCCATGCCGCAGAGCGGCGTCACCATGAGTCGCGAGACGCTCTCGCCCCCAAAAATTCCATCCCGGAGGAAGACCTTCTCTCCTCGGAAGTTGCCCACTTGCTGAGCGCGGACCAACCCGGTCCAGCCCTTCGCCTGAGCTTCGGGCGAGAGGGCGAGCGGCAACACTCCCCGGTCGGCGGCGGGAGCGGAGACGACATCCTCATCGCCGGCAAGCTCGGGTTTATGCTTCGGTGCCGTCTTCCAGATCCACCATACGGGCAGAGGCCTGCTTCCCTGCACCGCCATGGCCGTGTAAGCCGGGAAGTACTGCTTCTGGAGAGGCGTGAGCAGAAACCAAGACCAGGCCATGAAGGAGAGGAAGCAGCCGAGCGGCAGCACGAAGAAGATCAGCGGAAGAGCTGCTCCTCGCCGCTTGAAGGTGAGTGGCTGGGGCATCTACTTCGTCTCCAGGTGAGTGCCCTCGAGCTGCTTGAGAATCTCCTCTGCCTTCGATTCCTTGATCGCGTCGGCGTGCTTCACGATCCGCTGGACCGTCTCCTGCGGCAGGTCGGAGGCGGCGGCGATCAGGTTCTGAATCAGCGACCGCAGCCCCATCAACTCGGCCAGGATGGTCGGGTCCGGGATCGATACCTTCTTCCGCGCGGGTCGTTTGAGGTGCAGCAAAACCGCCTCGCGCATCCACTCGGAGCAGGTCTGACCGGCAGCGTTCGCAGCGGCCTCGACCGCCTTTACCTCGGCTGGAGGCAGCCGGGTCGCGACGGTTTTAAGCGCGGTCGAAAGCCTCGACTCGATGCTCGAAGGCGCAGATGCGAGGGACGGCGGAATGCGGGGTAGGCTCATTGGGAAGTGGTCGGGAACACTCCCAAACGCTACCGGGCGGCGCGGTTCCGGGTCAACTTTCGCGCGTAGACAATCGTCTACTCACGCTAACGGACGTTTACCGCTTCAGCTAAGTTGTTGATTCCAGGTAAAGGCTGAAGATTGTAACCCGTTTACGGTAGTGCGGCTTTCGTTAGCGGTCGTTTACGATCCAGCTTCGTCCGGAACTCTTCGGCGAGCTAAGTTGCTGCATAGAAACGCGTTGACAACCGTAAACGCCAGGTTGCTAAGCAGCACCCTCCTGGGGGTGACGTGTCAGACCTTCTTCCGCTGCAAAGCAGCGCGTCTTTGCACTTTGACGTGCACGAAACAGAGACGAACCCGCAGCAGCCGTGGCGGTGGGAATGTGCGGAAACGCCCAAGCCTCTCCGGGCGTTTTCCAAGTGGCTGGGTGAAGGTTGGAGAACAGCTTTCGTTCTCCGGCCTTTGCACGGCCACGTCATTTCCACCGCCATGGTCATCACCACACAGCACGCGGCGAAGTGTTCTTGATGTTGCGGCAGCGAGCAAAGTTAGACTGGCCGAGAGGCTCCCCACGCATGCAAACGAAGACCGATCCGACACTGCTCTGTCCTAAATGCGGCGAGTCGATCAAGCTCACCGAATCGCTGGCCGCACCCCTGGTCGCGGCAACACGAGCGCAGTACGAACAGCAGCTCGCGGATCAGGCGAGGACTTTCCAGGCAGAGAAGGAGCTGGTCTCAAAGCAGCAGGAAGCGAACGATCGCCGTGCAGCGGAACTCGAAGCTATAGCTAGGAAACAGGAGCAGGCAGTCGCACAAGCAGTACAGGATGGGATCGCGAAACAGCTCACTAGCGAGCGGGAGAAGATCGCCGAACAGGAGTCTGCCCGTGCCCGTCAGCAAGTGGAAGAAGAGCTCAAGGCAGAGCGTGAGGCTGCCAAGCAACAGCGCGAACGAATCTCGAACCTGACACAAAAGCTCACAGTTGCGCAGGCAGCCGAAGCCGACTTGCTGAGGAAGCAGCAGGCTCTGGAAGATAGGGAACGAGAGCTCCAACTCAATCTCCAGAAGGGCATCGCAGAAGGGTTGGCGGAAGCACGGGCTCAGGCCCTTAAGGAAGCGCAGGCGAGCCTCGACCTCAAAGTGCAGGATCGCGAGAACACGATCACCCAACTTCGCGACCAGATCACCAGCCTCCAGCGCAAGGCGGAGCAGAGTTCGCAGCAGGCGCAGGGCGAGTCGCTAGAGGTCGCGCTCGAACATCAACTGCGCGGTCAGTTCCCTTTCGATCTCATTGAGCCGGTCGCCAAAGGCGAGTTCGGCGGTGACGTGCTTCAGCATGTCCGGGATCAGTCAGGCCAGCTGTGCGGCAAGATCCTCTGGGAATCGAAGCGGACCAAAGCCTGGTCCGACTCCTGGCTAACCAAGCTGAAAGGCGATCAACGGGCGGCGCACGCCGACCTGGCCGTCATCGTGTCGCAAACCATGCCGAAGGATGTCACGCACTTCGAACACATGGAGGGCATCTGGGTGTCGAGCCTGGGCTGTATCCTGCCGGTCGCGAGTGCCTTGCGTATGAGCATCATCGAGCTCGCCGGCGCCCGTCGTGCAAGCGAAGGGCAGGAGACGAAGGCGCAGCAGATCTACGCCTACCTGACCGGTCCACGGTTCAAACACCGGATCGAATGTATCGCCGAGAAGTTCACGGAGCTACGCAGCGATCTCGACAAAGAACGCAAGTGGATGAACAAGCAGTGGGCGAAGCGGGACAGCGAACTGCTGGCCGTCCTTGAAGCCACGTCCGGCATGTACGGCGATCTGCAAGGCATCGCGGGACAGAACCTCAAAGACATCGACGCGCTTGAAGGCCCGATGCACCTGGAGCTGAACAGCTAGGGCTTCTCGTACTCAGAAGCATACGATCAAGGAAGCGCATACCAGCTTCCCTTTCCTGTGCCGTGCCTGGCGAGGTGCCGCTTGGCGACCAGCTGCGCGAGATGCTCCTTGAGGGTGTTGCGGCTGGCTCCGGTAAGCCGGATGATCTCGCCCATGGTCGCGCGGCCATGCTGCCGGACGTGTTCGACGATCGCGACGGAGAGACTGGGGAGTGCGGCGGCCATCAGCTTCTCGCGTTCGATCTTAGTGGCAAGCCGGCGCTTCTGCTGTTCCAGAGAACGCAGGAAGAAGACAAGCCAGGGCTGCCAGTCCGGCGCAGTTCCGCGGATCGTCGCCTGGGTCTGCCGGAGCGCAAGGTAGTAGCCTTCCTTGCTGTTCTCGATGATGCTTTCAAGCGAGCTGTAAGGCACGTAGCCGTATCCGGCTTGCAAGAGCAGCAACGTGGTCAGCACCCGGCTCAAGCGACCATTGCCGTCCTGGAAGGGATGGATTTCGAGGAAGACGACAGTGAAGACAGCGATCAACGGCAAGGGGTGGAGCTGTTCATCCTCACGCGCCCGGCGGAACCAATCGAACAACTCCGTCATCAGCCGCGGCGTATCGAACGGCGAGGCAGTCTCAAAGACAATGCCGATCTGCCGCCCCTGCTCATCAATGGCCGCGACGCTGTTCGCGAGCTTCTTGTACTCCCCGCGATGTCGGGTATCTTTCCCGCTATGGCGCAGAAGATCCCGATGGAGCTGCTTGACGTAGTTCTCGGTAAACGGCAGGTCTTCCCACGCCTGGAAGACGGTCTCCATCACCTCGGCGTAGCCTGCTACCTCCTGCTCGTCGCGGCTGGCGAACGATCCGATGGCGAGATTGGACAGCAGCCGCTCCACCTCTCGATCCGACAGCTTGCTGCCTTCGATCCGGGTGGAGGAGCCGATGCTCTCGATCATAGCCACATGGCGCAGAGCGCGAAGGCGCTCCGGGGCAAGCGTTCCCAAAGCTCTCCAGGCACCCTTGAACTCATCAATCCCAGCAATTAGGCTGAGCACCTCGGGCGTGATCTGGAGAGTCTCGAGAGAGAACATCCACCATATGTACATCCATAAGCACCCATAGACTACAGCTAGGGTTTCTCTTCGCCCACTTGCCTCTGTCTATGAAGTCACCTTGTGTTCGCTAATCGCATGAGCAGCGTCAGAGAACCATCGCAAGCCGTTCGGGAGCTGCACAGAAGCGAAGTCTAGATGGATCACACGGCGGTACCCTGGGACGCGCGCCGGAGACGAAGCATGAAGAAGAAGCGGCTGCATCAGCAACACACCGTCCGTGCCGAAGGCGCAGACGACTTCGGGCGTCTTCGCATCGCAGGAATCGCTTCCTCCGGGATGCGGCCATGCCAGTGTGAGCCCGGAAGAACACGCAGCGCGCCGTTTCTTTTCATGGCAGGATCGAGATGAAGCCGTACTGAAACCATGCGCTCCAGTACGTCGGCCTTGATCGACCATGGGCCAAAGCCCTCGATCTCGATGCGCTCCTGAACGACGATCGTCATATCCTGATGCCACGGAACCTTACAGTTCGCATCCGGCGTCTTGTTGACAATATGCCTCGCACGGGAGAGAACCGTGTTCCGAGAACAGACTCTACCAGAGTCCTGGGCGCTGCTTCATTTTGGACTGAGTGTTTAGAGATGGATCGTATCGCACGGCAATTATTTGGCGTGCTTACTACTAGGAGTTAACACTACAGACAAAACCTAAAGGAAGAACTACAGGCTTCCTTATATATAAGGCCCCGTTTCACCGTAGAAATGGCCCCGTTTCACCGTAAAGACGGCCCCATTTCACCGTAGAAAAAATGATCTTAAGCCAAATACAAGGCCCCGTTTCACCGTAGTATTTGTTCAGTGACTTCCTACCTTAGCCTGCTGGCGGCGTCTCAGTTCTTCGCGGTCCAGTGGCCACAGTTCCCAGTCCCAGCACCATCCCTGACTGAAGAACTTCTCTGGTCCCACTGTGTACTTAAGTAGTCCTCCCAAAGAGACGAACTCCCTTCGGTTCGCGATTGCGAGAGCTGCGGCCTGCTCTAGGCTGGGTACTCGCTTTGAATTCATCGCTGCTAACAAAGCGCCCGCGATAATCGGTCCAAGCTTCGCGTCGCTGAACCCGCACTCGTCCATCACCCGGCGAGCTGCAGCAAGCGCCTTGGGCGGCATGCTTGAGCGCCGCGGCCGTTCCGCAGGCTGCTCTTTCTCAACCGTCGAGACCTGTTCTGAGGCGAGAGATCGATTCTCAATGAGAGAGTCTTCATGCACTCTCGCCGGGATAGCAGTCGTTGACGGATGAACGATCAAGGCGGCTTGCGTGGTCTCCAAGCGCAAGGCTGGATATACAAGCTCAATCTTCTTCAAGGCTGCCAAGGCGCTTTGTTTGAATCGACGAATCTCGGCGTATTCAGCCCCCATTTGCCCGTGGAGCCCTTCCCAGGGCACCACCCTTGCCTCACGCTTCCGGTTAGCGTTGAAGACGGTGTGGACAAGCCATGCATAGAGATCAAGCGCGAGTGGAGAACGCTTCAGCGCTCGCAATGCTCGTAAGTCCACTGGTACGGGAGCAGCTGTAATTGCAGCGTAGAAGTCTTCCCCTAGCTCGACCCAGCTCTCCCACAGATTGTCCTGTTGAGAGCGGCTAGCATCCCACCACAACATCGCTTTCGGGGCTACGCGCATGTCCACCCATGTTTTATGGGTAGGGCGCTCGTCTTCAAAGGAGATTGTGGAACGGAACAGCCGTTCCATCTGCGCATGGAGCCGGGCAGCGTCGCCGCGCTTCCCTCCCCCGGTTCTTGGATTTAGACCAATCTCCCGCATGAAAGCATCCAGGCTGTTTCCTAACCGAACGTGCCGAGATTTCTTCTGAGTCGCTTCAGTCACAATCCAGAACAGCAGCAGCCGGGGGATGCTCCCATAGGGGTATTGGTGCTGAAGCGTTTTCCTGTCGGTATACGGCTCAAGCGTTAGGGTCAGGGAGCCATTCGTCCGAGTCCAGAGGGGCACGTTGCCGGGATCGGAATGAGGCAAGGTGCATTGCACTAACTGGCGCGCCATGTAGGACCGCTCGACGGCATCGGGGCTCATGCGGATCTCAACAGCTGCGCCTATCAGCTTGTCTGCTGGACTACTCCCTAGAGCGTCATCTTTGGGCGTACGTACCATCCTGATCATCTCCGGCCATTTGCATGTTTGTACGTCTGAACATGTAAATGTGTGAAAGCCTAAACGTGCAGAATTATGAACGCGCAGAAATCCACTCTTGCAAAAGCGACTCAATCAGCTCGGATAAATCTTGCTTCGTACCCGAATCTTCCAATGTCCGGTTAGCTGTTCTCTTTGTGGCTTTCCGAAGGAAGATGGTCGTTGGCTCAAACTCGGGATTACTCCGCTTCCCGGCTGGTCGGCCACGCATGCTGAGAGGTGTGGGCGTCGGACTAGGTGCAGGGACTGCTTCGCTCTCCTCATCTAGTGCAGCCGGAGGCTCCTGGCGGACCGTTCTAATGGCTCCAAACTTACCCATTGGTGATTTCCTTTCCCACAGCCTCATAGGCGTCCCAAGCGCGAGCTGCGCGTTCGTCCTTGATGCCATAGACCGGCACTCCTCCTGCCGCTGCTTTCTCGAATGCGGCCAGCCTGGGGATCTCCGGCGCGAAAAGCGGAAAGCTCTCCGCGATCAGCATTTCCCGAAGTTGTTTTCCCTCCGAACGCGGTGGTGGCGGCACCTTTGTTAGAAGCACTTTATAGCGCTCCACCTTGAGCGCCTGTAGCTTCTCCAGCGTGTGGATGAGCCCATCAGTCGCCACCGTCTCTGGCTCAGCAGGAATCACCATCAGGTCGCATCCTTCGGCCAGCTCTCGGAAGTCCTCATCCGATGGGTTTCCCTCCGTGTCGATAACGACATGCTCGTAGTCGCGCAGATGTTTAGCCATTTGTGTTGCCGGTATGACTTTGAAGGGCAAACCCCGTCCCGTCCCGCGCTGGCTCCATTTGGTGGCACTTCGAATACCGTCTCCGTCAACTAAAAGCGTTGGAGCAAGACGCTGAAGGTACGCCGCAAGGTGAATGGAGGTCGTCGTTTTGCCAACGCCCCCTTTGTAGCTGGTTACAGTGACAATCATTGTTTCGCCTTTGCAAAGGTGTATCAGTCTGAAAATCTGAACACACACAATTTTGCACGTCTGAAAATGCATTGCCTATGATGAACTAGGTTCCCCCGTCATCCCCCCCCGCAAAACCTATCCAGCGAAGGTTCTGGCCCAGGAGGTTCGGTCAAGGAAGCGTAAGCGCCGTGCTGAAGGCACGGGGGCTGGCCACCCTTGACGGGTTCTCCGGGGCTGGAATCCAGCCATGCTGTTTTGCGGGTGGGGGCACTTTAGCGGAGCTGCCGCGCGCGCGGGCGCGGTTCGGGCCCACTGCGCTCTTGTGCGGCGGCCTGGGCGTTTGCGTCCGGTGTGTGGAGTGGGCTGTCTCCGAACGGTTCATCTTCCATCTGGCGAAGCGCGTGTCTTAGACCGCGAAGTAGGCTGTGGGGCAGCGGCAAAAATCACCATCGGAATGGTACGTCGGTTTTTTCGTCAAATCTGAGCATGCCAACAATCGTTGACAAAGCCCGGCCAACAGAAGACGATGTTTTTGGAAACGCAAAGTCTATGAGGTGTCCGCATAGACTAAAATCGAGGCAGAAAAGAAGGCCTAGGAGCACATGGGATCTGTACTCCTAGGGTTGGGATCAGCAAAGCACTAGCTGCTCAGTTTGTGGATGAGAGTCACGATCTCAGCCATCAACTTTGCAGCAGTCAATGCCACAGCGAGGAAGCGTTTAGCACCCTCAAGGACTTTCGACATCTTGTTCATGTCGAAACCCTCCAGTTAAGCCAAAAGCTCACGCGCGAACGTGGGCTTTTGTGCGTTTAGGGATGTTTGCAGCTTCGCATTCACTCCTGACGAAAGGATAGCGAAATGCCCTAAATTAAGGGCGGCTGGAATGACCAAAAGTCCTGTGCAAATCTAGTCCTAATTGGTGAAAACAAAGAACGTATCCCCCGCGATTTAACCCTATCCTGAAAATGCCACATCCTCACGCTGTTACTACGCCTCTGAAGCCTGCCACACTCCAGCATGACAGCCAGCTTCTCCCCTTCGCGCCTTTCTCCCTTTAGGCAGCTCTGCGCGGCGTAGTGCTTGCGTCTTTAATCCGAAAATCCGTTTCAGCGCGCTAAGACAGGTTTTTGCGTAGCCACTCTTCCTGCTCCTTAGACCGAATAAGCCATACAAGCGAACACCGAGGCTTCCTCCTGGACAGTGCGGGCGCAGTCTCGAATCCAGACTGTTCGCCTGCGATCTCGCAACCTTCCAGCGCGCCGTGCATGCTGCTGCCGTCCTGATCGTCGATCGCCCTTAGTGGCTCGTGCTTGGCACTGGATCATGCTGCCGGATCCGGCCCCGCCGCGTGGCCGGCGGAGTCGCCATGGCTTCGGCGGCTCCTTGGCTGTCCTCCTGGCGATAGCTGCCGCCGCCGTCCTATTGTCCGGCTCAAGCCCGACCTGCCGCCGTGGTTCCCGCTTCGGTCTTGCGCGTCGCGTACCTCATCGAACGGATGCACTACTGACCCCCGCTGGTTTATATCCCCCTTTATTCGCTTATTCTGAAGAAGTGGGGTACATGAAGCGACGGGCCATGCAGGAACAAGAGGACTCAACAGCGCGAGGCTACTTGCCAGCAAGCGGTTTGCACCTGCGCTGCTGGTATCCCCGTCACAAGCTCCTGGACTGGCCTGATTGCTGGCTTGCGTGGCCACCACCACCTGAGCGCAAAAACAAATAGAAGCTGTGGCCTTCTAGCTTTTAGGTGCCATATCCCACGACAATGCCGCCTGTCGTATGGGCTGCTTCATATAGGCGGGCCGTACACCACAACGATAGAGCGACGGTTTCCTAAACCGCAGGTCGGAAGTCGGTTGAAGCCAAGCACTTGGAGATCAGCAATCTTTACTTCCCCTCATTCTTCAAAAGGTCTCCCTCAGTAAGCGATCCGCTCGACCTCATCAAGCGCGATCTGGTCGTTCCGCCGGTCATAGAGCCCGGTGGTGCGAGCGGACTCATGGCCGGCCATCTGCTGCGCAATCTCCAGCTTGCCGCCGTTCTGAAGGTAGGTGGTGATCCCGGTGGCGCGGAAGCTGTGGGCGCTGATTTTGGTCCTAAGCCCGGCCGCCTTGGCCCTCCTTTGGATCATCAGGTGCACGTTCGCCTGGGGCAGGGGAGTGCGGCCAATCAGCCGGCCATAGCGCAGGGTAGGGAAGAGCGGGGCCTCGGGTTCGCTCCCGAGCCCGGATGCGGCGATCCACTCCTCTAAATACTGATCGAGGTTGTGATGGCAGGGAAGCTCGGTCACCT
>CAXTWN010000107.1:2639-12964 GCA_964248055.1 uncultured Acidobacteriaceae bacterium | reverse complement strand
GCCCTACACGGAGGTGATCAAACAACAGCCCGCTCTGGCGCTCGGCGTCTCCGGAAATCCTGCCGTGGTCACCAACCCCATCAAGCTCACCTTGACGGCCCAGGACCAGAACGGCACCCCCACCGGCACGATCGTCTTCTACGACGGCACTACCGTCCTCGGATCGGTCACGCTCAGCTCCGGGGTCGCTACCTGGACCGTGCAGAGCCTGAGCGTGGGCACCCACAATCTTTCGGCACAGTACTCGGGCGACACCGCCAATGCGGCGGGAACCTCCAACGTCATCGACGAACAGATCACGCAGGCAAGCACCCTCACCGTGCTGGCCTCGAGTAGCAGCACGGTCACGGTGGGGACCGCTGTGACGCTGAACGCTACGGTGGTCAGCAATGACGGTCCGGCTCCCACCGGCTCCGTGCAGTTCACCGACGGTTCTGGCGCGGGCGCACCTCTGCTCGGATCCGCTCCCTTGGACGCGAACGGCAAGGCCTCGATCACGATCTCCACGCTCACACCGGGCACGCACAATCTGGTCGCAACCTACACTGGCGACACCGACAGCGCCGTGAGCCATTCCGCTCCCTTGCCGGAGACGGTCCAACCAATCGCGACGCTGACGAACCTCAGCGGCGATGTGAATCCGCTCAACGCGGGGGCAACGTTGCACCTCACCGCCATCGTCGCCATGGCACCGGGAGCGACAGCGGACGGCTTGCTTACCGGGACGGTCTCCTTTCACGACGGTTCAACCCTGCTTGGCTCGGCGCCGATCAACGCCTCCGGCCAGGCTACGCTCGCGGTCAGCACGCTGGCGGTTGGATCGCACACGCTTACCGCAGCCTTCGGCGGCAGCACCAACTACGCCTCCAGCACCTCAAACAACGTAAATGAAACGGTACAGCAGACGGCTACCCAGGTGAGTCTGAGCTCCGCCGCCTCGACGACGCTTGTGGGCAAGTCGGCCAGCTTCACGGCAACCGTCACCAGCGTTACCGGCGTGCCGACCGGCAGCATCACCTTCCGTGATGGCACGAGCGTTCTAGGCAGCGTGAACGTGGGCACAAACGGGGTGGCAAGCTTCTCCACCACCACGTTGCCGCAGGGTATGCACACGATCACGGCCGTGTACAGCGGCGATGCAAATTACCAGGCGTCCACCTCGGTCGGCGTGCAGCAAACGGTGCAACTCGCGCAACCGACGTTGACGCTCAGTGGACCCTCCGGGCCGGTGGATGCCGGCACCAGCGCCCAATTCACTGCCTCGCTCACGACTCCGGGCATCGCACCTACCGGAACGGTGAGCTTCTTCGACGGCAACAATGTCCTCAGTTCCCTGCCGGTGTCGGGCAACGGCAGTCTCCCGTTCACCACATCAAGCCTCTCCATCGGAACGCACACCATTACCGCTCGGTACAGCGGAGATGGGGATAACGCGATAACGGTCTCCGGAGCAATCACGGTGATTGTGAGGCAGGCCAACAGCGCCACCGCGCTCCTTTCCAGCAGCAATCCCCTCACGCTGGGCGCTACGCTGACCCTCTCTGCGACCATCAGCAGCGACAGTTCCAACGCCGGCGGCTCGGTCAGCTTCTACGACGGCACGACGCTGCTGGGAACCGCTTCGCTCGGCCCCAACCAGACGGCGAGCTTCTCGCCTGCGGGATTATCGCTGGGTGCGCACCGCCTCACCGCGGTGTACACCGGCGATACCAATCACGCGGGCTCGACGTCAACGCCGCTCGCGGAACTGGTGGTGCAGAGTTCCGCAGCGACGCTGGTCTCCAGCAACAATCCCGCGGCGAGTGGCCAGAATGTGATCTTCACAACGCAGGTCACGGGGACCGGAGCAGGGATCGCCACCGGAACTGCTACGTTCCGTGACGGTGGGGTACTCCTTGCCGCCGTGCCGCTGAACGGCGCCGGGCAGGCTACCTTTGCTACGACTACGCTTGCGGTGGGCACCCACGCGATCAACGTCACCTATGGTGGCGACAAGAACTTCGCAGTGGCCAGCGCAAGCCTCACGCAAACCGTAGTCGATGCAAGCACGCAGGTCTCGCTGACCGCGGGCGCCAATCCTGCCACCTACGGTCAACCGCTCAGCCTGACGGCCACGGTCACCAGCAACGGCGGCACGGCCACAGGCATGGTCAACTTCACCGAAGGAGGTACGACCGTAGGCTCCGCGCAGCTGAACGGCAGCGCGGTTGCTGTCATGACCATCTCGACGCTTTCTCCTGGCGCGCACACGCTGGTAGCGAGCTATGCCGGGGACGGCAAAGCCAATCCGTCGGTCTCCGCACCCCTGGCGGTCACCGTCAAGCAGACCACCGCGCTTACGGTAACTTCCAACGGCAACCCTGCCCTGACGCTCAGCGCAATCTCTCTAACAGCAACACTCACCGATGCGGGCGCTGCCGTCGCTACCGGCCCGGTGACCTTCGCCGACGGAGGCACCGTGATCGGAACGGCGCCGTTGGACGGCTCGGGTCATGCCACACTCACGTTGCCGCAGATGACCGCGGGCACGCACACGATTACGGCCAGCTATGCAGGCGATGGCGCCGACTTTGCGAGCACCTCCGCGGCCTACAGCCAAGTCGTTCAACTTCGCCCGACCACGACAACCGTCACCGAATCCTCCACAGACCCCACCAACCCGCAGCAGATCACTCTCATTGCCGTGGTCAAGGGACAAGGCTCCACACCTCCGACCGGCTCGCTTACCTTCACCAGCGGCAGCCTCACTTTGGGTGTCGCCACCATCGACGACACAGGCGTGGCAACCATCACCGTTGTCATGGAGACCTCCTCCGAGCCTGTGGTCGCGAGCTACGCAGGCGATGCCAGCTACATCGCCTCCCAGTCCTCGTCCACCACCATCACCGCGGGACAGGCGGCGCAGTTCACCCTGACCGTGAACGTTCCTTCCATCACGCTCGTCTCACACCAGCACACCACGGTCAACGTGACCCTGGGCTCGGTAAAGGGCTTCACGGATACGATCGCGCTCGGCTGCCTGGGGCTGCCCTACGCGGCGACATGCACCTTCAACAACGCACAGCTGAAGCTCGCACCCGATGGATCGGTCACCACGACGCTGATCATCGACACCGGAGATCCACTTGGCGCAGGCACCGGCACAAGCGCCTCGGTACACCCGGGCAAGGGCTCTACCCTGCTATGCTGGCTGCCGCTCGGGCTCCTGCTTGGGCTGGCACGCGGCAAGACACGACGCACGGGACGCAAGCTTGGGGCCTTGCTGGTTCTTGCCGTCGCGATCGCACTCACGCTGGGCACAACCGGCTGCAGCGGGCTGCAGACAAGCGGCACGGCCCCGGGTACCTACAGCTTCAAGGTCGTGGGCACAGGACAGGGCTCCGGCACGACGCAGGCACAGAACGTCACGCTGGTGGTGACCCAGTGAGCCGCCGGTGGAGGTCCATCGCTTCGTTCGCCGCTGTATGCCTTCTCGCACTGGCGCCGAAGGCAAAGGCGCAAGCCATCGCAACGGCCAGTGGGCCGGGGAACTATGCAACCATCGGTGGAGGCGTCTCCGGTTTTCAAGCCGATTACGGTCAGCAGCGGATGGGCGGCGGTTTTGTCTACGCGGATGTGAACCCGCAATGGCGCGTCGGTCTCGAAGGCGAAGCGCGCTTTCTGCGGTACCACAACGCGGAGGATGTAACCGAGTCGAGCTACCTTGGCGGATTGCGGGTGGAGATCCTGCATCCGCGGCGGCTGCAGCCCTATGCGAAGTTCCTCGCCGGTGTAGGCCGGATCACCCTGCCGTTCGGTTACGCGCACGGCTCGTTTCTAGCCTACGCGCCGGGCGCTGGGATCGACGTTGCTCTCAGCGATCGTTTCACGGTCCGCGCGGTCGATGTCGAGTACCAGCACTGGCCGCAGTTCACCTACGGCGCTCTCAGTCCGTACGGGGTCAGCGCCGGCATCAGCTTCCGGCTGAACGGCGTCTCCCGGTACGTGGAAGGAGCACGGGCCCGGCACTAGACAGGTGCCGCGCCCAGCTCCGGGTGCTCGGGGACTAATGCTTCGATTTGCCGGGGCCGGGCGTCTCGACGGGGAGATCGCCCTCGCCCAACCGTCTGTGAAAGAAGTCGAAGACCAGTCCGTAGAGCTGATAGGCGAGCTCCGGATCGTAACGTGCTCCCTCGTCGCGCATGAAGGCGTGCGCCCCATTCACCTCATGCCAGGTGAAGCGCGCGTCGACCTCATTGAGTCGCTCGAGGACCTTCATTCGGCCTTCCGTCGGAATGTGCGGGTCTTGCCGGCCCCAGATCATCAGCAGTTCGCCGCGGATATCTTTGGCGCGCTCCAGCGAATCGTCCTGCATTCCCCTGCCGAGGCTGCCTTTGTGGATGTCCGTTGCGTAGAAGCAGGCGGCGCCCAGCACATCGGGGTTCATCGCCGCCCGGAACGCCAGGTGGCCGCCGATACAGATCCCCATGGCGCCCAGCTTGCCGGTGCAGTCCGGACGGCTCTTCAGATGATCGAGCACGGCCCGGGCGTCGGCGTCATAGCTCCCGAGCTCCTTGGTCGTCTTCAGCACGTTGCCGCGATCCGACCCGGCCTGATCGTACCCAAGCACCGTCCCGGGGCTTTCGAACTCGTGGTAGATCTCCGGGATGGCCACCACGTAGCCGTGCCCGGCCAGCATCGTTGCGGTGCGCCGGATCGGCCCGGTTACCTGAAAGATCTCGGTGAAGAAGACCACGCCGGGATACCTGCCGGGGGCCGCCGGCCGGACGATATGGGTCCGCATCGGCCCGTACGGCGTATCCAGATCTACGTGATCGATCTCGCTGACAATCATGCTGTGCGTCTCCCGGCGTTGGCACCTCCGATTCTATGTCCTTATCGGGGCGAAGGGACCTTCTTCTTGCCTCGCGTTTCGCGGCCGTACGTGGGGATATCGTGACCGGGTCGCTCGCAAACTCCCCTTGACCGTCGAGGAAGAAAGCGCTACTGTGCTTCCTAGATCATCTAGGGAGCCGTTCATGCCCCCGCAGTTGGATCTCCTCCAGGGAACGCTGGAGATGCTTATCCTCAAGGCCGTGTCGCTTGGGCCGTTGCACGGGTATGGCGTCCTGCAGCGCATCGGCCAGATCAGCGGCGAGCAGCTGATTGTGCAACAAGGCTCGCTGTACCCGGCGCTGTACCGGCTGGAGGCGAGCGGAGCGCTGGAGACCGAATGGGCCGCGAGCGAAAACAATCGCCGCGCTAAGTACTACCGGCTCACGGAGCTAGGACGGCAGCAGCTGCAGAGTGAAACCGAGAGGTGGGGTCGCATGGCGAAGATCGTCGGAGCCATCCTGCGCATGACCGCCGAACCAGCACCAAAGCCCCTTGCGCCGGAGGTGCGCTGATGTACACAGAGCCCTCGACGCCCCATCGTGCGAAGCAGTCTGCGCTGCGCAGCCGCGCGGTGCTCTGGCTGACATCCCTGCTGGGCCGGCGCCAGTTTGAAGCGGAGATGGAGGAGGAGATCCGTTTTCACCTGGACGCCCGTACGGAAGAACTCACGGCGGCCGGCGTTCCCTCCGCAGAGGCCGCCCGGCAGGCCCGGCTGGAGTTCGGCGGACCCGAATCGCACAAGGACGGCATGCGCTCGGCGCGCGGATTGCGCCACGTCGACGATCTCTCCGCCGATCTCACCTACGCGCTTCGCCTGTTTCGCAAGAGCCCCGGCTTTACGGCCATTGCGGTAAGTTCGCTGGCGCTCGCTATCGGAGCCAACACCACCATCTTTTCAGCCGCCCACCAAATCCTGTACGCGCGCCTCAATGTGCCGCATCCGCAGGAGCTGCGCCAACTGATGCCGGAGGCGGACAGCCCGTCGGTGATCCACGACACCTGGGGTTCCAACTGGCTGACCGGCACCGGCCGCATGCGCTACAACATGCTGAACTACCCGGTGTACGTGCAGCTTCAACAGCAGCAACGCTCGCTGGGCGAGCTCTTCGCCTTCAACGATGTGTACGGTCTGAACGTCACTGTCAACGGAGAGGCTCGCCCGGCGCGAGCGGAGCTGGTCTCCGGCGACTTCTACAGCGTGATCGGCGTCCGACCGCAGCTCGGGCGGGCGGTCCTGCCCGCAGACGATCGGCTGGGCGGCCCCACCGTGGCCGTCATCAGCGATGGCTTCTGGCATCGCGCCCTGGGCGGCTCGGCCGCGGTGCTGGGTCGCACCCTCAACGTGAACGGCAGCCTGGTGACCATCGTCGGGGTGAACCCTCCGGGGTTCACCGGAGCCGGCGGTGTGCTCAGCTCGCCGGAGCTCTTTCTGCCCATCTCCATGATCGACCTGCTGCAGCAGGGCTTCGACAAGACGAGCTTTCTCCGCTCCAACGCGGAGTGGTGGGTGCAGGTGATGGCGCGGGCAAAGCCGGGCGTGCCGGACGCGACAGCCGCCGCAGAGCTTAGCACTCTGCTGGAGGCGGCTGTCCGCGGCACCATGCCGGTCAACAAGGGCGAGCACATTCCAAAGATGGTGTTGATGGACGCGAGCCGAGGCAACATCCAGGAACCGGCGGAGGGCATGCGTTCGCCCCTGTTCGTGCTGTTGGGCATGGTGGGCCTTGTGCTCCTGCTCGCCTGCGCCAACATTGCGAATCTGCTGCTCGCACGTGCCTCCACGCGCAGCCGCGAGATGAGCGTGCGTATGGCGCTGGGTGCGGGAAAGAGCCGTGTGCTCCGGCAGGTGCTCACGGAGTCACTGCTGCTTTCCGCGCTCGGCGGTGTGCTGGGCCTGCTCCTGGGCTACCTCGCCCGCAACGTGGTGCCTTCGCTGCTGCAGCCTGGCTGGCAGAAGAACGATCTCAACGTCCCCTTCAGCTGGCCGGTCTTCGCCTTCACCGCGGGCATCACGATTGCGACGGGTCTGCTCTTCGGAGTGTTGCCGGCCTGGCGAAGCACGCGGCAGGACATCAACGCCAGCCTCAAGCAGGCGGTGTCTACCGCGTCCCGCCGTCGGGGCGCGTGGAGCAGCAAGGCGATCGTCAGCTTTCAGATCGCCTTGTCCACGCTGCTGGTCATTGCCTCCGCGCTGTTTGTCCGAACCCTGCTCAATCTGAACCGCATCGATACCGGCTTTCACGTTCCGGGGCTGGTGCAGTTCTCGATCAACGCGCCCAGCCAGCGGTATGCGGATGCGAAGTCGTTGCAGCTTCACACCCGGATCGAGGAGGCCGTCGCTGCACTTCCCGGCGTGCAGGAGGTGGCCCTCACCCGAATGCCCTTTCTCGCCGGATCAGCGATGATGTCCGGCTTCCAATTTGATGACCTGCCGGGGCACCCCGTTACGCTGGGCGGTTCGGACGTAAACTCCAGCCTGGCCGAGGTGGACAATCACTTCCTCCATCTCATGGGCGTCCCGATCTTGCGGGGACGCGCTTTCGGGCCGGAGGACACCGCGACCTCGCTTAAAGTCGCCCTGGTGAACGAGGCTTTCGCGCGGCAGCTCCTTCATGGTGCGGACCCGATCGGAAGAAGCTTTCACATGGGCCAGGGTAAAGATCTCACGCGCTACACCATCGTCGGCGTCTGTGCCGATACCCTCTACAACGACATGCGCAAGCCGCCCGCGCCGCTGTATCTGACCTCGAGTCGGCAGACGGATTCCATGCTGGGGGCGACGTACATGGTCCGCACCTCCCTTTCCGCCGAGCAGATGCTGCCCATGCTGCGACGGACCGTTGCGGCCATCGACCCGGACCTGCCGGTGCTGGATGTCCAGAGCTTTCGCGAGGCAATCAATGCGAACCTGCGCCAGGAGAGGCTCTTTGCGAGCCTAACCGCCGGTTTCGGCTTACTCGCCGTGCTGCTGGCCTGCGTGGGGGTATACGGCGTGATGGCCTACACGGTGGCGCAGCGGACCAATGAGATCGGCATCCGGCTGGCGCTGGGAGCACCGCGGCTCCGGGTGCGCGGCATGGTGCTGCGCGAGGCGCTGTGGCTGGGTCTGGCCGGGGTCGGCGTGGGCCTGTGTGCGGCGTTGCTCCTGCGCAAGCTGGTGGAAAGCATGCTGTATGGCATCCATTCCAACGACGCCTTCAGCCTTTCGGGGGGCGCCGCGCTCTTGCTGGCCGTGGCTCTGCTCGCCTGCTGGATTCCTGCGGCAAAGGCCTCGCGCGTGGAGCCGGTGACGGCTCTGCGGCATGAGTGAGCAGCGGCGGACGGCGCCTGCACGGTAGCATGGGGGTGATGAGCGCGGTTGCCGAACGCACGATGTATCTTCCGGGGATCCTGACGCATGTGCGTGCGGTGGTCGCGGAACGCAAGGCGCACACGGATTTGCGTGACCTGGAGCGGGAGGCTGCCCGGCATCAACCGCGGGGCTTCGCGCGCGCGCTGCGGGAACGGGCGCAGCACGGACCGGCGGTCATTGCAGAGTTGAAGAAGGCGTCGCCCTCCCGGGGCTTGATCCGCGAGCACTTCGACGTGCGCGAACTGGGGCCGCAGCTGGAACGAGCGGGGGCCGCCGTGCTCAGCGTGCTCACCGAAGAGCGCTTCTTTCAGGGTTCGCTCGAAAATCTGCGCCGCGCCTCGGAGGCAGTCTCGATCCCCTGCTTGCGGAAGGACTTCCTTGTTGACCCGTTTCAGATCGTGGAAGCGCGCGCAAACCGGGCGGACGCGATCCTCCTCATTGTGGCGGCGTTGACAGACGCCGAACTGCGCACCCTGCGGGACGAGGCCCGACGGTACGAGCTCGATGTGTTGTGCGAGGTACACGATGCGGAGGAGCTGGAGCGCGCGTTGACGCTGGAGTGCGAGTGCGTTGGGGTAAACAGCCGCGACCTGCGCACCTTCCGGGTGTCGCTGGACCGGGCCTGCGAGCTCGCGGCGAGGCTTCCGCGGAGCGCGGTGCGGGTTGCCGAAAGCGGCATGCACACCGCGGCGGACGTCGATCGCCTGCGGCGGGCGGGGTTCGACGCCTTCCTGGTGGGTGAATCGCTGATGCGTCAGTCCGATCCGGGTGTGGCGCTTCGCAGTCTGCTCGGCGGCTGACCGGCGATGTGGGTTAAGATCTGCGCCAACACCAACCTCCCCGACGCGCAACGTGCGGCGGAGCTAGGCGCCGATGCGGTCGGCTTTGTCTTCGCACCGAGCAAGCGCCAGGTTACCCCGGAGCAGGTCGCGGCGATCACGCCTCAGCTACCGGCAGCGGTTTTGACAGTTGGCGTCTTTGCGCCCCAGGAGCCGGAGGCGATCCTGCGGGCGGTGGAGCGGGCTGGGCTGCGCGGCGTGCAGCTGCATGGAAGCTATGATCCGGATCTTGTCGACGCACTGCATCGCGGATCCGGCGGAAGGCTCGCGCTGATCCAGGTGATCGGCATCGAGGTCGAAGCCACAGGAAGGCCGGAGACGCCGCAACAGCAGCTTGCAGCGGCCCTCGAAGCTGCTCTCGCGGATGAGCGCCTGTATGCCGTGTTGCTGGACGCGGCACGGGCAGGCGCCTCCGGCGGCCTGGGGCAGTCCTTCGCGTGGCAGCCGGTGGCGGCGGGGTTGCGCAGCATCCGGCAGCGTGCCGCGGAGCGAGTGTCGGCCTCGGGCGGCCCATTCCCAAAGCTGTTTCTGGCCGGCGGTCTGCGACCTGAAAACGTGCGTGAGGCCATTCGCATCCTGCAGCCCGACGGCGTGGACGTGGCCAGCGGCGTGGAAGCGACGCCGGGCCGCAAGGATCCACACCGGCTGGCTGCCTTCCTCGCGGCCGCTCGATCGACCCCTTAGAGCCTTACCCATTCAGCGCAGTGAGGCTCTGGTCCCCTCAGTGGCCGTACTCCTCGCGCTGGCGTACATCGTGCTTCTCGCGGACGTGATTGGCGGCAAGCCCGCCGCCCGCGCCCACGCCGGCGCCGATCGCCGCGCCTTTCCCGCCGCCGATCAGACCACCCACAACGGCGCCGCCCACCGCCGAGCCGGCCACGATCTTGGCTTTGGTGTGGTGCCGGGCGTCATGGTAGTGCTGTTGCCGCTTGGCACGGTGGTAGGACTCCTGACCGAGTGCGTGGAGCGGCGTGATGGCCATGGCGGCGGCCATAGCCACCACTGAAATGCGATGCAGAGCGTTCATCGTTCCCTTCCTGCCGGGCGCCGCCTGAGTGCACGCCGACTGGCATGCACCAAGGTTCAACCCTGTTCGTTCTTCTCCGATGCGAGGGGTAAACGGCGCAGATGCCACTGCCGCACCAATCTTCGGTAACCCCTTGCCAGCACGGCTGGTCACGCGGTAGGCTCAGAAGCCATGACGGCTTCGGCCAACTTTGTGTTTGGATTTCCGTTCCGCTACTGGCGCCCAGTAGCGG
>CAXTWN010000107.1:0-2629 GCA_964248055.1 uncultured Acidobacteriaceae bacterium | reverse complement strand
ATCTTTCCGAAGAACAATCAGTCGCCAGTTCCAAAGCGGGACGTTTTGGTGCGTATGGCGGGCGCTATGTGCCTGAAACACTCATGGCCGCGCTGCTGGAGCTCGACGAAGCCTATGCGCAGGCGCAGGCGGACCCGGCGTTCCAGGCGGAGCTGGCCCAGCTGCTGCATACCTACTGCGGCCGGCCCACGCCGCTCTTCTTCGCCCGGCGGATGACCGAGCTGCTAGGCGGCGCCAAGGTGTACCTCAAGCGCGAGGACCTGCTGCATACCGGGGCGCACAAGATCAACAACGCGCTGGGCCAGGCGCTGCTCGCGCGCCGCATGGGCAAGCAGCGGATCATCGCGGAGACGGGCGCGGGTCAGCACGGGGTCGCCACGGCGACGGTGTGCGCGCTGTTTGGGCTCGAGTGCGTGGTCTACATGGGCGAGGAGGACATGCGGCGCCAGGAGCTGAACGTCTTCCGCATGCGCCTGCTGGGTGCGGAGGTGCGCGGCGTGGCCTCAGGCTCGGCGACGCTCAAGGACGCCATCAATGAAGCCATGCGCGACTGGGTCACCCATGTGCGAACGACGTTTTACATTCTTGGCTCGGCGCTCGGCTCGCACCCGTACCCCACGATGGTGCGCGACTTCCATCGCGTGATCTCGCGGGAGTCCAAGCGCCAAATCCTGGAGGCGGAGAGCCGGCTGCCCGATGCGATCGTGGCGTGCGTGGGCGGCGGATCCAACGCGATCGGCGCCTTTTATGAGTACATCGGCGATCCCGGGGTGCAGTTGATCGGCGTCGAGGCCGGGGGCCGCGGCACCGCGCTCGGCGAGCATGCGGCGCGCTTCCAGGGCGGTCTGCCCGGCGTGCTGCAGGGAACGTACAGCTACGTCCTGCAGAACGACTACGGGCAGGTCGCCGGCACGCATTCGGTCAGCGCGGGCCTGGACTACGCGTCGGTAGGTCCTGAGCACGCGATGCTGCACGACTCCGGTCGCGCTACCTATACCAGCGCAATGGATACGGAGGCGCTGGAGGCCACGAAGTTTCTGAGCCGCACCGAAGGCATCATTCCCGCGCTGGAGAGTGCGCATGCGGTGGCCGAGGCCATGAAGCTCGCGCCCAGGCTGGGCAAAGACAAGATCCTGATGGTGAACGTCTCGGGGCGCGGCGACAAGGACATCGGTATTCTTACCCGCGAGTTGAAGCTGGAGGGCGCGAGCGATCGCATCGGGTCAACAGAGGCGAAGGGCTGATGCGGCGACACACAAGAGAAGGGCACAGAGCGACCGCGGCGCTTCTCTGCGCGTGTCTGAGCGGCTCGCTGGCCGGGGCGCAGACGCCCTTTCAGGCGCCGCCCAGCGATGAGGGCGTTCTGCGGGGCATCGACTTCGCGAAGGCGCAGGTGATCCTGCCCGAACTGACCCAGCGTTTCCAGAGCTGCGATCAGCAGGAGCCTCCGGGATGCAAGGTCGACCCCAGCCGCAACACGGTGATCCTTCTGTTCCCTGACGGTCCGGTATTTTTCGACGCCAAGATGGCCATCGACGCCGATGGCTCGGCCCTGTCCAAGCGTCATGAGTTCCCCAACCAGCCGGAGACGGCGCTGCGCTACCCCACCACCGACACAAGCCTCGACTCCGAGCGCGTGCCCTACATCGTGCTGCCCATCGGCGATCTGCGGCGCACCACCGGCGCAAGCGTGGGGGATCTTGCGGCGGTGGTGAAGGACGGCAAGCTGCAGTTCGCCATTGTGGGCGATGTGGGGCCGCCGCCCAAGATCGGCGAGGGTTCGATGAAGCTGCACGCAAACCTCGGCCACAACACCTGCACGGCGTACGACGAGGCCGGCAACTGCAGCGAGTTCACGGACGTCAGCATCGATGCGCCGGTGCTGTACTTTGTGTTCCCCAACACGAAACGGCTGCTCCTGGACGGCCTCAGCGCGGAGAACATCAATGCGCGCATCGCGTCGGTGGGAAGCGATGTATGGAACGCCTTTCTTCGGCAACAGCAGGGCAAGGGAAGGGACTGAGGTCGCATGCCGCTTACGTTTGCTAAGAAGCCCGGCCTGGTCATCTATCTGACCGCGGGGGATCCCGACCTCCCCACCACGCGCGAGATGGCTGTGGCCGCGCTGGACAACGGCGCCGACGTGATCGAACTCGGGGTTCCCTTCAGCGATCCGCTGGCCGACGGCCCCGTAATCCAGCGCGCCAGCGAGCGGGCGGTCGCGCGGGGCACGCGCCTTGCCGACGTGCTGGAGCTTTGCCGGGATCTGCGCCGGTTGCGTCCGCGGGCGGGCATTCTCCTGTTCAGCTACCTCAACCCCGTGGTGCGGATGGGGTTGGCCGAGTTCACCAGGGCTGCCCGGGTGCATGGAGCCGATGGCGTGCTGCTCACGGACATGATCGTCGAGGAGGCCGGGGAGTACCTGGCGTGCATGCGCGAAAACGATCTGGCGCCGGTGTTTCTTGCGGCGCCCACCTCGCCCGATGTCCGGCTGCAGGCGATCGCCGAGCACTCCCGCGGCTTTGTGTATGCCATCTCACGGGTGGGCATCACGGGAACGCAGACGGAGCTCGCCGCAGACGCCGCGGAGCTGGTCGCGCGGCTGCGGCGCTTCACGGAGCTGCCCATC
>CAXTWN010000106.1:0-12966 GCA_964248055.1 uncultured Acidobacteriaceae bacterium | reverse complement strand
GTGCCTCTCAAGGGGTTTGGCGGTCACCTCGGTTGCATTGACTGCCACATTTCCGCCAAGTAGCCTCGGGTACATTGCCGGAGAGAGGAGATAGATTCCTATCTTGCTTTGCCTTTCCGCAGCAAAGGGGAGACGAGGCGCATGGAAGGACAGACGCCAGAGCTTAGCAAAGAGGTACCGCGGCCGGAGATTCCGGAGGACGTGGCGGCCTTGTTCGCGTGGGCCAATCTCCCCGGGGCGCGATATCGGGATTTCTCAGCAGCGCGGCGGGAATCGAGAGCGCGGCAGCGACAGCGGACGGCCCAGAGCAAGGCAGAAGCTGAGTTGCGCGCCAAGGCGGAGGCGGAGCGCGCCGCAGCCCAGGCCGAGGCCGAAGCACGCGCGGCAGGTGAGGTGGCGCGCTTTCACGAGGCACACGCGCGGCGGGCATTGGGTGAGGTGCTGGACCAGGAGCTCGCACGGCAACGGGAGGCGCGGTTGCGCGCGTTGCAGCGGGCCCAGGAGCTGCATCTCCGGGCCGAACAGGAACGCGTAGAGGCGGCGCGCCGAGCGGCGGCGATGCAGGCCGCGGAAGAGGCAGCGCGCAACGCGGGGAGCGAAGCCGCCGAGGCGCATGCCTCCGAACAGAGGCGCGCAGAGCTGTATAGCCGACTTGGGGATCCCGAACGCGGCACCGCCGAAGAGGTCGCCGGGGCAGCCCCCGGTGAGCAGAGCATGCAGCCCGAGCGGTTTCCAACGCGCCGCGAGCTGCGCAATGTGGCGAAGCCTACGCAGGGTGAGCAAGGCAGCACGCTGCCGGCGTGGATTGACGAGCAGGCGCAGGGTGCTGCCGCGGAGTTGACGCCGCTGGTTGGCGAAGGGTCTTCGGTGGACACCACGCTGCAGCAGACGCGCGAGCGGATGGCTTCGCGTTGGTATGCCCTGCGCGGCGTGTTCGACCCGGAGACCCCGGAGATGGAGCCGACCCATCCGCGGAACCAACCGTCAGGATCACGGATGGTGGCTCTTTATTCCCTTGCGGGAGGCGTGGGAAAGACCAGCCTGGCCGCGTCGCTGGGCCGATCGCTTTCGGCACTTGGCGAGCGAGTGTTGCTGGCCGATCTGACCCCGCAGAGTTTGCTGCCCTTTTACTTTGGTGCGACCGAGACGCGACCCGGCGTGGTCAGAACGTTTTCTCCGCCTCCTGGGAGTGCCGACATGCCGATCTCGGTTATCAGCTATGACCTTGCCGTGCGTAGCGAACGCAGCAGCAGCCGGGATGAGCAACTCGCGGAAGATCTTGCCGCGCGGAGGAAGGGCGACGGGTACCTGGTGCTGGATGTCAGCCCGGCGGAGGTCGCCCTGCTGCGGGGCCTGCTCCGGCTCGATGCCATGGTGCTGGTCCCTGTGACACCCGACATGAACAGCGTTATCAGCCTCGGAGCCACCGAACGTTTCTTCGAGCAGATGAGAGAGACTGTCGGACGCCCGGTGCAGCCGCACTATCTGCTCACCCAATTTGACGCCTCCCTGCCTTTGCACCTGGACGTTCGCGAGGGACTGCGGGAGAAGCTTGGGTCGCGGCTGCTACCCTTTGCGATCCGGCGCTCCTCGGCGGTCGCCGAGGCGTTGGCGGATGGGATGACGGTGATTGATTACTCGCCTCAGACCGGGGTAGCGAGCGACTACCGCAGCCTTGCCGCGTGGGTCCGCACGGCCTCCGGACCGGCTCAGCCGGAGACCAGGAGCGCACGCTGGAGCGAGCAGTGACGCAAGGGACGGGGCCGGCGGAACAAGCGAGTGAAGGCGATCTGGGGGCGCGAGTGGCAAGCGCAGCGCTGCTGGTCGCAAGCGGCTTGTTTTTGCTGTTCGCGGCCGTGTTGCCCACAGGATGGCAAGAGCAGGCCGTCGCGGGCGGCGCCCTGATTTGCTTGGCGGTCTGCGTTGACCGGTGGTCAACCTCGTACCTCGTCACCTTGAGTTTGGTGCTGCTGTCCTGCTTCTTTACGTTTCGTTATGGCTTCTGGCGCGTGGCGACCGTGACGAGATTCTTTCGTGATCCCGCCACCGGCTGGACAGCACTGGACGCCTTCTTCATCGGGCTGCTGCTGCTCAGTGAGTGCTATGCCTTCTTGAATCTGTTTCTGGGCTTTCTGCAGACCTTGTGGCCGCTGCGACGGCCGCCTGTGCCCCTGCCCGAAGACACAGAGCTGTGGCCCGAGGTGGATCTCCTGATTCCGACCTTCAACGAGCCGCTGAGCCTGGTGAAGTACACCGCACTGGCGGCCATGGCCATGGATTGGCCGGTCGACCGGTTACATGTGTATGTGCTGGACGATGGCCGCCGGGAGGAGTTCCGCAGCTTCTGTGCAGAGGCGGGCATCGGCTACCTCACACGCGAGGGCAACGAGTTCGCGAAGGCCGGCAACATCAATCAGGCGTTGCGGCAGATCCATGCGCCGTTTGTGGCGCTGTTTGATGCGGATCACGTGCCGACGCGCTCCTTTCTGCAGATCACCATGGGCTGGTTCGGGCGCGATCCAAAGCTGGGCCTGGTGCAGACACCGCACCATCTTTATTCGCCTGACCCGTTTGAGCGCAATCTAGAGCAATTCCGTGTGGTCCCCAACGAGGGCGAGCTGTTTTATGGCATCGTGCAGGACGGGAACGACTTTTGGAACGCGACGTTCTTCTGCGGTTCCTGTGCGGTGATGCGGCGTTCCGCTTTGGATGAGATCGGCGGCATCGCGGTGGAGACGGTGACCGAGGATGCACACACCAGCCTGCGCATGCAGATGCGCGGTTGGAACTCGGCCTACATCAACATTCCGCAGGCCGCGGGTCTGGCCACCGAACGGCTAAGCAGCCATGTGCGTCAGCGGGTACGCTGGGCGCGCGGCATGGTGCAGGTGCTGCGGTTGGAGAATCCGCTGTTTGCGCGAGGGCTCACGCTCGCCCAGCGGCTCTGCTACTTCAACGCGATGTCGCACTTTCTCTACGCGTTGCCACGACTGATCTTTCTCACCGCACCGTTGATCTACTTGATCTTTGGGCACACCAACATCCCGGGCTTCTGGGCTGCGGTGCTGGCCTATGCCCTGCCGCATCTGCTAGTGTCCAACCTCGCGAACTCGCGCATCCAGGGACAGCATCGCCACTCGTTCTGGAACGAGATCTATGAGACGGTGTTGGCGCCGTATCTGTTTGTGCCGACGATGGCCGCCCTGTTGCGCCCCAGAGCAGGGCGTTTCAGCGTGACAAAGAAGGGCGGCGTCGTTGACCGAAGTTTCTTTGACGCGCGCATCGCCCGTCCGTTCCTGTTGTTGCTTGTGCTGAATCTGTTTGGGCTCCTGTGTGCGATCCCACGATTGGTTGCATTCCCGCACGTGGTACATCACGCTCAATTTCTGCGCCTGTTGCTCAACGTGCCAGCCAACATGTATGACGGGCGGCATCCTGGAACGATCTGGGTGAACGTGCTGTGGAGTTTGTTCAACCTCATCGTGCTAAGTGTGGCTACGGCGGTGGCGCGCGAAAGTCAGCAGCGGCGACAGACGGTGCGGGTCTCGATGACCGTGCCCGCGAGCGTTGTGCTCCCGGATGGAAGCCTGCTGCAGGGCGTAACCACGGATGTTTCAAGCGGCGGTGTGATGCTTCGGGGAGAGCAGGCGCTCGCTGCGGCACCGGGCGACACCGTGAACCTGATCTTCCCTGTGCTGGACGGCGAGGCGACTCTGCCGGCGACGGTGGTGTCGGTCGAAGGCACGTCGCTGCGGGCACACTTCGAGCCGCTTACACTACCGCAGGAAGAGGCCCTAACCATGGTGCTGTACTCCCGCGCCGACACCTGGCTTGGATGGGGCGAGGCGCGCGAGGTCGATCGGCCGCTGGTCAGTCTTTGGCGCATACTGCAGCTGGCGGTGCATGGGTTCGCGGGCACCGTGCGCAGTGTTGTCCGGTCGCGGGACGGGCGCACACAGGCGAACCTCGCACGAGGCTTGATGTTCCTGCTCTGCTTGAGCGCAGGCTACGTCGGAGCTGCGGAGGCGCAGACTTCGCCTCTCGCGCAAAACGGAATTTCTCATGGAAGCTCGGTATCGCTGACGGGGTCGAACCCATTCGGTGCAGTGGCCGTTGTGTCGCCGAGTGTATACGTAAGTGGGCCGAACTCTCCTGACACATCGGATGTAAGCGCGAAGAAGGCGCTTCCGTTGTGGCGATGGTTGCTGTCCAAAGCTCGTGCGGTGGTGCTACTCGCGGTGGCGCCGGCTTGCTTCCTTAACGTGACCGTATTGCGCGGCTTGCTGCGACGGCATGCGCGCAGAAGATTGCAAGGGCTGGGCTGATGCGGCCCCCGAGAAGCGGCGCGCGGGTCTCAGTGACTTAGCTGCACACGGCACACCTTCAGAACCGCATTGCGATACGGACAAGGGTGCGCGGTCGGTGCGTCCGCGTGAAGCATCATCCACTGCACACCGAGTGCGCGGAGGTGGGCATCGCGGTCCACGTCCGAGAGGCCGCTCAGGTCTTGCGTCGCCGTGGCGGAACGTTGCCAGGTGGCGGCGAGGCTCGGGGTGATCGCAGCTTCACCACCGTCCTTTGAAAAGTCCGGGACAGCGCTGCGGAGGGCGATGGCACGGAAGGTCTGCGCATCTTCGCCCGCAGTGTTGATGTAGCGCGCGTCAAGGGCGAAGAGCGCGTCCGGCGGCGTGTGTTCTTTTGCCCAGACGAATGCTTGCACCCAGAGGTTGGGGTTGGTGCGGCCCGGGAGTTCCAGGTGGATCGAGCCGGGAAACGTGAGGCGCTGGACAAAGAACATGACCAGCGCGGTGGAGACTACGACAAACGCGGGCAAAATCCGCAGCAGGGGGCGAAAGATGGTTGGGCTCTGTTGCACTTTCCAGGGTTGCGCTACGTTGGCGAGCCAACCTCCCAGCAGAGGGCTCATCACGGCATAAAGGAGCAGATAACAACGCAGCGGTTGCAGGCGAGCGACGGCGTAGACCCGTGCGTGCTCATGAGCAAACAGCGCCGCCGTTACGAAAGCGAGCAGACCCAACGCGAGGGCGGCGCGGCACAGAGCGCGGCCGTCGTCGGTGAACTGTTGTTTGCGCTGCCGGAGCAGAGCGATGAAGATCGCGAGCGGACCCAACAGCCCGAGCCACTCATACCACTGCCACTCCGAGAGAAACCAGTAGTAGCGGGAGAGGACGGCGGCGATGCCGGCAGGCGTCTCCGGAGCGGCGACGCTTTGCAGGAGCACCCCGGCGAGGAGGGGAGCCGTTGCAACGCCGGCCCATACCCAGAGGGGTTTACGTGCTCTGCTCAGGCGCAGCAAGACGACAAAGCTGCAGGCGTAGAACGCCATGAGCGGGTGAACGAGTCCCGCAAGAATCAGGCAGAGCGCACAGGTGAGGGCGGGCGTGCTGACGAGGCGAGCCAACCAAGCGGAACGCAAGCGGCCTCGCGGCTCCCATGCTTCGCTGGCCGCGGCAACGGCGAGCAGCGACAGCGGCGTGGAGAAACTGCGCGCCGTCACGTACGGGTCCATGAGCAGAAGCGAGGTGCCGGCGATGGGCAGGGTCCACCAGGCGGCCAGAAGAGCTACGGCGGTCCTTTGCGCCAAGCGGCAGAGCGGAAAGCAACGCGCCGCAAGACGGTCTGCCGCGAGCAAAAGCGTAAAGGTGCTCAGGAGGTATGTAAGAAACACGATCGCCGCCAAAGACAGGTGAGAGAGGCGCACCAGAGCGGCCATCACAGGGGCAAAGCAGGAGTAGCGGAGGTGTTCGGTGACGAAGGCGGTGTCTCGTGGAAAGAGCGAAGGATCAAGGGTGTATTCCACGCCCGCTAGGTAGAGACCCCCGTCCTCGGCCCAGGGGTGGTACCCGTGCACAACCAGCACCCCGAAGGTAAGGGCCAGGAGCCAGAGCCAGGGAGGACGCCGTGTGCGGAGCGAAACAGTACAATGAGGGGGCGTCTCCATGCGACAGCTTGACTGTACCGCGAGCCGCTGAATGGGCGCGTGACAGGAAGGCATGGAACAGGAGATACAGGCGGCACCCGACGGCCGGCGCAAGCTGCTGAAGACCGTACCCGGCTTTGCCATCAGCGCGTTCTTTTTGTGGTGGACCTTTCGCGGATTTCACCTGGCGGAGTTCCGCAGCGTGCGCCTGGCGGCTCCGGCGTGGATCGCCGGGGTGGTGCTGTTCACGCTGCTGGGGTACGGCACGCGCTGCTACCGGTCCTGGCTGATGCTGCGCAGTGTGGGATCAAGGTTTTCGGTGTGTTCCCGCGTCTTTCTTACCTCGCTGGCGGCCAATAACATCCTGCCGTTTCGCATCGGCGACGTGATGCGCATCTTTACCTATGCCGATGATCTGGGTGCCACGCCGTCGATCATCCTGAGCACGGTGTTGCTCGAAAAGCTGCTGGATGTGTTCTCGCTGGCAGTGCTCTTTGTGGTGACCATGCACACGGGCACCAAGGTCTCCCCACATCTGCGCACGGCGGCAGAGGTGGGTATGGTGGTTTCGACGGCGGGGCTGCTGGTGATGGTCTTTGGGGCGCGCACGCTGGAGCAGCCGATCAAGGATGCCTTCGCCAGGACCCGCAACGCGAAGCTCGCGAAAGTAGAGCACTGGCTGCTCCTGGCTCTGGATTGCATCCGGCAGATCGGCATTATAGGCACGCTGCTGCTGGTGGCCGTCAGTTTTGTCGCATGGTCCTTTGAGGGGCTGCTGTATGTTTCAGCCGCGCGCCTCCTCGGGCTGGTAACGGACTGGGCGGGACCATGGCAGGCAGTCTCCCAGGCGAATCTGTCCTTTCTGATTCCAAGCTCACCGGGCGGGATCGGGCCGTTCGAGTGGGCCTGCAAGGATGCGCTGCTACGGCATGGGGTGTCCGACAGCGCGGCGGCGATCTTCGGCATTCTGATCCATGCCTGGCTGCTGGTAGCGATCACAACGGTGGGTGGCGGCTGGTTTCTGGGGCATCGGCTGCATCGTGCGCGCAGGAAGCCGCTGGTCGAAGAGCTGGAGACCCTGCCCGCCGTACTGCCGTAAGGAGCGAAGGAGAGCATGTACAGGATTCTGCAAGAGCAGCTGCAAAGGCGCGTGGCCTCGGTGCTGAAGGAGCGCTATGACGTGGAGCTGCCGAGCTTCGTCGTGGAGTTGCCGCCGAAGGTCGAACTGGGTGAGATGGCGCTGCCTGTGGCCTTTGAACTGGCCCGGCGGTTGAAGAAGGCTCCCCGCGCGATCGCGCAGGAGCTCCAGGCCGCGATGGCGGAGACGCCGGGCGTGGCGAGCGTGGAGATCGCCGGTGCGGGCTACCTGAACGTCAAGCTGAACCGGGCGGACATGGTGCGGCGTATCGCGGCCGATGAGCATGCCGTTGTGGGCGGACCGGGCTTTCGGCTGGTGGAGCATACCAGCATCAACCCCAACAAGGCCGCGCATGTGGGGCATCTGCGCAACGCGGTGCTGGGCGACAGCTACGCGCGCATGCTGCGTGAGGGTTCGGGCGCAGAGGCGCGGTGGAAGCGCGGCTACGACCTCCGCGTGCAGAACTACATCGACAACACCGGCGTGCAGGTGGCGGACATCGTCGTCGCCGTGACGGAGTTGAAGGGCTTGACACTGGTGCAGGTGCGCGAGTGGCTGACCGAGTTGCTGGAGACCAACGAGCGGCTGGACTACCAGTGCTGGGATCTGTACGCCGAGGTGTCGCAGTGGTATGAGGCCGATCCGGCGCAGGCTGCCACACGGAAGCAGTTGCGGCTGGATACACTGCACAAGATTGAGGCGGGCGGAAACGACACGGCCGAGATCGCCGACCTGGTTGCCACCGGGGTGTTGCGGCGGCACCTGCAGACGATGGAGCGGCTGGGCATTGAGTACGACTTCCTGCCGCGGGAGAGTGAGATCCTGCACCTCCGCTTCTGGGAGGCGGCGCGGCAGTTGATGGTGGAGAAGGGCGTGCTGTACCAGGAGACGGCGGGCAAGAACGCGGGCTGCTGGGTGATGCGGCGCGCGGGGGCTCCCCCCCTGGGCGCGGGCGAGGTGGACGAGGACGCCAAGATCATCGTTCGTTCCAACGGCACGGTCACCTATGTGGGCAAGGACATCGCCTATCACCTGTGGAAGTTCGGGCTGCTGGGCCTGGACTTCGGCTACGACCGGTTTCGCGAGTACCCGGACCATACCTGCTGGATCTCCAGCCTGCAGGGCGTGCATCCGCATCCGTGCTTCGGGCAGGCCACGGCGGTGTACAACGTCATCGATTCACGCCAGGACGACCCGCAGGCCCAGGTGAAGGAGGCGCTCCGGGCACTCGGGTTTGTGAGCGAGAGCGAGCACTACACGCACCTGAACTACGCCATGGTGGCGCTGACGCCGCGCTGTGCCGAAGAGCTCGGCTACACGCTGAAGGAGGAGGACAAGGGCCGGGCGTATATCGAGGTCTCGGGGCGCAAGGGTTTTGGCGTGAAGGCCGATGACCTTATCGATCGGATGATTGCAGCGGCGCGCGAGGAGGTCGACAAGCGGCATCCGGAGCTCGACGAGCAGGATCGGGCGGAGATCGCGGAGACGATCGGCGTAGGGGCGCTGCGGTTCTTTCTGCTGCGTTTCACGCGCAATACCGTCATCGCGTTCGACTTCCGCGATGCGCTGAGCTTCGAAGGCGAGACGGGCCCCTATGTGCAGTACGCCGCGGTGCGGGCGGCGAACATCTTCCGCAAGGCCGGGGTGAGCGAGGCGGACGCGCTGGCTGCCGTGGCGGAGGCGGACTTCTCGGCGCTGCTGGCCAGCGAGACGGACCTGTGGGAGCTTTGGCTGCAGGCATCGCGGCTGACCCTGGTGCTGGAGCAGGGCATCGCGGCCGCGGAGCCGGCCATGCTGGCCAGGTACGCCTTCACCCTCGCCCAAAGTTTCAACAACTTCTATCACCGACACAACATTCTGAAGGAGACTGATGCGGTGCGGCGGGCGTTGCTGCTGGCCACGGCAGCCGTAGCCCGGCGGGAGCTGGTGCGGGTACTCGGCTGGCTGGGGATCGGTGTGCCCAGCGCCATGTGAGCCTGCGTTTGGCTCAGGGCGAGAGCACAGAGCACACAGACCAGATCCGTTCGGCTATGTCCAGCTTCGGACATCGCTTCCCATATTTGGACACTCCCTCTCTCGCAATCGCCCGGAGACACGCGGCAGTGAGGGACCAAGCTGCGCTGGATAGGAAAGACGATGGCCCCAGACTTGCTCTAGTTCTTCACCAGAGGGCACCGAATCGTCGATGAACGTCTATCTCCAGGAACTCCGTTTAGCCCTGCGCCGTCTGCGCAAGTCGCCCGGCTTCACTCTCACCGCGGTGTTCACCCTGGCCTTCGGCATCGGCGCGACAACGGCGATCTTCTCCATTGTTGAGGGCGTACTGCTCCGTCCGCTGCCTTTCGCTCACCAGAGCACCCTGGTTCGCTTCGGTGACCAGATCGCAGCCGCCAACGGAGACGACCTTCTGCCCGAACCCGGCGTGCCCGGCCCCGAGATCGCCGTGTACCGCCGCGAGCTGCGCGGCTTTTCTGACCTCGGGATCTACCAGCAGACCTCCTACGAACTCTCCGGCAACGGCGATCCCGCGATGGTCAACGCCGCGCGCCTCTCCGCCAACGTCTTCCCCATCCTCGGCACCGCCCCCGTGCTCGGCCGCACCTTCACCCCCGACGAAGAGACGCACGATCAGAAGCTGGCCGTCCTCAGCTACGCCACGTGGCGTACCCGCTTCCACGGCGACACTCACGTACTCGGCCAGGACGTGGTGCTGGACCGCCAACGTTATCGCATCATCGGCGTCATGCCCCGCGACTTCGAGTTCCCTCTTGTCCCCGGCCAGCTGAACCGCAGCCAGCTTTGGGTGCCGGCCAGTCCCTCCCCGGCCGAACTCGCCAACCTCGGCAGCTGGAACTGGCTCATGGTCGGCCGTCTCCGGCCAGGTGTCACGCCGCAGCAGGCGCAGTCTGAGGCCATCCCCGTCGCCGATGAGATCATGCGCGCCTTTCCCCCGGCCATGGCCGCGCTCCGCATCCGCCCCGTCGTGCAGCGGCTGGACGAAAGCACGGTGGCGCAGGCTCGTCCGCTGGTGCGCACGCTCTTATTTGCCGTCATGGTGGTGCTCTTCATCGCCTGCGCCAACCTCGCCGGCCTGCTTCTGGTGCGGGTGATCCGCCGCCGTCGCGAGGTCGCCGTGCGCCTCGCTCTGGGCGCCAGCAGGCGCGAGATCGTTCGCCAGGCGCTGCTCGAAACACTCGTCCTCTCGCTTGGCGGTGGTCTCCTGGGCCTCGGGGTTGCCGCCGCGGCGCTGCGGAGCGGTGTGCGCTTCCTGCCCGAAACCCTGCCCCGCATCAACTCCATCGCGCTGGACGGCCAGGTTGTCGCCTTCGCCCTCCTGCTCGCGGTCCTCACCGGCCTTCTCTGCGGTGTTGTGCCCGCCCTGTCCGCTGCGCGCACCCCGGTCAACGACTCGCTGAAGGAGGGTGGCCGCACCGGCTCCTCCGGCAGCGGCAGCGCCCGTCTGCGCTCCGCCCTCGTCATCGCCGAGATCGCCGTCGCTCTGATCCTTCTGGTCGCCTCCGGTCTTCTGCTGCGCAGCTTCGCGCAGCTCCGCGCCGTCGACCTCGGTCTGCGGACCGACCACACCCTCACCGCGCAGTACGGCCTGCCGCACGGGCAGTACCCCACGCAGGGCGCCGTGGACGCCTTTAACGACCGCCTCTTCGCTCAACTCGGCAGCCTGCCCGGCGTCCAGGCGGTCGGCATTACCACCCAGCTGCCCGCCACCGGCCAGCAGTCCAGCACCAGCTTTTACGCCGAGGGCTATACCCCGCCGCAGGGCGCCGGCCTCATCTCCTGCTGGGAGTCCAGCATCACCCCCGGCTACCTCCAGGCCGCCGGTATTCCACTCCTTCGCGGACGCAACTTCACCCACGCCGACCGCGCCGGTTCGCCGTTGGTTGCCCTCGTCAACCGCACCCTCGCCAACCGCTACTGGCCCGGTCAGGACCCCCTCGGAAAGCGCCTCCACTGGGGTCTCGCCCAAACTCCCATGCCGTGGATCACCGTTGTCGGTGAGATCGCGGACATTAAGCAAACCTCAGCTGACGCGCCCGTGCAGGATCAGGTCTACCTGCCCGCGGGCCAGTTCTCCATCTCCCTGGGCACCTTTGCCAGTCCCGGCATGCTCGACCTCGCCGGCGGCGCCATCGTCCTGCGCACCGCGCTCCCGCCGGAGACCATGGCCAGCGCCCTTCAAGCGACCGTACGCAACCTCGATCCCCGCCTTCCGCTCACCAACGTCGAGTCCATGGCAGATCTGGTCACCGAAGGCCAGGCTCCCCAGCGTTTCAATACCGCCCTGATCTCCGGCTTCGCCTTCGTCTCCGTCCTGCTCGCGGTGCTCGGCATCTATGGCGTGGTCGCCTTCTCCGCCTCGCTCCGCACGCAGGAGATGGCTATCCGCCTGGCTCTGGGCGCGCAACGCCTGGGCGTCGTGCGCCTGGTGCTCTTCTCCGGCGCTCGCCTGGCCCTGATCGGCTGTGTCCTCGGTGCCGTGGGCGCGGCCTTTGTCACGCGCCTTCTTCGCACCCTGCTCTTCCAGGTCAACCCTCTGGACCCCACTGTCCTCTTTTTGGCCACACTCGCCATCTTTCTTCTCGCACTTGCGGCCTCCGCCCTCCCCGCGCGCCGCTCTGCCCTGATCGAACCCACGCAAGCCCTACGTACGGACTAACACCTTGGCCGTCGTCACGGCCTGCCCCACATGCCGCGAGGTATGCTCCGCGCAGTGAATTAGCAACCCGGCGACCGTGGTGGGCAACTGCTTGCGCCCAATCCCCCGGGCCTCGCCGTACTGCTCCGGCGAAAACCTCCGCACTCGCTCCCCGGCCGTCCCGAGCCCCTCACGAAACTCCCGCAACACCTCATCTGCGGAACCCGCAGCCATCTCCGTGCCTAACGACGCCAGCTGCGCCTCGCTCAACCCGCGCCCCTCCGCATAGGTCAGCAGCCGGTCCAGCGAGCGCACGATGTGCCGCAGATGAAACGCCCCCGGAGACAGGTCAAACGGCCGCGCAAACATCGCCTCCTGGTCCAAACCGGCACACCAGCGCTCGGCGTCCTCGGCGGCCAGCTCCAGGGCGTGGACGACCGCTCGTCGCACGGGGTCTATCTCGGGATGCGTGCCTCGCATCCATGGCTCGACATCCATTTCGATCTCCTGCACTCCTGGCAGTGCCCACCAACGCCTACGATGAGTCAGCTTGGGGCGCGAGTTGGGCTGGCGAGTTCGCTACAGCCCTTTGCGGGCCCGGAACGCGCGCACCACGTCGGCCGGGTCCTGGTGCTGCGCCTCCACCGCGAGGTTCATCGCCCGCATCTCCTCCGCGCTCACCTTGCCTGCCAGCCGCGCGACCGCCCTGCCCATGGCCGGCCAGCGCTGCAGCGCATCCTCGCGCAGCAGCGGCACCGCCTCATACGGAGGAAAGTATCGCCGGTCATCTCGCAGCGCCACAAACCCCAGCGCCTGGATCGCTCCATCGGTAGAGTTCCCCGCCACGATATCCACCTGGTGCGCCTGCAGCGCCCGGTACAGCAATCCCAGCTCCATCGTTCGCGGCGAGCCCGCAAAGTGCATCCCGTACGCCGCAGCCAGCCCCGGCAAACCATCGGGCCGCTCCGCGAACTCATACCCCACGCCCAACCGCCAACCTGCTCCGGGACCGGGGGCCACCCGCGCCACATCGGAGATCGTTGCCAACCCCAACCGGCGCGCATCCTCACCCCGCACCACCATCGCAAAGGTGTCCTCAAACCCCAGCCCCGGCCCCATCCGCCCCCGGTACCGCTGCTCGTACAGCCGAGCCACGGTGGCGTCCACGCTCGCCCCGTCCCCCTGCCCCGGCGGCGGCCGCGGCTGCTTCAGGATCGCCGTCAACGCCGTACC
>CAXTWN010000105.1:0-13011 GCA_964248055.1 uncultured Acidobacteriaceae bacterium | reverse complement strand
GCCCGGGGCGATCCTCTCCGTGGACAGCTACCACGCCGCCACCGCGCGCGCCGCCGCCGCGCTCGGCGCCGAGATCGTTAACGACGTCTCCGGCCTGCAGTGGGACGCTGCCATGGCCCGCGCCGTCGCCGACACCGGCTGCGGCCTGGTTCTGATGCACACCCGCGGTCGTCCCCCCGAATGGCGTCACCTGCGGCCGCTCACGCGTGAAGGCACCCTCCGGCTTGTCTTCGCCGGGCTCGTGGAGGGTCTGTCCCTGGCCGGGGCCGCCGGCATCTCCACCGAGGCCATCGTGCTCGATCCGGGGTTCGGCTTCGGCAAGCTCGGCCCGGAAAACTTCGCTCTGCTGGCCGACCTGGATCAGCTGCACCAACTCGGCCGCGGTCTGCTGGTCGGCCTCTCTCGCAAAGGCTTCCTTGCGGAGGCGGTGCGTCCGGTTCAGCCAGTTACCGATCCACCCCTACCGCCCAGCCTCACGCGTCGCGATGCGACCCTCGCCGGCAACGTCGCCGCCATCCTTGCCGGCGCCCACATCCTTCGCGTTCACGACCTCCAGGCTGCCCGGGAAGCGGCCGCCGTCGCCGATGCCCTTCTGGCCACCGCCAATGGCTCGTCGCTGGGTTAAGCCGCCTTCGGCTCCTGCGCGGCCCAGAAGCTTTCGCCGTACTCGGCCATCGCGGCGCGCAGCCGCTCGTCCCCGGACCGCACGACGGAGGTGTGGTACTTGCGAAGAAACTCCAGGCGCATCCGGATCGCCTCTGGGGTTGACTGATTGTTCACGTAACTCATGGGTCTATAGAACACGATCCGGGGCGGGTCCAGCGTACACACAAGGTGGAAGAATCAACCGGATAACCAAGCTGCGGAACGACTTAGGTTGCCGGCGCACCGCCATACAGCGCGGCCTCGAAGCGCTCCAGCCGGGCCGGCTCCCAGGCGTGGGAGCTCTGCCGCCAGCGGTCCTGCTCGCTTTCCATGAAGTTCGGGAAGTTGGTGCGGCAGCACGCTTCGTGCCTGCCGAAGTCGATCAGCGCCTGGGCCGTACCGTCCAGGTAGAGCACCGCCTCCACGCCATCGGCCGACCACTGCACCGCAGCCAATCGCTCCCGCTCCCGGTCCTCGAGCGAGGCGACGTTGTAGATCAGCATGGCGTCCAGAATGGCCTGCTCCTGCGTCTCCTGCGAACGATCGCAGGCATAGGCGTAGGCTGCGACCCCTTCATCCTCAAAGACCACCGTCCATGGCACCTGGGGTGAGTTGGAGGAGAGAAAGGCCTCACCCGGTCGAAACGTCAACGAATCCATACCGAGAAGGGTACCGCGCACGGACCGTTTGACGCCTGTACCCTGTTCAGGTGCGTTGGCGCGGTTTTTATATCGGCCCGGGACAGCGGGTCGCGGCGGTTTTGCTCCTGTTTCTGCTGGCCGAGTGTCTTTGGACCATCGGGCATCAGCCGCTGAACTCGGACGACTACCGCTTTGCACACTGCGGACGCGAGATGTGGGAGCGGCCCTCGCCGCTGCAGGGCTACTTCACCACCTGCGGCAACCTGAACGGCGATGGCACCCTGGCGTATCGCCTGGCAGGGTTCCCGCTCACCGTCCAGCGATTAATGCTGCTCGGCGTCGATCATCTGCGCAGCCCGCAAAACCGGCTGTACGACGGCGGCTCCCTGAACGGCACCACCTGGGAGGCGCGGCATGAGCTGACGGACGTACGCTGGCTGATCCGCCTGCCGTTCGTGGCCTTTGCGGTCTGGCTGGGTGGCGGCCTGTGGTGGGTCGCCCGGCGGCTGTTTGGCAACGAAGGCGGCGCGCTGGCGCTGGCGCTCTATGTGTTTTGCCCGTCGGTCGTGGGCTACGCCACCACGCCCAACAACGAGATCCTCGCCCTGTGGGGCCTGTACGGTCTGCTGTACACGGCCATCGGGGTGGCGCATGCGCTGCAGGGTCCACGGCGCAAATGGCGACCGCGCATTCTGCTCCTGACCGTGGCGCTGGGCCTGACCGCAACGGCACATCTGCTGGCCGCGAGCATCGGCTTTCTGCTGGGCTTTGTGCTGTTCTACTACCTGGCCGAGCGCCGGCGCGCGTATGTGGCGCAGATCATGATCTTCGCCGCGCTGGGCGCCCTGATCATCGTCTTCGCAGCGTTTTCGTTCCGCCCCTCTGCGTTCGCGTACGTGTTCACGGGCGGCAGCGCCCGATTCTGGTTCTCGCTGCAGCCGGCGCAGGCCTTTGCGCATCGCCTCGCCAACGCCGGCATCCTGGTTGCCGCGGGCGTGGCGCTGCTGCTGTACCTGGTCACGCGACGGTCGCGGTACTTTGGCAACACGGTGCCGCTGCTGGTGACCTTGCTGCTCCTGCCGCTTTACTCAACTCAGGTCTTCACCGCGCCCTGGCTTTGGGCGCTTCCGTTCCTGTTCACCTTCATCGGCGGGGTCTTCGCGGATGCGCTGGAGACCCGGCAGCGCAAGCTGTTTCTGCTGCTTTCGGGCGCGATCGTGGCGGTGCAGGCTGTGCTTTGCTGGATCAGCATAGCGGCAGGGGCGAGCGGATAGGTCACCCGAAAGGGTTACCGGGGGCGAGAGCGCGTTCGGAGCAGCATGCATCCAAAGCAAGAACGCTTGCCATCCGAATCGCCAGACTGAGGCCCTAGAACGCCCCTATGCAACCTGTTTCGCTGCTCTCTGCCTGCAACAAGAACCTCCTGCGACGTACAAGCTCAGAACGAATACGCTACGCCGCCGGCGCCGCCCTGCTTGGCTGCGCTTTGCTGCCGCTGACCGGGTGCAAGGGCGGACAGCACACCTTCACGCTTTCGAGCCTGACGCGGCTCTTCCACCATCGCAAGTCGGCCTCCAAACCGAACTCGACCGACTACGCCTCCAACCTGCAGGCCATCGTGGGCACACCGCAGTTGAACGGCGCGAAGTGGCCCGACTTCTCGGACCTGCAGCCACAGGTGCAGCAGTTCTACACCAATCGCAACTGGGAGGTGGCGTGGACGCGTAACGGCAAACCGACCGCCGCCGCGACCCGGCTCGTCGAGCTGTTCGGGGATGCGGCCAAGAAGGGCCTGCAACCGGAGGACTACGACGCCTCGCGTTGGGCGCAGCGGACGCAGGGTCTCGGCGCAGGTGCCGATGCCATCGCGCAGTACGACGTGGCGATGACCGTGAACTCGATGCGCTATCTGAGCGATCTGCACCTGGGGCGTGTGAATCCGCAGGCGCTGAACTTCGATATCGACCAGCCCACGCGCCGTGCGCAGTACGACCTGGCCACGCTGGTGAATGAGCAACTGGTGGACGCCGATGACGTGCCCGCTGTGGTGAACGGCGTAGAGCCACAGAACCCGCTGTACAAAAACACCGAAGCGGCTCTGGCGCACTACCTCGACCTCGCCAGGCAGCAGGAGAGCCAGCCGTCGCAGCCGCTGCCGGAGGTGACCAGGCCTGTCGTCCCCGGCGGAATGTACCCGGGGATGGCGCAGTTGGCGCAGCGCCTCGCGCTGGAAGGCGATGGACAGGGGCAAGCTACCGGCAACAGCTACACGCCGGAGATCGCGCAGGCGGTGCAGCACTTCCAGAACCGCACCGGGCTGAACCCGGACGGCAAGCTCTCCAAGGAGACCGTCGACGCCCTGAACGTGCCCATGAGCGCGCGCGTGCAGCAGATCGGCGACTCGCTGGAGATGTGGCGCTGGCTGCCGGATAACTTCATCAAGCCCCGCGTGCTGGTCAACCTGCCCGAGTACTACGTCCGCACCTACGACGCGGACGGCAACCTCGCCTTTAAGATGAAGGTCGTTGATGGGCAGAATAAGGACAACCACGATACCCCGGTCTTTGTGCGGACGATGCGCTTTCTGATCTTTCGGCCGTTCTGGAATCTGCCGCCCGACATCGTGAAGAAAGACCTGCTGAAGCATGCCAGCCAGGGCTACTTTGAGAGCCATGGCTACGAGGTCACCGACCGCGCCGGCAAGCCCGTCAGCGGCTGGAGCGTCGCCGACCTGGAGCATGCACGCTACAACGTGCGGCAGAAGCCGGGACCGAAGAACTCGCTGGGGCTGGTCAAGTTTATGTTCCCCAACGAGTACGACATCTACATGCACTCCACGCCGGAGATGAACCTGTTCAACCTGTACCAGCGCGATCGCTCCCACGGCTGCGTGCGGTTGAACGATGCGGAGAAGATGGCCAACTGGGTGCTGAACGGGCAGGGCGACTGGAACGCCGACAAGATCCATGAGGCCATGTACGGCACCCCCGCAAACGACAACGCCGATGCCGCCGACGCGGACACCAAGCCGAGCAGTAACGATGCCGAATCCGGCGCGAACTCCACCGCGCCCGAAGTCAAGGACAACAAGCAGGTGAACCTGCAGAATCCGCTCACGGTGGTGCTGACCTACCTGACCGCCAACGCCGACGAGGACGGCACCATGCACTTCTTCGACGATATGTACGGCTACAACAAGGACCTCGAGGCCGAGTTGGCAAAGCCGCGGCCCTACGCGCAGAAGACAGTGAAGATCAATCCCAAGCTGACCGCCGGCGCGACGGAGTAGGGGGCCCGCGTCAGTAGGCGTCCCCCAGTTCATCGCCGTGGGCCAGGTTTTCAAAGCGCGTGTAGTCGGAGAGATAGGCCATCTGGATCGAGCCCGTAGGCCCATTACGCTGCTTGGCGATGATGATCTCCGCTTTGCCCTTCAGGTCCTCGTTCTCGCGGTCGTAGTACTCTTCGCGATGGATAAAGGCGACCACATCGGCGTCCTGTTCGATCGAACCCGACTCGCGCAGATCGGAGAGTAGCGGCTTCTTGTCGCCGGTGCGCTGTTCGGAGCCACGCGACAGCTGGCTCAGCGCGAGCACCGGGATGCCCAACTCCTTTGCAAGCGCCTTCAGGCCGCGGGAGATGGAGCTGACCTCCTGGGTGCGATTTTCAAACTTCTTCTGTGAGCCGGTGGTGGAGCCGGTCATGAGCTGGAGATAGTCGATGACGATCAGGTCGAGGCGGCCTTCCTGTTGCTTCAGACGCCGGGCCTTGGCGCGCATCTCGGCGAGGGTGATGCCGGGCGTATCGTCGACGAACATCTTGGAGTTCATCAGCCGATCCAGTGCGGCGATGAGCTTGCCCTTGTCTTCGCGGGGAATGAAGCCGGTCTGGAGCTTACGGCTGCCCACCATGGCCTCGGAGGCGAGCATGCGGCGCAGCAGGCTCTCCTTGGACATCTCCAGCGAAAAGACGGCGACGACCTTTCCGTCCCGCACGGCGCAGTTCTGGGCGATGTTGATGGCCCATGCGGTTTTGCCCATGGAGGGGCGCGCGGCGATGATCACCAGCTCGCCGTTCTGCAGCCCCGAGGTCATCTTGTCGAACTCGATGTAATGCGTAGCCAGCCCCGTGACCTCGCGGCCCTGCTCATACAGTGCGTCGATGGAGCCGAAGGAGTTGGCGACGATCTCGGGGATGTTGGAGAAGCCGCGCTGGATGGCCGCATCGGCGACCTCCGCCAGACGGACCTCGACGTCGTTCAGGACCTTGGTCGCGTCCTCGCTTTGATCGGAGGCTGCGGCACTGCCCTCATGAAAGATGGAGAGCAGCTGGCGCAGCAGGCTTTTGTCTTTAACGATGCGGACGTAGCTCTCGATGTTAGGGTGGCGCGGGATGCCCTCGGTCAAGTACGAGAGATAGGCCGGGCCCCCAATCGCATCCAGCTCCTTGCGGCGCATCAGCTCGTTGGAGACCGTGATCAGGTCGACCGCGTGGCCCTGCATGAGCAGGTCGGTGATGACGCCATAGACGCGCTGGTGCGAGTCAAGTGCGAAGTCGTCCGGCCGCAGCTTTGCGGTCGCGTCGGTGATCGCGATGGCATCGAGGAGCATCGCGCCGAGCACGGTGACCTCGGTCTGTACGGAAGAGGGTAAGCCACCGTCGCCCGTGGGCATCGGCATGGAGAGAACAGCCATGCCTCTAGTGTAGGCAGTGAACGGAGGTGTGAAAGGCGGCAGGCTTTCTGGAAAAGACGGCGGCCCGAAGGCCGCCGGGGTGGTAAATTTGGCCGGTCCCTACTGGCCGGGGCTGCCCCGGCGGGCGGAGGAGAGCAGCCGGCCGGTAGGCGCGGCGAGGCCCAGCGTCTGCACCACGGCATAGTCGCTGTTATCCGCCACGTACCACATCGCGCCGGAGCTATCGATCGCCATACCGCGCAGATTGGTGCCGGTGCTGCTGGTGTGGCAGCTGCCGTTGACCACGAAGCAAGGCTGAAAGGCGATCATCGTGCCGCCGGGAAGGGTGCCGGAGGACGCGGCCGCGGTGCCTGTCGTGGGCGTGACCATGAAGACCTGCCCGTTGCTCTCGAAGTCGGTCCAGAAGATGTTTCCGGCACCGTCAATGGCCGTGCCCATGGGGACGCCGGAGCCGGCCACGCCCGTGTAGGCCCCGGCGCTGTTGGCGCTGATCGCGCCCACGGTGTTGCCGCTGGCCGAGTTCAACTGCCCGCTCAGCGGGAAGTACGCCTCCATATTGCGAGTCACCGCCACCCCGTATCCGCCCGCGGTCGCCAGCGGCGTCGACTCCAGCAGCGCGAGGTAGTTGTTCGCGCCGTACGGAAAGCCGAACGCGACGCTGTTGCCGCTGGTGCTTGTGGTCACGCCCCAGGGGTTCTGGTTGTAGTCCACCACCAGCCGCTTGGCAGGGGCGTTGAGAATGGGCGTAAATAGAAAGCTGCTGGCGCTGTAGCTGCCGGAACCGCCCGCCGGCGCGGCAAAGCGAAAGAGCGACTGGTTCCTGTCCGCGGCATCGCGCGAGACCCAAAGATTGTTGCCCATGTCCACGGCCACGCCAGCGGCATGCCCGTTTGGCACGCTGACGGCCTGGTAGACGGACCCACCCTGGGCGGGCGAGGTGTACAGACCGTAGACGTTGCCGCTTGCCGTATCGTCGGTCACCCAGGCGTGGCCGAGGTTGTCGAGCGCGAGCGCGGCGGGGTTGGCCATGGCCGTCTGCTGCGCTCCGGCAAAGAGCCCGCTGCCGTTGGAAGCCAAGCCGTCGACCGCGCCCCAACTGGCGCCCGTGCTGTCCTGCGTGTACAGGATGTAGGCACTATCGCTGGCATCAAGCGCCAGATCGATCGGGTACGTCACCCCGGTGTCGCCGGGGAGGCCTGTTCCCCTGTAAAAGACGGACAGGCTATACGCGATCAGCGACGACGTGCCGCTGAGCTTGTCGCTAGTCAGCGAGGGGTTGAAGAACACCACAGGAGGCTGCAGATTGAAGAGCTCCTCGACGTTGTGGGTGGGGTACTTCGCAATGTTGATCGCCGCCTGCAGTGTGTTCGCCGGCACGCTGCCGGAGGGCGTCGAGGCATAGCGGAAGAGTGTGCCGCAGACGGTGCCGTCCGACGAGGTCGCGGTCACTCCCGAGGGGGACGCAAGACCCGCGGAGTCGACACAGCTTTGCAGGATGTTGCCGATGGTATTGATCATTGCCTGCGGCACAATCGCCTGGCTGTTGGCGCCGTTGGGGAAGGTGGCATTGGCCGCGCCGGTGGGGAAGCTGCCGTCGACGCGGACCGAATCCACGAGGTTATAGGCGTTGGCGAAGCCGTGCGCCAGACCGGCCGCGGTGCAGGTCATGGGATTGGCGCCGGTGGCACCGGAGCCTGTGCAGCCTGCGGTGGCGTAGTTGGCCGCGGGGGCAGAGATGTTCACCATCTGCTGGCCGGAGCCGTCATTGGGGGTGACGGTCATGAAGTTGCCGAGCGTGTACACCGCGGCAACGGTGCTCAGCTCCGTGATCCACACCCAGGCGTTGACGTTGGGATTGCCTACCGTCGCCGAGCAGGAGCCGATGACGCCCATCTGCAGGATGTTGTTGTTTACCTTACCGGCGATGGTCTGGCCGCCGGCCACGGTCACGTACACGTACTGCCCGGCATCGCAGCCGGCGAAGTTATCAAAGCTGAAGTAGCCGTTGCCGTCGGACTCCGTCGTGGTCAGCACCTTGGCAGCGCCGCCGTAGCCATTGGGCTGGGTCTCCATCAGGTGCACGGTGGCGTACTGGATGGGGTAAGCGCCGCCGTGGGCGCGCCCCTGGACGGTGACGCCGGGCTTGGAGGCCGGGCTGACAGAGGCGATCTGCGGGCCCGTGCTGCAACCGGTCAGGCTGAGCCCTGTGAGGAGAGAAGCAGCGACGGCGACCTGCGCAAAGGGCCTTTGTGTGACGCGAAGCATGGCAAACGGCTCCCAGAATCTCGACAAGCTCGCTTCGAGCTGTATGGGTTATCGCCGATGCGCATGGTGTGCGACATCACCCCGCTTGGCGGGAGTTTTCCCGAAATGGGCACACCCTTCTGCGACTTTTGCTGCAGAAGTGCAAAAGAAGAGAGGCAGCCCGGGAAGGCTGCCTCTGCGGAACGAAGCGCGTTTCTGATCACGACGATCAGCGAACTCTGCCCCTGCTAGCCGGCGTGCTGCGCGTACACCTCCTGCGCGGCGACCAGGCCGACACCGAACTTGACGCCAAGTTGGGGCACGCTTTTGATGGCGACCTGTTCCAGCGCAGCGATGAGCGCGACCGTGTCGAGATAGTCGAAGAAGCCGAGGTGGGCGATGCGGAAGATCTTGCCCTGCATCTCGCCCTGGCCGTTGGTGATGATCGCGCCGAACCGGCTCTTCAGCTGCTTGCAGAAGACGCCCGAGTCAACACCCTCCGGCGCATTCACCGCCGTGGCCGCGGCGCCCGGGGCCTGCGAGAAGAGTGTCAGTCCCATGGCCTGCACCGCACGGCGCGTGACCTCGGCGATCAGCTCGGCGTTGTCCACCAGCTTCGTGCGGCCTTCGGCGAGATCGCCCTGCGCGTTCTCCGGCGTGGCGGCCTGGGCCGCGATCCAGTCCAGCGCGGCGCCCAGCCCGGCGATCAGCGCCACCGCCGGCGTGTAGGCACTTTCGCCATTTTTGGCGTTCTTGCGCTCTTTGCGGAGGTCGAAGTAGTAGCGCGGATTATAGGTCGCCTCCATGCGGTCCCAGGCGCGCTCGCTCACGGCAAGATAGCTCAGACCGGGCGGGATCATCACCGCCTTCTGCGAGCCGCCGATGAGCACATCCACGCCCCACGCGTCCATGTCGAGGTGCGTCGTGCCCAGGCCGGTGATGGCATCGACGACCAGCAGCGCCTCGGAGTGCTCGTCCTTGAGCAGCTGCCCGATGGCCTGGATGTCGTGCCGAGTACCGGTGGAGGTCTCGTTGGACTGCACAAAGACGGCGCGCGTCTCAAGCTTCAGCTCGGCCTTGATCTCCTCGACGGTGAAGGTCTGGCCGTAGGGCTTGCTCAGCACGTCCACCGCACAGCCGAAGGCCTTGCCCAGCGCCGCCCAGCGCTCGCCGAACTTGCCCGCCGAAAGCACCAGGATGCGATCGCCGGGTGAGGTCAGGTTGGAGACCGCAGCCTCCATCGCCCCTGTCCCGGAGCTGGACAGGATGATGACATCGTTGTTTGTGCCGATGAAGACCTTGAGCTGCTCAAGCACGCGCTTGAACAGGGCGCGGAACTCCGGGGTGCGGTGATGGATGTCGGCCGCGGCCATGGCGAACTGCGCGGCGGGAAGCAGAGGAGTGGGGCCGGGGGTAAACAGACGCGTCTTCCGAATCATATGTCTCGATTCTATCGACTCAGTCTCGTTGCTTTGCGCGTTCGGGTGAGAGTTTCCGGCGTGGTGCCTTGCTGTGATGTTCGAGCGGAGGCTATCTCTGCGTGGGGTACACTAAGCCCTCCCCCGCTTGGAATCGGAACAAACGTAACGATCCGCAGGATGCCCATGCTCATTCTTTCCGAGTTCGACATTCAGTTTCAGTTGCCGTATCCGAGCCCCATGGTGGCGGTGTTGCACCTCCATCCTTCGCTGGAGCCGCGGCTGCGCTCCGGCAACGAGCTGCTGGTGGAACACATCGTCGGCTCCACTCCAGCCGAGAACGTCATCGTGCCCACCAGCGACTACCTTGATGCCTTCGGCAATCGTTGCGCGCGCTTTGTCGCGCCGGCGGGCCATCTCCGTCTGTCGGGGAAGAACATCATCGACGCCGACGAGCGGCCAGACCCGATCCGTGCCGACGCCCAGCAGCTGCCGATCGAGGACCTGCCCTCCGAGACGCTGCAGTTTCTGCTGCCAAGCCGGTATTGCGAGGTAGACCGCTTCGGCGCGATCGCGCAGGACCTGTTCGGCTGGACGGCTCCCGGATGGTCTCGGGCGACGGCCATACGCGACTGGGTTCATGACAAGGTGGCGTTTAACTACAACGCCGCGCGCCCGACCAAGACCGCGATGGATGTGTTCACGGAGCGCGTGGGCGTCTGCCGTGACTTCCAGCATCTCGCCATCACGCTTACGCGCTGCTTGAACATCCCGGCCCGCTACGTGACTGGGTACATCGGAGACATTCGGGTGCCGGTAGCCGGGCCGGGGGACTTCAGCGCCTGGTACCAGGTGTTTCTCGACGGCAGGTGGATGGATCTGGATGCGCGTCACAATTACCCGCGGCTTGGGCGGATCCTGATGGCCACCGGCCGCGATGCGGCGGATGTGGCCATCACGACCAGCTTCGGGGCGGCGCAGCTGACGCACTTTTATGTGGAGTCCAACGAGATCAACGAGGCGGGCAACAAGGTTCGACAGGACGCGGGCATCACCCCCGCGTCGCAGCCGCCCCTCGAGGTGAGCGCGCCGACACAGACAAACGGCAGCCAGTTCAGCCCCAGCCAGACGCAGTCCGCAACCACCTAGTGTCGTGAGTGTTCTTGCGTTGAGATTCACTCCGCCAAAGTTGTCCTCCTGAGCGCACCGGGGTCCCCGGCGAGCTTGCTCGCTGGCCTATGATCGTCGGCAGGCATGGTCATGGAAGCTGAACGGTGACCGACGTGGAGGGCGGATGGCAGACACACAGGCGCTGATCGCGGAGATCTACTCGGCGTTCAATAGACGGGACGTTGAGGCGTCGGAGGGCGGGCGCGTGACGGGGAAAGAGGAGATCCGGGCGTATTGGGGGCGCCAGTGGAAGGAGTTCGATCCGCACGTGGAGCCGCTGGAGGTGATCGAGCGCGGAGCCGGAAACGTGGACGTGCGCGTCCATCAGGTGGTGAAGAGCCTGGGTGGGGACGTACTCTCCGACGGCGAGGTCTGGCACGCGTACACCATCGTCGACGGCCTGATCGAACGCATGGACCTCGGCGACAGCGAGGCGGGCTCAGGGCAGAGCGCGTCCTCCGCGTTCCGGCATCAGCCCGCGTAGCGGGCGCCGGCGGTGTGTTCCGGGGTTTCGGGGGAGTCTGGCTTACGCCTGAGTTGTCGGGCGCTTCCAGCAGGAAGCGGTTTTTCGCTCGGGGTCCCCACCGCACCAGCTCGCCGGGGGCCCGCTTCGCTCAGGATGACAACCCTGTTATGTACGGGGCGTAGGACGTTGAGGCGTTACCATCTCGTGACCCAGGCGGGCGAGACGCAGATCCCCGCCGTAAACAGCGGCAACAAGGCAAACGCCTTAGGCGAGGCCGGTAGATTGCGCCTGCTCGTGGGCGTGGTAGCTGGAGCGGACGAGGGGGCCGGATTCTACGTGGCGGAAGCCCATGGCGAGGGCCTCGTGCTTGAGGAAGGCGAACTCGTCGGGGGTGTAGAAGCGGGACATGGGAAGGTGGTCGCGCGAGGGGCGGAGGTATTGGCCGATGGTGAGGATGTCGACGCGGCGGTCGGCGAGGTCGCGGAAGACGGCGAGGAGTTCGTGCATCTCTTCGCCCATGCCGACGATGATACCGGTCTTGGTGACCACGGGGCCGTCCGGGTGTTGCGCGGACTCGTGTTTGGCGGCTTCGAGGAAGCGCAGCGAGCGCTCATACCGGCCGCCGGACTTGGCGACGCGGTAGAGGCGGGGAACGGTCTCGATGTTGTGGTTGAGGATCTCGGGGCGGGCCTGAACAACCAGACGGCGGGCCTCGTCGACGCCCTGGAAGTCGGGGGTGAGGACCTCGACCTGGCAGCCGGGCGCCTGGCGGCGGATCTCGTCGATCACGTTGACGAAGGCGCGGGCGGCGCCGAGGTTGTCGTCGTCCCGATTGACGCTGGTGATCACCGCGTGGCGCAGGCCGAGCGAGGCGACGGCGTAGGCGACGCGTGAGGGCTCGGTGTGGTCGATGGGCTCGGGACGGCCCTTGGGCACGGCGCAGAAGCCGCAGCGCCGGGTGCACAGGTTGCCGAGCATCATGAAGGTGGCGGTCTTGTGATTCCAGCACTCGCCGATGTTGGGGCAGTGCGCGCTTTCGCAGACGGTGTGGAGATGGAGGTCGCGGGCGAGCTTTTTGAGCGCGTGAAAGGTGTCGCCGACCGGGGCGCGGGCCTTCAGCCAGGCGGGTTTGGCGATGGGCTTGCGCGGGCTGAGGTCGATCTGGACGAGCGCTTCGGACTGGAGCAGAGGGGCCATCTTCTGCTTCCAGTGTAGCGTCCCGGTTCGTGGGCCGGGTGCGGCGCGAGGGGAAGGCAAACGCGGGGGACGCGGCGTACGCGGTGGAGTGCGGCGAAAACGCGGTGGGGCGCGCTGTGGGGGCGTGCTCCGTGGCGTGGAGCTGTCTTAGCGCAAGCGCTCGCGGACCTCAGTACGAACGAGGTACAGGAAGAAGAGCAGACCGAAGAGGCCCTGCACGATATAGGGCGCATGATGCGCGCGGTGGAAGCCGTAGAAGTAGCCCGCGGCCATGAGCACGCAACCGGCGCTGGCGATCGCCCAGCCCCAGCGGAGCAGGCGCAACATGCCGAGCACCCCCACGACCATCAGGGTGCAGACGCCGAGGATGGAGTAGCGGGCAGGGCCGGCGCCGTAGACGCCCCGGGCGGCGGCGAAGGCGTTCAACATGGCGAAGAGCAGCAGGTATAGGCCGATCATCGCCATGCCGGGCAACATGCCCTGGGACTCGCCGGCGGGGGTGCCGGGCAGCCGGCGCGCGGTGAAGCCGGGGTCGGTGG
>CAXTWN010000104.1:12415-13089 GCA_964248055.1 uncultured Acidobacteriaceae bacterium | reverse complement strand
GGTTGGGGCTGTCGGGGAAGTGCTGGGTCTCAAGGCAGAAGCCGGCGTGCTTGACGTACGCGGTGCCGGAGGCGCCGGTGACGGTGCCGTCCAGGAAGTTGCCGGAGTAGAACTGCACGCCGGGCTCGGTGGTTTCGACGGTGAGGGTGCGGCCGCTCGCCGGGTCCACAACCTTGGCGGCGAGGTGCAGGCCGCTGCCGCTGCCGGCGTCGAGAACGAAGTTATGGTCGTAGCCGCCGGCGATCTTGAGCTGGTCGTTGGGCTGGTCGATGCGTGCGCCCATGGGGGCAGGCTGCTTGAAGTCGAAGGGTGTGCCGGCCACGGGGGCGAGCTCGCCGGTGGGGATCAGGGTCGCGTCCACGGGCGTGTAGCGGCTGGCGTTGAGCATGACCAGTTCGCTGAGGACCGGGCCGCTGCCTTCGCCGCCGAGGTTGAAGTAGGAGTGGTTGGTGAGGTTCAGGACCGTGGGCTTGGTGGTCGTGGCCGAGTACTGGATGCGGATGGATTTGCCTTCCAGCGTGTAGCGCACGTGCGCCGTGAGCTGGCCGGGGAAGCCCATCTCGCCGTCGGGGCTCACCAGCGTGAGCTCGACGCCGTTGGGTGTGGCGTGGCCGGTCCAGACCTTGCGGTCAAAGCCGGTGGTGCCGCCATGGAGCGCGTTGCCGTGGTCGTTG
>CAXTWN010000104.1:0-12405 GCA_964248055.1 uncultured Acidobacteriaceae bacterium | reverse complement strand
GGTGGGGATGTGGAAGGCGGTGCCGTCGAGCGAGAAGGTGCCCTTGGCGATGCGATTGCCGTAGCGGCCCACCACCGAGCCCATGTAGGTCTTGCTGTCGGCCTCGTAGCCGGCGAGGTCCTTGAAGCCGAGCACGACGTCAGCCTTCTTGCCGTTGCGGTCGGGGGTCTCGACGCTGACGATGTGCGCGCCGAAGTTGGTGATACGCACGGTGAGGGCGCCGTCGGTGAGGGTGTAGAGCTCCACGGCGTGCCCGTCGCTGGTCTTGCCCCAGGGCGAGGTGGTCACGGAGCCGAAGGCCATTGAGGTCATAGTGAGCAGTGTAGGCAAAAGTAGAGCGGCTTTCATCAGGTCTCCAAAAGAAGGCGTTCGGGGCGCAGAGGAAGTGTACCGCTGCGGGGGCAGGGTCGATCAGGCGTTGGGGGCGGCAAGACGGGGCGCGGCGCTGGCTTTGGCGCGCATCACCTCGGCCGCGATCTCGCGCAGGGCGGGCAGCACGTCGCCGAGCGCCACCGGCTCGGCGGCGCGCTGGCCGAAGCCGAAGTAGAGCTTGCGGTAGAGGGCATACAGGCGCTCGTAGAGGGCGGCGTGCTCGGGATGCGGCGTGTAGACGCGGTGCCTGGGGCACATGCGGTCCTGGCCCTCGGCGATGGAGGTGAAGACACCCGCCGCAAGGCCGGCGAAGATGCCGGAGCCGATGCTGGTGGGCGGGCTGTCCGGGACGAGCACGGGTTTGTTGAGCACGTCGGCGTAGACCTGGTTGAGCACGGCGTTGTGCTGCGGGATGCCGCCGGCGTTGATGACGCGCTGGATGGGAACGCCGCCTTCGGCCATGCGCTCGAGGATGATGCGGGTGTGGAAGGCGGTGCCTTCGATGGCGGCGAAGAGCTCGTCCTGCGCGGTGTGGAGGAGGTTCCAGCCGAGCGTGATGCCGCCGAGCTCGGAGTTAACGAGCACGGTGCGGTCGCCGTTGTCCCAGGTCAGGCGCAGCAGGCCGGTCTGACCGGGGCTGTACTGGTCGAGGCCCTGGGAGAGCGACTTGACGTCGGTGCCGGCGCGGCGAGCGATCACCTCGAAGATGTCGCCAACGGCGGAGAGGCCGGCTTCGACGCCGACGAGCTTGGGGTCCACGCTGCCCGGGACCACGCCGCAGACGCCGGGTATGAGCCCGGCCTGTTCGCCCATGGCGATGATGCAGGTGGAGGTGCCGACGACGTTGACCACGTCGCCCTCACGGCAGCCGGCGCCGATGGCGTCCCAGTGCGCGTCAAAGGCGCCGACAGGAATGGGGATGCCGGGCTGGAGACCCAGACGCTCGGCCCAGGCCGGCGAGAGGTGGCCGGCGAGGTGGTCGGAGGTGAGGATCGGGCTGGTCATGCGCTCGCGCATGCCGTCGAGCAGGGGATCGAGTTCGGAGAGGAAGGACTGCGGGGGATAACCGTCCCAGCGCGGGTTCCAAAGCCACTTGTGGCCCATGGCGCAGACGCTGCGCTGGACGAGCTTCGGATCGGTGATGCCGCAGAGCGTGGCGGCCACCATGTCGCAGTGCTCGAAGGCGCTGGCGAAGCGGGCGCGCTTGTCTGATCTCTCCGGAGGGTTGTTTCGGAGCCAATGCAGCAGCTTGGCCCAGCCCCACTCGTGCGAGTAGACGCCGCCGCACCACTCGATGGCCTCGAGATGTTTCTCGTGCGCGAGCGCGGTGATCTGTTGCGCCTCGCGGAGGGCGCGGTGGTCGCACCAGAGATAGTAGTCATCGAGCGGCTGCATGCGATCGTCGACGAAGATGACGCTGGAACCGGTGGTGTCGATGGCAAGCGCAACGACATCGGAGCCCTGGACGCCCGTTGACGCAAGGACCTCGCGCATGGCCTTGGCGAGGGCGTCCATCTGGTCCTGGTGCGATTGCGTAGCGAAGTCGGGGTCGTTGCGGGTGCGCTTGAGGGGATAGCTGGCCGAGGCCGTACCGAGGCGGCCGGTGTCGCTGTCGAGCAGCGTAACGCGCGTGCTCAACGTTCCGAAGTCTACCCCTGCAACGATAGCCACAAGTCCTCACCGGGGCTCGCCGTTCGTGCAAAGAAGCACGGGCAAGCACATGAAAGCGATTACACAGCCCTCTGACTCTACGGAGGCGGGCAGAGTTGCGTCAAGCAACTTCACTATCCCGACGCGAAGCGTTCAGCGCTAGACGGGAGCCGCAGGCGTCGCAGAATGGCTGATCTGGAGCGTTCACATGTGCGCATTTGAGACATGCTCCGATCTGCCCCGATGGTAAATCGATCTGCCTCGATCATAATGAGTGCGTTTCAAACGCCACGAGACAGCGGCGGTGGGGCCAGCAGCGCCGTTCCTCAAGCACGTTCGCCTGGATCATCGGCCGGCTATGCCGCGCTTGGTTCCCAGCCCTTACAACCTGCCCCAAAACCTCCTATGCTGGTGATCTATGGCCCGACTTCAGGAACGCCGCATCATGGGACGAACGGATTGGACAGACTGCCCCCTGGTCGAGGTGATCCCCGGCAAGGTCAGCGGCGCTCCGCTGCTGAAAGGAACCCGGATGCCCGTAGACGTGGTGGTGGAGAACTTCGCGGACGGCCTTCCGGCTGAGGAGATCGCGGAGGTGTTCGAGCTTCCTACCGAGTCGGTGCGGTTGCTGCTGGCCTACGCGGTCCAGCACAACCCGTCGCTGAAACCGTGAGGGTCCTGCTGGATGCCGACGTACCGGCTCCGCTGCGGCATCGACTTTCCGGCCATGATGTGACGACCGCGCAACGCATGGGGTGGGGTCTGCTCAAGAATGGCGAACTACTGACCGCTGCCGAGGCGGAAGGATTCGACGTGTTCCTGACCGGCGACAAGAACCTGTCCTACCAACAGAACCTTGATGGCCGCAAACTCGCCTTGATCGTGCTGGGCACAACCCAATGGAAGCGACTGCGGGACGATACTGCGCCAGTGGCTGCTGCCGTGGACAGGGCCGCGCCTGGAAGCTACGAGGAACTGCCCCCGCAAACCTAGCACGACAACTCCGCTGCCTGAGGTGGCGCTGGTCAACGACGCGTCTGTGATGTGCTTCTCGGCGGCGACGTTTGGACTTGTAAGTACCCTGCACCCTACAGTCGTCGCTACGCCTCACCCTTCACCGCGCCGGCGCAGTAAGTCCGGGGGTGAGGCCTTGGCCCTCGGTGAGGGTGTAGAAGGTGTCGAGTTTGGTTGGGGGTTTTAGGGTTTCGGTGCGGCCGCTGGGCCAGCGGACCTCGAGCTTGTCGATGGTCGTGGCGGGGCCGAGGCCGAAGTGGGGGCGCTGGTCGGGGCTGGAAGCGTAGCTGCCGCCGGCGATCACGTCGGCGCGTTGGCGGAAGCCGTTGGCGGTGACCCAGACGGTGGCGCCCACGGCGTCGCGGGGGCTGCCGGGCTTGCCGGGCGCCGTGGACGGCGCGCCGATCATGCGGAAGGCGATCCAGTGATTGCTGTTGTGCACCACATTGCGGAACAGCGAGGGCGGGGAGTCGATGTTGTTCACGACCACGTCGATGTGTCCGTCGTTGAACAGGTCGCCGTAGGCCATGCCGCGGGAGGTGGCGACCTTGGCGAGCCCTGTGCCTTCAACGGGCGGCACGGCCGTGAGCTTGCCCTTGTCGCTATGGAAGAGCAGCGGGCGCTCCGCCCAGGAGGTGCCCCAATTCTGCGCATCGACCTGCGGGTACACATGGCCGTTGACCATGAAGAGGTCGAGCCAGCCATCGTTGTCGTAGTCGAAGAATGATGTGCCCCAGCCGAGAAAGGGGATGGTGACCTCGGCGATGCCGGCCTGGTAGGCGATGTCGGTGAAGTTGGCGTCGCCGTCGTTGCGGTAGAGCGGGTTGTAGTCGTCGGAGAAGGTGGTGGTGTAGAGATCGATGCGGCCGTTATGGGTGAGATCGCCCGCGGCGATGCCCATGGAGGCGGTCTCGCGGCCACTCTCGTTCAACGCATAACCGCTGGCAAAGCTGGCGTCTTCGAAGGTGCCGTCTCCCTTGTTGATGTACAGGTAGTTGGGCGTGGAGTCGTCGGCGACCAGCAGATCCGGCTTGCCGTCATCGTTGACGTCGATGAACAGGGAGGTAAGGCCGTAGTAGTGATTCTTGTCGGACACGCCGGCGCGCTCGCTGACGTCGGTGAAGGTGCCGTCGCCGTTGTTGTGGAAGAGGTGATCGGGCTCACCGCGCAGGCCGAGCGGACCGCACATGACAGGAACACCGCGGAACTGACAGGAGCGTGAAGGACCGGCTTGTGCGCGCAGCGTCTGCGGGTCGACGTGCACGTAGCCGGGAACAAAGAGATCGAGGTGGCCGTCGCCGTCGTAGTCGCCCCACGTGGCGCCGGTGGACCAGGCGTTGCCGACGGCAACGCCGGCGTGCTCCGCCACATCGGTGAAGGTGCCATCATGGTTGTTGTGGTAGAGCCGGTTGCTGCCAAAGTTGGAGACGTAGAGGTCGGGCCAGCCGTCGTTGTCGAAGTCGCCGACCGCCGCGCCGAAGCCCCAGCGATCGTTGCCGACACCGGCTTTGGCGGTGACATCGGTGAAGGTGCCGTCGTGGTTGTTATGGAACAGCGCGGCGTGCGGCGGGATGGCTTTGCCGGCCTGCGCTTCGGCGGTGGATCCGTTGACGAGGTAGATGTCCAGCCACCCGTCGTTGTCGTAGTCCAGCAGGGCCACGCCGGAGCCGACCGCTTCGATGATCTCGTCCTTCTGCGGCGTGCCCATGCGGTGCGTCCAGCGGCTGAGGCCGGCGCTTTGGGCGATGTCCTGGAAGACAATGGGGCCGGTCTTCACGAAGCCGCCGGCGGTGATGGGCCGGTGTTGCGCGTCCAGCACGGCCGCGTGCGCGCCGCCGGTGCTGGATCCGCTCTGCGAGGCCGCTGTCTGGCCACCCATGCCACTGGGCTGCGCGCTCTGGCCTGTGGCGGGGCGAAGGCCGGCGAAAAGGGCCACAGTGCAGCCAACGGCACCCAGCCTGAGCAACAAACTTGTCCCGAACCCCACGTTCAGCATCTTCGCTCGCGGTTCGGACCGCTGTAAAGCCGAGCGTGCGTCATGGCTGGTCATGCGGCGCGGCTGCGGGCGCTGCAGGGTCGGCGGGCGCGGTGGCATGCTGCCGGCTGTCTCCGCGCTGCAGCTCGGCTTCGGCCTCCTGCTGACGGCCCAGCCGGGCGAGCGCCAGGCCGCGATAGTAGTGCGGCGTGGGATAGCTGGGATCTGCGGTTTCTGCCCTGGCCAGATATTGCTCTGCCTTGGCGTAGTCCTTGGCGCGAAGCGCGAGCTCGCCCATGCCGGTGAGCGCGCCGGCGTGATTGGGGTCGCTTTCGAGCACCTTGGCAAAGTTTGAGGCGGCTTCGGGGTCCTGGTGCGCCTCCAGGGCGAGTTGGCCGAGTTCGTAGCGGCTTGCGGTCTGACGGGGCTGGAGCCGCAGCGAGGTTTCGAACTCAGCGCGGGCGTCGGCGGTGCGCTGTTCCATGGCGTACAGGTGGCCCAGGCCGAAGTGCGCGGAGGCGTCGTCGGGACGCTTGGCGAGGTAGGCCTTGAACTCGCCTTCAGCCTCGGGCATTCTTTGCTGCTCGAAGTCGGCGCGGGCCAGGGCGTACAGGACGGTGGGGTTGGCCGGGTCAAGGGTGAGGGCGGCGTGTAGGGCACGCTGCGCCTCCGGCCACTGCTGCAGCTCGGTGGCCTGGATGCCGAGATCCAGCAGCAGTTGCGGGTCATCGGGGAGCTGGGAGCAGGCGTGCTGCAGGACCTCGAGGGCCACCTCGGGATGACCTTTTTGGCGCGCGGCCAAGGCCAGTTCGGTTGCTGCGGTGCGCTCGCCCTCGCGGGCCGCCGGGTCGCGCGGCGCGGTGGCCAGAGCGGCTTCGAAGCGATCCATCGCCTCGGGATCCTTGTGCTCCTGGAGCAGCAGCCGGCCCACGGCATCGTTGGCGGAGACGGAGCTCGGGTTGGCGGCGAGTGCGTCGGCGAAGGCCCTGCCGGCGGCGTCGCGCTGCCCGCCGTCGGCCAGAGCATCGCCCAGGGCCATCAGCGCCTCAGCGTCCCCGGGCTGCTGCTGCAGGTAGGAACGCAGCAGATCCGCCGCTGCCTGGGGCCGGTGCTCCGCCCGCAGGTGCTGCGCGCGGGCCAGGACAGCGGCGCGCGTGGGCGGAGCACTCGCAGCGGGATCGGCCTGCGCGCGGCCGGGCAGGCCGGTGAGTGCGGCGAGCCCGAGGCAGAGGAGCGCTGTCACGGCGATCTTCACTCGGCGCCTGCCGGAGGGGTGGCCACACAGGATCTGCCTGACCGCGGCACACCTCACGGCTGCCCCTGCGAGGGGGAGCCCAGGTCGACGGCGGCGCCCGGTTTGGAGGAGGCGTTGGGAGAGGCCTGCGCCTTGAGCCTCTTCAGCTGTTCGATGGCCCGTTCGGCGTCGGCTTTGCGATTCAGGTGCTGATACACACGCGCGAGTTGGAAAAAGGCGCTCTGCTCGATGAAAGCGGAGGGTTGACTGGCGAGGGACTGCTCCAGCCAGTGCGCCGCCTCTTCGTTCTGGCCCAGCTCCGCGAGGCCGAGGCCGAGATAGAAATCGGTGGGCGCGGGACGAGCATGCGCCGCGACAGCCTCCCGTAGCAGGGTGACCCCCTCGGCGGGCTTGCCATGTTCCACGTCGATCTTGCCGAGGTTGTAGCGGGCGAGCGGACTGTTCGGGTTCAGCGTCAGCTCCTGCTGGTAGGTCTTTGCGGCGTCATCAAAGCGGCTGAGCTTTTGTTGCTGCTCGGCCAGGGCGTCGAGCATATCGGCGTCCCCGGGCTGCTTGCGGAGCGCCGTCTGGTACTCGTCGATCGCCTTTTCGGGCTGGCCGGATTCGGCCAGATCTTCGGCCATGGCGCGGTGGACGAGCGCGGAGTCGGGGTCCAGCTGATAGAGCCTGCCCAGGGCGGTCTTGGCGATCCCCTCATGCGCCTTGGCCTGGTAGTACAGCAGCTGCGGATCGTTGGGCTTGAGCGCCACCGCGTGATCGAGCGGAGCGATGGCCTGGTCGGGACGACCGCTGCCCAGGCCGACGATCCCGGACCAGGTGAGAGCTTCGAGGTTGTCCGGGTTGAGGGCGAGCTCGGCGCGAAGGCTGGCCATCGCTGCCTCGTTCTGTCCGGCCTGGTACTGCGCGATGCCGAGAAACAGGTGCGGCCCCTGCAGCTGCGGGTTCAGTGCGGCCGCGTGCGCCAGTGACTTTGCCGCCGCGTCGGACTCGCCGCGGCGAAGCTGGACGAGACCGAGGCCAAGCGAGGCATCGGCGAGGCTGGGGGCCGTGGCGACCGCACGTTGAAAGAGGCGCTCCGCCTGGGCGAGGTCGCCGCGCTGCATGGCGTCGCGGCCGCTGCGCAGCAGTTGCATGGCCGTCGAGTCCCCGCCATCGGCCTGCGCGCACAACGAGCCGGTGTTTCCCCCTGCGAGAAGCGTTAGAGCGAGTACGGCATGGAGAACACCGGGGGGCCTGCGCATGGATCAGTCTCTTTCGTTATACGCCCGCGAAAGCACGCCTTTATACGCCAGCGAAAGCACGGGCAAACGAAAAGGAGGAGCTCGATGCCCTGAGCTCCTCCCGTTGGCTCCTGCCGGTTCTCGAAGACACCGGCAGCTAGGTTGTGGGGTTAGAAGGTGAACCTCCCGGTGACCTGCATGTTGCGCGGGCCATAGTCGACGCCGCCGGGGGTACCGAAGCCGGCGTACTGGTTGCTGTCACCGGGCTGGAAGTCGGGGAGACCCATGCGGTGACGGTTGAACAGGTCGAACGCCTCGCCCTTCAGCTGGAAGGTCGTCCGCTCCGTGAGGTGGAAGTCCTTGAGGAGGCTGATGTCTTCTGCCTTGTAGAGCGGGCCGGTGATCGCATCCGTCTCGCGGGGAAGGTTGCCGAGCGAGTACGGAACGAAGGAGCAGGGGTTGGCGGTGCTGCCGCAGCCGGGAGAGAAGGGCCGCGGAGCGCCGATGCCGACGGGACCTTCGAGGTTTTGATCCACGAAGGCTGCCTCACTCAGCGGAACGGCGCCGTTGGGAGCGTTCGACAGCCGGTAGGCCGGCTTGAACCAGGACTCCCCGTTGAAGGCGCTGGGACCGTTCTTGTCCTTCAGGTAGGCGGCGCTGGCGAAGCTGTGTGCGTTGTTGGAGGCCGGACCTGCGGTGTACTCAATGCAGTTCTGGTAGTAGGGAATGGGGGAGGCGCAGCCGAAGGCGACCGGCTGGCCGCTGGAGTAGCGCTGGATGGCGCCGACCTGCCAGCCGCCGACGATCAGATCCAGGGCGCGATTGTTGTTCAGGAACTTGCGCCCCTTCCCAAACGGCAACTGGTAGAGATAGCTGAGCGAGAACTGGTTGGTGAGGTTTTGCGCGCTGATGGTCTTGTCCAGCTTCAGGTTGGCCTGACCCTGGCCCTGCTCCTCCTCGTTGGCGGAGACGGCCGAGCCGCCGAGGAGGGAGTCTGCATCGGTCAGGTCCTTGGACCAGGTGTAGGACGCCTGCAGATTGAACCCGTTGCGGAAGCGGCGCTCCAGCGACACCACCATGGCCTCGTAGGAGGAGTGACCGAAGTTCTCCAGGCAGCAGTCGCCCTGGATGTAGTCGTACTGCGGGAACGGCCGCAACGCCTGCCCCAGGTTGCCCTCGAAGGTGGAATAGGGTGCCTTGACGCCGGAGTTGGCGCCGCCCAGCGGAATGAAGAACTGCGGGTTGTTGAGGCGGTCGCCCAGGTTGAACTGGGAGGGGCTGATGTTGTTGTAGTTGGAGATGTCGCCGGAGTGGAGGTTCTGCGCCGCCTGGCCGATGTAGCCGATGGTGAAGATCAGATCCTGGGCCAGTTCGTCCTGAAGCTGAAGGCTCCAGTTGTTGACCATGGCGGGCCGACCGTCCGAGCCGGTGATCAGAGAGCCGGGAACCTGTTCAAAGCTGCCCGGGCCATCCGGCGCAGTGAACAGTCCGGGATCCGTGCTGGCAGCATAGCTTGTGGACGGAAAGCCGACGTTGGGATTGGTGGGATCGGCGGGCGACATGCTGTCCAGCCGGAAGGCCGGGCTGAACGCGCCGCCGGTGGTGGCCGTCTGCCCCAGCGAGAACTGCTTGAACTGGGTGAAGCCCTGCGACATGCCGCCGCCGAAGTCGCTGTACTGGAGCGGACCGTAGAGGATGGCGCCGCCGCCACGGAGCACGGCGCGGTTGTTGGTGCCGGGCAGCACATAGGCAAAGCCGAGCCGCGGGGCGATGTCCTTATACCAGGTATCGGCCCACCGGGTGTTGCAGTTGCAGGTGGTACCGAAGACGAGCGCGCCGGGGATATTGCCGGCCTCCGGGTCAGGGGCGGTGGTGCTGAAGTTCGAGGTCCGGTTCAGGGCTTCCTTGCGCGGCGTATCGACGTCGTAGCGCACGCCGAGGTTCAGGGTGAGGTTGTTGCTCACCTTGACGTCATCCTCGAAGAAGCCGCCGATGTAGTGCGAGTTCCAACGGGGATGTTCGTTATAAACGGTCTGGTTGGCATAGCCGACCTGGCCCATCAGGAAGCTGGCAAACGGGTTGCCGGCAAAGCAGCACGTGTTGCTGATGCCCGACGACTGGTCGCGGTAGAAGTTGAAGGAATCCACGTTGTACTGGATGACCGAGTATTGCTGGAACCGGACATCGACGCCGAACTTGAAGCTGTTCCGGCCCTTCAGCCAGCTGATGTTGTCGTTAAGCCGAATGCCGTTGTCGATGTTGTCCCCGTTCTGCTGCTGGCCCCAGGAAGAGGGCGCCTGCGGGCTGGGGAAGTTGATGATCGGGAAGAAGACCGAGTAGTCACCCGGGAGGCCCGCCTTCGCCGCGGTCTGCGTGGTGTCCAGTGTGGAGGAGAGATTCACGCTGTTGGTGCGGTTGTAGCCCACGTTGACGTGGTTCAGGATGTTGGGCGTGATGGTGAAGTCCCAGCCCGCGCGGGAGTAGTGCGTCGTGAACGTCTGCACATACCCGTTGTTGTTAAACGGCTCGGGGAAGTCCGGCTGGCCGGTGAGCTTGAAGTTCTGGCGGGTGTCGTAGCTGGCGAAGATCTTGCTTCGGTCGGAGATGTTCTGATCGATGCGGATGGTGTAGGTGGTGTTGGTGTTGGGCGCGGCGGCCGAGAAGGAGTAGTTGTTGGTGATGCCGTAGGCGTTGGTGGTCTGCGGCGCCTGGTTGGGCAGAGGCAAGCCCGCGAGCAGCTTGGTCGCCGTGGAACTCAGATAACTTGTGGGGATCTGATTGCCGGGCAGCGGGGTGCGGCAGAAGACGCCCGGGCTGACCTGCCTGCTGGTGGTGGGGTCGTAGATCTGATTGTAGGTAACCACCTGGTTGTTGCAGGGGTTGACCAGCACCGAGTAGGCGGGGTAGCCCGGCAGCGGGGTGTTGCCCGGTGCCGGCACGCCAAGGCCCGGACCGAGGGTCGGGTTGGCGGCGGAGGCGCCGATGCCCACCAGATCGCTGAAGTTGCCGGTGCGCTCGGCCGCGGTAGGCACCGTGGAGTTGATGACGCCGCCCAGATGCAGCTGATACTTCTCCCAGGCGAACTCGAAGAAGCTGCGGTCCTTGCCGTTGTAGAGGTGGGGGATGCGCACCGGGCCGCTGAAGGTGCCGCCGAAGTCGTACTTGCTGTCCTGGGGCTTACTGTAGGTGCACTCGACCTCGGTCTTGCCCTGGCAGTCCTGTACGATGTAGCCGTTGTTGAACCAGTTGTTCGCGTCGAAGACGCGGTTCTTGACGATCGCGTAGGCCAATCCGTGGAAGGCGTTGCCGCCGGATTTGGTCGAGAAGCTCTCAATGCCGGCGGTGGTGCGGCCGAACTCGGCCGAAGGGGTGGAGGTGGTGACCTTGAACTCCTGGAGGGCCTCGATCGAGGGCGAGGTCTCGTCGAAGGAGGAGCCGTTTTCACTGCGCTGGATGCTGGCGCCGTCCAGCAGGGTCTCCGCGCCGTAGGCCTGGCCACCGCTGATACGGGCGAAGAAGACGCCGTTGCCCGTGTTGCCGGAGGTGCCGCTGCCCGGGCCGGTGGTGCCAGGCAACAGGAACACAAAGGTTTCGGGGGAGCGCAAGCCGCCGACCCCGGAGGCCAGGGAGAGGGGCAGATCTTCAATCTGCTTGGTGGAGACGGTGCCGCCGATCTCGGAGCTTTCCGTCTGGATGCGCAGACCGCTGGCGTCCACGGTGATGGTCTCGTTCACGGCGCCGGGGGTAAGCTTCACGTCCAGCGAGGCGGTGGTGTTCACCTGGACGAGAACCCCGGTGTTGGTAGCGGCGGAGAAGCCGGGAGCCGTGACCGTGACGTTATACGTTCCGAGCGGAAGATCTGGAAAGCGGTACCCGCCCGACGAGGTCGAGGTGGCCACGCTTTTACCGCCGGTGGACTGATTGACGGCGGTGATGGTGGCCCCGGGGATAACGGCGCCGTTCGGATCGGTAATGTTGCCCGCCATCTCGCCTCGGACCGACTGCGCCTGCAGCCCCGCAAAGGGGGCCAGCAGGAGCAGAAGGAGCAGAAGGAGGGAGTGAGGGGCCTTGGGGATGCGTGCCATGCTGGCTCTCCTGGAAAGGGTGCAAGGGTGAATCTTGGTCACGTGCAAACGCTCGTGAAAGCGGTTACATCGCGCAGTCGACGAACTTACGGAGCGGGCTTACCCTATCTGCCGCGTGAGAACGGTGTCAAGAAAAATCGTCGCGGGAAACCTCGCGAGTACCTCGCCGGGGAGTGCACATGGTCGGCGGAGCGGACCTAGTTCTTCGCGTCGGGAGATTTCGCGGACAAGCGCGCCGCCTCGGCGAACTCGAGGTCCGCCTGCTCCTTCCTGCCCAGGCGCCGGTAGGCCTGGCCAAGAAGAAAGTGCAGGCTGCCGTTTTGGGGGTCGAGCCGGGAGGCGTTGCCGAAGGCCTCCGCGGCGGCCGCGGCGTTTCCCTGCTGCAGGTACAAGTGGCCAAGCTGCTCCTGGATGCGGGCGTCGTGGGGGCTGAGGGCCACGGCGCGATGCAGCAACGGTTCGGCCTCCGCGAAACGGCTGCTGTGCAGCAACAGGATGGCGAGGTTCAGGTACGGCTGTTCATCACCGGCCTCCGGGGCGCCCGTCTCCCAGGCGATCGCCTGCCGGTAGGCTGCCGTAGCGGCTTCGGGGTGATTCAACCCCTCCTCGGAAAGCCCCAGATTGTTTTCTGCTCTGACGTTGTGCGGCTGCAGCGCAAGCACGTGCTCGAAGCACGTCAAGGCGTCGGCGAAGCGCTGCTCCGTGTAGCGTATGCGCCCCAGGCTGTACCACGCCTGGGCGTCGTTCGGGTTGGCCTGGACCGCGCGAAACGTCCAGTGGTCGGCGTCGGCGTCGTCGCCGAGCAGCACATAGGCTTGCCCCACCTCCGTGAGT
>CAXTWN010000103.1:0-13148 GCA_964248055.1 uncultured Acidobacteriaceae bacterium | reverse complement strand
GCGTGAGGGAACCGGAAGCGTCCGCTCTGCGGGACTACAGCGCAGACGCGAGGATCCTCTACACCAGCGGGTTAGCGGCCGGTCTGGGGGCGGTGAGCGCGCTGGCGGCGTGGGCGTTGCTGGAGATGATCGCGCTGGCGACGAACCTGTTTTACTTCCACCGGCTGAGCGTGCGCGAGGTGGATCCGTGGGAGGCGGGACGGCACTGGTGGCTGGTCCTGATGCCGGTGCTGGGCGGCCTGATCGTAGGTCTGATCGCGCGGTATCTCTCGCCGAGGGTGCGCGGGCACGGTATGCCGGAGGCGGTGGAGACGATCGTCTTCGGTAGCGGGCGCGTGCAGCCGCGGGTGGCCGTGCTGAAGCCGGTCGCGACGGCGATCTCCATCGGTTCGGGCGGCCCGTTTGGGGCGGAGGGTCCGGTGATCATCACCGGAGGCGCGATCGGGTCGGTGCTCGGCCAGCTGCTGAGCATGACGGATTCGGAGCGCACCGTGCTGATGGTGGCCGGGGCCTCCGCAGGTATGGCGGCTACATTCAACTGTCCGATGTCGGCGGTGCTGCTGGCGGTGGAGATTTTGCTCTTTGAATGGAAGCCACGCTCGCTGGTGCCGGTGACCATGGCCTGCGTGACGGCCGGTGTGGTGCGGCGACTGCTGCTGGGACCGAGGCCGCTGCTGCAGATGGTGCCAACTGGCGCGCCGGTGTTGCATTCGGCGATGCTGGGCGCGCTGGCGGTGGGCATTGTGGCCGCGTTTGTCGCCGCCGGGCTGGGCCGCGCCGTGCATTTCTGGGAGACAGCATTTGAAAGGCTGCCAATCCACTGGATGTGGTGGCCGGCCATCGGCGGTCTGGGCATCGGCGTGGGCGGGCTGATCTTTCCTCGGGCGCTGGGTGTGGGCTACAGCGTGATCCAGCAGATGATCTCGGGCGACGCCGCGTGGAAGCTGCTGGTGGGCGTGCTGGTGATCAAGAGCCTGATCTGGGTGTTTTCGCTTGGCTCCAATACCGCGGGGGGCATCCTGGCGCCGCTGCTGATGCTCGGGTCGGCGGTGGGCGCAGCCTTTGGACACCTGCTGCCGCAGATGTCGACCGGCGCCTGGGCGCTGGTGGGCATGACGTCGTTGCTGACGGCGGCGATCGGATGTCCGTTGACCTCGGCCATGCTGTCTATCGAGCTGACCCATAACGGCGGGCTTGTGCTGCCGGTGCTGCTGGCGTGCGGCGCGGCGTACGCGGTGAGTGTGCTGGTGCAGCCGCGCTCGATGTTGACCGAAAATCTGAGTCGCAAGGGATTGCACCTGAGCCGGGAGTTCTCGGTCGACCCGCTGGAGACGATGCTGGTCTCGCAGGCCATGCATACCAGCGTGTATGCGCTAAACGACCGGGCCACCTGCAGGGATGCGGCGCAATGGTTGCGACGCACCGAGGAGCGCGGCGCGGAGGCTTGGTCGCATTGGCAGCGGTTGTTTCCGCTGGTCGACGACGAGGGCAGGCTGGCGGCCGTGCTGACGCGCGCGGAGATGGTGGCCGCCGGACGCGAGGCGGAGTCAGACAGACCGTTGATGTTGTCGGGTACGACCGAGCCCGCGGTGATGTCCCCGTTCACGACACTGCGCACGTGCGCGGTGACGATGGCGAATACAAAGCTGACGTCCTTTCCCGTGGTGTCGAGCGACGGGAAGCTGCTGGGCATTGTGACCCTGGAGGATCTGCTGAAAGGGCGCAGCCGGCAGGCGCAACGCGAGAGTGCACGCTCACGGGTGCTGCGGCTCCGCTGGCCCTTTGGGCGGCGCGCGGAGCCGGTCGCGGGAGAGACAAAGATCAATGTGCCGGCGTCGGTGCTGCAGGCCGTGCCGCTGCAGGTGCAAGCGGTGGCGGAGAACGCGGCACAGGCTGGTGCTCCGGCGGAAGAGGCGGATGTGGAGTTTGAAGGCCGTTCTTAGGGAGCGGGGCTGGGAGCTTGTGATGAGACTTGCTTCCGCGAACTGAGCTCTCTGTTGCGTCGAGCGCGTTAGCTAAGGGCGATGTGAACCAAAAGCAGGTCCTTCGCTTCGCTCAGGATGACAACTGCTTGTGGCCCGAGCTTCTCGTGACTGCTAGCTTCCGATAGGCGCTGAGACAGCGATGTTATGGCTGCTCTACCCCAAGGAGCACGCTCATTTCTTCGTAGAGAAAGCCGCGGCCGGGCCGGTAGGGTTGCACCCATTTGCCATCCAGGACGAACTGCGGAATCGCGCGTTTGCCGGTATTGGCGATGACCTCGTCGGCGGCGCCGGGGGTGCGTTCGATGTCGATCTCTTTGAAGGCGATGGCGTGTTTGTTCAGGAAGCGCTTCGCTTCGCGGCAGTCGCGGCACCAGTCGGCGGTGTAAACCAGAAGTTCCATGCGCATATTCTCGCTCACGTGCCTCGTTCTTGTGGAGTGGAGAGGGGCCGCAGTGCAGTTTGCTTATTGCTCCTTGTAGTTTCGCATCAGACCGCCGTCGATGACGTAGGTGGATCCGGTAACGTAGGCGGCTTCGTCGGAGGCGAGGAAGGCGACCAGGCTGGCGACCTCCTCGGAGGTGCCCATCCGGCCCAGCGGGATGTTACGGAGCAGGGGGTCGAGCTTGGCGGGGTCGTCCAGCAGGCTCTTGTTGATGGGGGTGATGATGGCACCGGGGGCGATGTCGTTGACGGTGATGCCCAGCGGCCCAAGTTCTACGGCGAGGTCACGCATGAGCATGCGGATACCGCCTTTGGCTGCGCAATAGGTGGCGAAGTGCGGGAAGACCATGTCCTCATGAACCGAAGAGATGTTGATCACGCGGCCGGGCTTTTTGGCGTCCCGGAGCCTGCGCACGAAGGCCTGGGTGATGAAGAACGCGCCTTTGAGGTTGAGATTGAGCACGGCGTCGTAGTCCTGCTCGGTGACGTCCCAGAAGTCCGCGCCTTTCTCGATGCCGGCGTTGTTGACGAGGATGTCGCAGCCGCCGAGTTGGGCATAGGCGGCGTCGATCAGGGTCTGGCCGCCGGCGACGGTAGAGACATCGGACTGGACGATGATGGACTTCGCGCCGTTTTTGGCGGCGATCTGCTTTTGCGTGTCCTCGGCGCCCTCCGGGTGGCTGTGATAGTCGATGACGATTGAGGCGCCCTCACTGGCCAGTCGCACCGCGATGGCCTGGCCGATGCCCGAAGAAGATCCTGTAACCACTGCTACCTTGCCGTCGAACCTGCCCGCCATGACGCCTCCCTTGCCTCTACTCAGATGCGTCCGGGGCGGCCAGCGCCGTTTCGGGACCGGTGGCGGCCTGCTGGGCACGGCGACGACGGAAGAAGTTGCTGAGCACGGCGCCGCATTCGTCGGCTAAGACGCCCTCGGTCACCGCGACGCGATGGTTCAGGGCGGGGTGATTCAGAACGGAGAGCACGGAGCCGCAAGCGCCCGCTTTGGGGTCACGGCTGGCATAAACCAGACGCGCGATGCGGGCGTGAAGGAGGGCGCCGGCGCACATCGCGCACGGTTCCAGGGTGCAGACCAGCGTGCAGCCAAGAAGGCGATAGTTGCCGAGCGCGAGGCCGGCCCGACGGAGAGCGACGACCTCGGCGTGGGCTGTCGGGTCGCTCGACCGGAGAACCTGGTTGTTGCCGCGGGCGAGGATCTCTCCTGTGGCGGAAACAACCAGTGCGCCGACAGGGACCTCACCGGCGGTCTCGGCGGCGAGGGCTTCGGCGAGCGCGAGGCGCATGAGGGTCTCGTCCTCCAGCTGCACCGCTAGGAGCCTCGGACCTGCGGCTTGGCTTCGGGACCGAAGAAGCGCTCTATCTGCGCGGCCAGTTGCGTGAGCCGGGGCCGACGCTCGGCGAGTGCAGCATCGTTCAGCTCAAAGCTGCGTCGCCAGACGTCCTCGGCGATGGGGAGAATGTTCGTAGCGACCAGATCGTCGGTAGGAAGATTTCGAATCTGCTCGAAGAGCAGTTCGGCTTCGGTCTCATACTCGTCCGCGGGCGCGCCGTCGGCGAGGAAGCCTTCCACATCGGCGGTGGCGACGAGCTCCTGGATTGAGTCGATGTCGGGTGGCGGGGGCCAGGGTTGGCTCATACGAAGAGTGTCTCCGGGCGCCGGCTGCTCAGCTTCACGCGGGCTCCTGTTGGGTCATGCAATGAAGGGCGCCGAGGCCCCAGATGAAGTCCGTGCAGTGAATGCCGGTGACGGTGCGGTCGGGAAAGCAGGCAGCGATGGTGTTCAGTGCGATGCGGTCGTTGGGGTCGTTGAAGGTAGGGACGAGCACATGGCCGTTGCAGAGGTAGAAGTTGGCATAGCTGGCGGGCAGTCGCTGGCGTTCAAAGAGCACGGGTGCGGGCATCGGCAGCGTATGGATGGTGAAGGGTTTGCCATCGAGCGTGCGGGCCTGGTGCAGGCGTTCGAGATTCTCGGCCAGGGGCAGATGATTCTCATCGGCCGTGTTGGGTTCGACCGCGGTGAGGATGGTGTCTTCGGCGACGAAGCGGGTGATGTCGTCGACGTGCCCGTGCGTGTCGTCGCCGGCGCAGCCGCGGTTCAGCCAGACCACCTGCTCGATGCCGAGGTATTCGCGAAAGGCCTGCTCAAGCTGTTCGCGGGAGACTCCGGGATTGCGCTGTTGCACATCGCTGAGCAGGCATTCTTCCGTGGTCAGGAGAACGCCGGCGCCGTTGGTATCGATGCTGCCGCCTTCGAGCACAAGGCGATGTTCGGAGCCATCGGGGAGCTTCACGTGAGGTTCGCGCGCGGGCAGGGCATACAGCTCGCTGACGTGCTGCGGGATAAGGTCGTCGTTGTGCCAGTTGTCATACTTTGCCCAGGCGTTGAAGCGCCAGTTGGTGATCGCGAGTTGCCCGCTGTCGTCCTGGGCTTTCACGAAGATGGGTCCGGAGTCGCGCAACCAGATGCGGTCGGTGCGCCAATGGTGGAAGTGGAGCCGGGCGAGGTTGGCTCCCTGGCGGCGCAGCATCTGCGTGGCTCGCTTTTCCGCGGCGAAATCGTTGACCAGAATGTGTACGTCCTCGGCCCGGGAGAGCCAACGAACGATCTCGCAGTACACCCAGGGGATGGGCTGAAACTTGTTGGGCCAGTCCTCTGGATTGTGCGGCCAGGCGATCCAGGTCGCCGCGTGAGGCGCCCACTCGGCGGGCATGCGAAAGGTGCGGGGAGAGGAGCTTTGCGGCGGCACACGCCCATGCTACATCGCGAAGGACGGCGCAGATGTCAGGCCCGGGCCTGCAGCAGCGGGACGCGCGAAGGGATCAGCACGGCGCCTAGCTTGCAGGACGCGGGCAAGCCCTTTCAGTCCAGGAAGCGGCTGGTGATGCCGCCGTAGGCGTCGATGCGGCGATCGCGCAGGAAGGGCCAGTGCTGGCGAGTCACCTCGACCTCCTTGGGATCGAGGTCGGCGTAGAGGATCTCCTCTTGGTGGTGGCTGGCTTTGGCGAGAATGCGGCCGAAGGGATCGGCGATGAAGCTGCTGCCCCAGAACTCAAGACCGGCGCCTTCGGGACCTTTGAGCAGCACGCCATTGTGTTCTACGTCGCCATGCTCATGGCCGACGCGATTCACAGAGCAGACAAAGACGCCGTTGGCGATGGCGTGGGCGCGCTGAATGGTCTGCCAGGCGTCGTACTGCCGCTCGCCGAACTCACGTTTCTCGCTGGGATGCCAGCCGATCGCGGTGGGGAAGAAGAGGGTTTCGGCTCCCTTCAGTGCGGTGACGCGGGCGCCTTCGGGATACCACTGGTCCCAGCAGACCAGCGTGCCGATGGGACCGGCGGAGGTGCGCTGAGCTTGGAAGCCAAGATCGCCGGGAGTGAAGTAGAACTTCTCGTAATAGAGGGGATCGTCGGGGATGTGCATCTTGCGATAAAGCGCGGCGACGTGGTCCGGAAGCGGGCTGGCGAAGTCCAGGATGGCAGCGGTGTTGTGATACAGGCCGGGGGCACGCCGCTCGAAGAGGCTGGCGACGACGACGAGCGAGAACTCGCGAACAACCTCACTGAGCGCGGCGGTAGAGGGGCCAGGAATGGATTCGGCGATGTCGAAGAGAGCGTGGTCTTCGCGCTGACAGAAGTACTGGGCGCGGAAGAGTTCCGGCAAGCAGATGAGCTTGGCGCCGTTCTCGGCGGCCTCGCGCACGCGGGCGACGGCTGTGGCGAGATTGGCGGTCGTGGAGGGCTCGCACGACATCTGGATGAGGGCAACGCGAGTTGGGTTAGCGGGCATGAACACCTTTCACGCGGTAAAGTGAGGCAGATTCGTCTCTCGTGCGAAGAACAGGACTGCCTTATCTAAGGTGACCAGTTCGAGTGCCTCGACGCGCGCGGAGGCGACCAGGATGCGGTCAGCAGGGTCTTTGTGCATGGGCTTAGGCAGCCGAACGGATTCGATCGCGATGGCTGGCGAGAACGGCAGAAGCTGGATGCCGGGCAATTGCAACGCCCGCTCTGCCCAAGCGCTCACAGTTGAGGGAAGCGAGAGACGCCCTTTTTCGTGCAGAAGAGCGATCTCCCAGATGGAGATAACGGAGACGAAGGCGTGACCTGAACTGCGGCGTGTTTCGACCAGATTCACGATAGTCGCAGGCAGGGTCGTATCGCCGTTTAGATAGCGGACCCAGATGTGAGTGTCGAGAAGAAGATCACTTGGCCTCGACATCGACATCCCATTCTTCTCCGGTCGGGCAGACGATGTCCCCGAGTTCCTGAACCTCGCCACGCATCCAGCCAAACCCGATGACGGCCTCAGGTTCCGACATAGGAACGATGCGGGCGATCGGTACACCTCGACGCGCTAGGGTGATTTCGCTTCGCCGTTGTTGCACGTCATTTAATAGTGAAGACAGATTTGCCTTGGCCTCGGCAACGGAAGCGACTCGGACCTTGGTCCTGCTAAGTTGCGGAGGAGCAGTTTTCTTCCCGACATTCGTTATCTTCCGCGCTCGCTTCATCTGGTCACCGGTGGATGACCAGAATACCAGACGTCGCCGATAACAAAGGCGCTGGAGCGAGCAGCGCCTTCACTCGTGGGATGCGCGCGGGCTACTCGTCGTCGAAGAGGAGAATGGCAGCGGCGATGGTGGTGGTCCAGCGGCCGTTTTTATCGCCGACCGCAGACTGGGTGACGTTGGCGGTGCGGACGATCTTGTTGGAGATGCGGTAGATCTCCTTCTTCTCATCCCAGCTGGTGTCGGGGTCAAACTCCACGTCGAGCGTGGTGGCGAGCATCTCGGCGGCGAGTTCTTCGGCGTAGTCGCCGGCCTGGTCTTCGGTTTCGCCGAAGCTGTGGTGCTCGGAGAGGTAGCCGTAGGTGTTCTTGTCGGTGGGGATGGCAACGCCGATGGAGCTGACCACTAGGCGATGAGGCTCACGGGTGGAGTTTTCGGCGACGACGGCGAAGACGACCTCGCCGGGGTTCAGGAACTTTGCGCCTTCTTTGCGGGGAATCATCTTGCAGTTGGGCGGAAAGATGGAGGAGACGCGAACCAGATTCTGTGCTGCGATGCCGGCGTCGCGCAGCGCCATTTCAAAGGAGGTGAGCCGCTCCTTGTGCTTGCCGACGCCCTTGGTAAAAAACAAGCGCGTGGGGACCATTTTTTTGCCCAATTCTGAACTCCTCAGGGTGTGTTTCCGCTTGCCTTGGCTGGCCGCTCGGCGCGTGGCGAACAGGACGTCCGCCCCACCTGGAATTATCACACGCAGGCGGAAGCAACCGGCCCCGAGGAGGCGCAGATTTCACATTCGCCACTCTGCACCGCTGACGGAAGCTGCGCATCGGAGCAGTCGGTTGCGAGACGGTCGAAAGAGTTGCCCTCCGCTCCGGGCTTGACGCTCTTCTTCTGCTAATTTTTACATAGGCCATCTTAGCGTCGGAGTGCATTTGGATCACTGCCGGGCGCCGTTGCGCACACTCTTGTGGAAAAAAGGAGCCCCATGTCGAGCGAGTACCGCGATTTTCTGGAGTTGTCCTACGAAGAGCTCGAGGACAAGAACCTCGAAGCGAAAGAGCAGCGCAAGCAGCGGGTGGATCCCGGCAAGCTCCAGGAACAGCGGCTGAAGTACCTGACCGACACCACGGGCGTGAAGGCCGTGACGGTGCTCTTCTCGGACCTGGAAGGCCGTCTGCACATGCTGGACTACGACAAGAAGTTCCTGGTGAAGAGCTTCGACAACCTGACCTTTGATGGGTCGTCTATTCGCGGCTTCACCGCACAGCGGGAGAGCGATCTGCGGCTGGGGCTGGATTGGAGCGCCTTCTATTGGACGCCGGCGGATGTCTTCGGCGCGGGCAAATGCATCGTCTTCGGCGAGGTGATCGACAAGAACGGCACGCCCTACTCCGGCGACGTGCGCGGCCTGTTGAAGAGCTTTGCGGGCGACCAGTTCAAGAACAACGGCTACACGCTGAACGCGGCGAACGAGATCGAAGGATTTCTCTTCGAGGGCATCGATGCGGAGCGCAACTTCGTCAACACCGGCAAGTTCGAGTACAGCAATCAGGGCGGTTACTACCATTCGCTGCCGGGCGATCCGCTGCGCGACTTCATCGATGTAAGCGCCGAGGTGCAGCGCGCCATGGGCTTTGAGAACGAGAAGGATCACCCCGAGGTCGCGCCTTCGCAGTTCGAGATCAACTACACCTACGGAGACGCGGTCGCGGCGGCCGATCAGATTCAGCTCTATAAGCTGATCTGCCGCCAGGTGGCCACGCAGATGGGCATGACGGCGAGCTTTCTGCCCAAGCCGGTGACGGGCGTAAACGGCTCCGGCATGCACACCAACGTGTCGGTCACGAAGGACGGCAAGAACCTGATGTGGGATCCGCAGGGTGAGGAGAAGATCTCGCCGTTCGGATGGGAGTTCGTGGACAAGATCCTGACGGCCGGTAATGATCTCTGCCTGCTGCTGAACGCCAGCGTGAACGCCTACCGGCGCCTGGATCCGCACTTTGAAGCCCCAAATCAGATCAAGGCTTCGGCGACCGACCGCGGGTCAATGGTGCGCATCCCGATCGGCAATGAGAAGTCGGCGCGTGTGGAGGTGCGTTCGGTGGGTCCCGATGCCAACCCCTACCTGGTGCTGTACTCGATCTTTAAAACGGGGCTGGTGGGCAAGAAGGCTGACATCGCGAACTTGCGCCAAGCAGAGCGGTATCTGCCGGACAACATCTACACGGCGTTGGAAGACTTCCGCAAAGCCGAGTGGACAACCGAGTTGCTGGGCGGCGACATGAAGGCCAGGTACGCCGATCTGAAGCAGGCGTCAGCGGATCGTTGTGCGCGGTTGCTGGGGACGATCATCAAGGTGCCGGAGATTCAATTCCACCATGATGTGTATAACCAGCTCCTTTGGAGCCAGTTCTAGCCGCAACACGAAGCATCTGGTGATGCGCCCCGGCGATGGCCGGGGCGTTCGCTTGTGGCGCGGTGTAGATTTCTTGTTAGAAGTTAACATTGTATAGAAACGGAGAGAAGTCGACGTGCTGCGGGTGGGTGGCGGCATCATGAGCGCCACGCTGGGCGTGTTGCTGAAGGAGCTTGCCCCGGAGCGCAGCGTGCTCATGGTGGAGGCGCTTGACGAGCTGGCGGCGGAGAGCTCGGAGGCGTGGAACAACGCGGGCACCGGGCATGCGGCGCTTTGCGAGCTGAACTACACACCGCAGCAGGCAGATGGCTCGGTGGCCATCGAGAAGGCTGTCCAGATCAATGAGCAGTTCCAGCAATCGCTAGGGTTCTGGAGCACGTTGGTGGAACGGGGCCGCATCGCGGAGCCGCGCGAGTTTCTGAACCCGGTGCCGCACATGAGCTTTGTAGCGGGTGCCGTGGATGTAGCCTTCCTGCGCAAGCGCTTTGAGGCCTTGCGCGGACAGCCGCTGTTTTGCGGGATGCGCTACTCAGAAGACCGAGCCGAGATTGCCGAATGGACGCCTCTGATGATGCAGGGCCGCCGTGGCTCGGAGCCCGTAGCGATGACGCGAGCGGAGTTCGGCACGGACGTAGATTTCGGCACGTTGACCCGCAAGCTGGTGCAGGCGTTGCAGGCGCAGCCAGATTTTACGTTGCGCACCGGCACCCGGGCAGAGCGATGGGCGATGGTGTGTGTCGCTGGCGAGCCGGGCCAACGGCGTCAGAGAGCGGCAGCAGGTGGTGGCGCGTTTTGTGTTTCTGGGCGCGGGCGGAGGGGCTTTGCCGCTGCTGCAGGCCTCCGGGGTGGTCGAGGGTAAGGGGTACGGCGATTTCCCGTAAGCGGGCAATGGCTGCGCTGTACCAACCGGGAGCTGATCGCGCGGCACAGCGCCAAGGTGTACGGCAAGGCCGCCGTGGGTGCGCCGCCCATGTCGGTGCCGCATCTGGACACACGGGTGATCGGCGGGCAGCGGGAGTTGTTGTTTGGGCCGTTTGCCGGGTTCTCGACCAAGTTTTTGAAACGCGGATCCTTGCTGGATCTGCCAGGCTCGGTGAAGCCCGGGAACCTGTACCCGATGGTGCGAGCAGGGCTGGACAATCTGGGGTTGACCTGGTACCTGGTGGGGCAGGTGACCCAGTCGCAGCGGGCGCGGGTAGAGGCGCTCCGGGAGTTTGTGCCCGAGGCGCGCGAGGCGGACTGGCGCCTGGAGGTCGCGGGGCAGCGCGTGCAGATCATCAAGCGCGACCCCAGGCGGGGTGGACGCCTGGAGTTCGGCACGGAGGTGATCCGATCGGCGGATGGGAGCCTGGCGGCGCTGCTGGGAGCCTCGCCCGGAGCGTCGGTAGCAGTGGCGGTGATGAGCGGCTTGCTTCAGGCGTGCTTTGCGAAAGATATCTCAGGGTTTGCCGAGAAGATGCGAGCATTGATTCCGACCTTTGGTGTGCCGTTGGCTTCGGACGCAGCGGCGGTAGGATCGGCGCGTGCCCGGGCGGCGGAGGTGTTGGGCCTCGCACATTGAGGGACTGACCGGAAAGGGCCAGCGACCTCTGCGAGCCCGGGGCGATAGACTAGCTGCCATGGCTCTGGGCAGCGGTGGGCAGCATGGGCAAGAGGGCCCAACCGCGAGCCGGCCGACCTTTCGGCTGATCCAGATCCTGCGCGCCGTGGCAGCGCTAATGGTGGTGGCACACCACGCCACAATCATGCTGTGGGAACGCGATCACCTGCCAGTCGGAAACTGGCGAAACGGCGCCGCTGGCGTGGATCTCTTTTTTGTGATCAGCGGCTTTGTGATGACGATCTCCTCGGCGCCTCTGCTCGGCGGCGCGGTCGCGCATCCCGCGCGTACGTTTCTGGCGCGGCGCGTGGAGCGGGTGGTGCCGATGTACTGGCTGGTGACCACGGCCAAGGTGCTGGTGCTGCTGCTGCTGCCGTCGCTGGGATTGAATGCCCTCGGCAGCGTGCGGCACGTGGTGTGTTCGTACCTGTTCTTTCCCAGCTTCAACCCGGAGCACGCGATGGAGCCGGTGGTGGTGGTGGGTTGGACGCTGAACTACGAGATGGCGTTCTACCTGCTGTTCGCGGTGGCGCTGGCGGCGCGATGGAAGCCCCTGTGGGGTATGGCGCTGCCCCTGAGCGTGCTGGGAACGTGGCGACTGGCGGCACCGTTCGTGGGGCCGAACTGGCTTTGGTTCTACGGGAACACGCTGCTGCTGGAGTTTCTCTTTGGGATGGTGCTGGGCGCGGCGCTGCCCCGGTTACGCCGGGTGCCCTGGCCTGCCGGACTGGGGCTGGCGATTGCGGGTTTCGTGCCGCTGCTGGTTTGGCCTACGCCGATCGTGTCTCCGCTTCGAGGCATCGAGTGGGGATTGCCCGCCTTGGCGGTGGTGACCGGGGCGGTGATCCTGGAGGCGCGTTGGGGTGCGCGCAGTCCGCGCTGGATGCTGGCCCTAGGGGATGCGTCGTACTCGATCTATCTTCTGCACACCTTCGTGCTGCCGGCCCTGGGCAAGCTGCTGAGCCGAGTCGGTGGAAGCTGGCCGGGCGAGGTCGCTGTGTCGTTAGTCGCGGCCGTGGTGCTTTCGGCGGCGGCTGGATGGATCGCGTATCGCTGGGTGGAGCGGCCGGTGACGGAATGGTTCAAAGGGCGGCGGCGCACGGCGGTGCCGGCCGTGGGGTAAACGCAGGGCGTATGCAGACGCAAGGCGTAACGTCTGTCGAACAAGCATGATGTCTTTGGTCGCTGCGGGTTGTGCGTTGCGTCCCAGGCGTGAGGTTAGCGTGAGGTTTTCGGAAAGAAAGCCCGGCTTGCGCCGGGCTTGTTCAAGCTTATGGCGTTGGTTGAGTGTCAACGAGGCAGAAAGCAGGATGACAACTCTTCTGATCGTTGCATTCAGCTGAGAGACAAGCACCGAAGCTGCGCTACAACTGCTTTAGCTGCGCTACAACTGCTTTAGCTGCGCTACAACTGCTTTAGCTGCGCTTCGGGCTGCGTTTAGCTGCGTTCGATGGTGACGCTTTCGAGGACGACCGGGGTGCGGGGCTTGTCGCCGGCGGCGGTAGGGACTTTGCTGATTTTCTCTACGATGTCGTAGCCCTCGGTGATCTCGCCGAAGATGGTGTGCTTGCCGGTGAGCCAGCTGGTGTCGGTGACGGTGACGAAGAACTGGCTGCCGTTGGTGTTGGGGCCGGCGTTGGCCATGGCGAGTTTGCCGGGCTGCTTGAAGTGATGGGGGCTGCCCTTGGTCTCGTCGGCGAACTTGTAGCCGGGGCCGCCCATGCCGGTGCCCTCCGGGTCGCCGCCCTGGATCATGAAGTTGGGGATGACCCGGTGAAAGACGGTTCCGTCGTAGAGCTTGGCGCCCTTCTTGGAGCGCGAGTTCCACTCCTTGGTGCCCTCGGCGAGCCCGATGAAGTTGGCAACGGTTTTAGGTGCCTCCTGATCGAAAAGCTTCGCTTTGAAGGTGCCTTCGGAGGTCTTAAAGATGGCGGTGGTTGGCATTACATCTCCTTGCTGGTAAATGGTCCCGGTGGTTGGATGCGGTTTGTTGGGGCACGCTGAGGCGGGGGGCTGCGCTGGGAGGCGCGAGATGGTCCGGGCAAAACGCGGGTCTCTCCAATTCGCTTCGCTCCGGTCGAGAGGACAACTTTTTCAGGAGGTCGAGAGGTCACCTTTGAAGAGGGGGGCGGCGCTGTAGCACGTCTGCGCGTGAGATCGACTTGGGACCGGCA
>CAXTWN010000102.1:0-13210 GCA_964248055.1 uncultured Acidobacteriaceae bacterium | reverse complement strand
ACTCAGCCCCTGCATGCTCCGCACCGCACGCACCAAACGGCTCGGGCGCTGCTCCTGTTCCTTGGTCCGAAGCGCATCGCGCAGGATGAAGACGACAAAGCAGGCGTCCGGAAACGTCCAGACCAGGTCTACAGGGCTGCCGAGCCGCCAGCCATGGGCGTACATGGTCTCGCCTACAGTCTCAAGCGCGCTATACATCACCAGGAAGATGGTGAGCCGCACGAAGAACCATCGCTCGTGGTCCAGCGTGCAGGTGGGCAGCCGCAGCAGGCAGCAAAGAATCAGGGCCAGGTTCTGAATGCGAAAGGCGTCGGTCACGGCGAGTCGTGAGGAGGGCAGAAAGACGAGCAGGTACAGCACGCCGAAGAAGACCACACCCTGTGCTCGGTCCAGCCACGCAGCCCCGTCCAGAACGTCGTAGGTCGAGTTGATCGCCAGGAGCAGGGGAAGCGCGAACAGCATCCAGAGCGCATCGTCCACGCGAACTGCCCCGATGGTGAACGCAGGGTGGTACAGGTAATGAAGAAACAGGCCCTGCGCCAGCGTCCAAATGCCGAAGGCTGCAGCCAAAGCGGACCAACACCGGCGTGCGATGGCATCGGGGGCAAAGGGCCGTTGCGACACACAGACTGCGCTGGTCAGCAGCGGCAGGAGCAGCTGAAAGACGTTGGAGATGAGGACCTGGTGCGGCAGGAACAAGAGCGCCAGCAGATGCCCCAGCTCTGCGGTAAGAACAAGCGCGAGCAAGGGCTTCGCCAGCCTCGATCTCGAATCTTGGCGTTTCCAAAACGAAACATCTTGCATTCGCTGGTCGCTGCCCCCGGCTTCCATTACCTACTACATCGGCATGAGATGAAAAAAGCTTAGTGGGTTTTTCGAGAAAGGCAATCACACCCCCAACCCTGAAGGAGGGAGTGAGGGCCTCAGAGGTGACATTGACGGGTGCGGACGACGTAGCCGCCGCCGCGTCCTGGGGACAAAGCCGCGGCCGCAAAGAGGTGAGGGCTTCCGATGCTCTGGAAGCCGCTCTAGGGGGAGGGAGGGTGTTGCGGATAGGAGAGACCGAATCGGAGGAAGTACAAGATCCGGCGGTTGGGTAGAGCAAGTCTCAGGATGTTCCCGGGCCCGGTCTATGCAACGCAAGTGGTACGTGCACAGGCGGATGCCAACCTCTTACGCTACAGCCGCCTGCGCGTCGCGAGCCTGCGGGTTCACCTTCTGCTCCCCGATCTCGGTGAGCTTCTTATCGCCTGCTTTGCTCTCTTCCATGCTCTGCGCCAGCTCCGCTACGGCGTCCTGCTTGCCCAGGAGCTTCGCATAGCTGCTGAGCGAGCCATACGAGGAGACCCGGTAGGCCTGCTGCTGGTTGAAAGCCACGATCAACGCGGCGTCGCGTACCGGGCCGGCATCGGTGTGGTCGATCATGTTCTCCACCTCATCGATCATGGCCACGGCGATGTGATTTTTGCTGGTGTCCTGCTGCCGGCCCAGCTTCGGAAACGTCGCCTGAAGCCGCTCGGCATACTTCCTGCCCTGCGTCACGCTCTTCTCAAACACCTCTTGGACCTCGGGGTCGGAGGCTGCCTTCGCCATCTTGCCCGCCTCTTCCGTGATCCGTTCTTCAAAGTCGAGGGCATAGGTCAAGCCCGTAAACATCAGGTCTTCCACACTCTGCATCTTCATGGTTGCTGCTCCCGTATGGCTTGTCTTTACAGCACGCGGTGACGTGCACCCCGAGGCTGTACAGACGGTTAGGAGAAGAACCGTCGCGATCTCGTTGTCCGCTTCGCCACGGGCGCCAAGCCCCTGTTTGCTCCAATCAACGAGGGAGCGCCGAAGACGGTGCGGGCTCCACTTCCGAGGTCGGCTGCGTCAGTCCGAGCTTGCCCGTGCCGAAGTACATCAGGCAACGTTGCCCCTCGTACCGGCTCGCGAACTCCAGGACCGTACCCCCGTCAGGAGACGGCAGCAGCGGCGACGAGTAGTTTGGGCAGTAGTTGTCGAACGCGCCAGGGACAGGCACCGGGGCGGGAGCAGCCATCCATCTCGACGCAGGATCCCCGGTGAGGTTCAGGAACAGCGTTCGGCCATTTTGTGCAGCCACGCTGCCATCGGCTTCCAGTTCCATCTGCCCCACAAGCAAGATCGCGCCGTCCCTCAGCACGGCGCTGGTCGGCGCGTGTGCAAAGAACCGACCCTGGGGGGTGCGAATGACGGTACCCGGGGCGGAGGGCTCTCCCCAATCCCAGCCGTCGGGCGAGGTCTTGTAGGAGACGGCGCAGGCAGCAGGTCCGCACCGCTCAAAGGTCATGAAGTAGGTGCCGTTTGCCAGCCGGCGCACCACGGGCATCCCCGGCCGGTCTGCGTGGACCTTGCTCGCCACGGTGTCCGTAAAGTCTGCCCAATGCACTCCGTCATCGCTTCTGGCGCGATTGATGATCTGGCTCTGGGCGGGATGGCTTTCGTCGGAGAAGAACAGCACCAGCGCGCCTTTCCCTGCCAGCGTAAACTCCGGCTCCCATAAGCCCCCGGTGTTCGGAGAGACGATCTTCGACCGGAAGCTCCAGTGTCTGCCCCCGTCGACGCTGCTATAGACCTTCAGCTGCATGCGGCGGTCTTTGTTGTTTTGCCCGACCGAGCCGGCCCAGAGCAGCGTTCCGGCCGCGAGATCGCCCACCGGCCTGGGCAGCTCAAACAAGGTGCCGCAACAGAGCCCACCCGCAAACTCCGGATCCCGGAGACTCGCAAGCGGCGAGAAGCTCGCTCCCTCGTCAAGGCTTCGGTACAGCTGGACGTGGTTGCCGCTGTCGAAGCTGGTCACGCTGGCGATGAGCTGACCGTTTGCGCCGGCATCGGGGCTATGGGACACCCTGACCACGCGCGCGTACAGCGCCGGCTGCGGGCTCAGCAAGGTCTGTGCGTGACCTGTCGCGGCGAGCCACAACAGAAGCCCGGCAATGAAGACACGCAGCCCCCAACGCTGTCGTCTGCGTTGGGGGCCGGGTCTCAGGTTAGCCGCGGCTGCGGCGCCGTCCCGCACTCCGGCCACCGGTCGAAGAGGAGCTTCCCGAACGTCCCCCGGAGCTGCGTTGCCCGGCGTGGGAGCGGCCGTGGCTCGCCTCCGAGCTGCCCCGCGGCGGATGCGGCGCGTGCTGGTGTGCGTGCGGTCCGCTTTCGGCAGACTCCGTCCTCCAGGAGCGCGTTTCGAGCGCGAGCAGAGCTCCGATGTCATCGGGCTGCTTGCTCATGTCAATTGGCGTGTTGCGCTCTTCCTTGGCGAGGTCCTTGTCCGCAACCAGCCACTCGAACTGGATCTTCAGTTCGCTTTCGAGCTTTTTGGCATCGCGCTTCTCCAGCGGGGTCACAAAGGTCGTTGCGACACCCTTGGCGCCGGCGCGGCCGGTGCGTCCGATGCGGTGCACGAAGTCGTCCGTGGCGTTGGGCAGATCGTAGTTCACCACATGTGCGATGTGCGAGACGTCGATCCCGCGCGCCGCTACGTCGGTGGCCACCAGGATGCGCGCCTTGCCGTCGGCAAACCGCTTCAAGGCCGTGGTGCGCTGCGACTGCGAGCGGTCGCCGTGGATGATCTCGGTCTTGTGGCCAAGCTTTTCCAGCTTCTTCCCGATGCGGTCGGCGCCGTGCTTGGTGCGCGAGAAGACAAGATAGCTGCCCTCCTGCTCGTTCAACATGCGGTCGAGCTGGGCAAGCTTCTGATCCTGCATGACCGTCACCACGCGCAGCGTCACGCGATCGGAGGGCTTGGAGGTCGTGCCGATCTCGATGCGCACCGGCTCATGCACGTAATCGCGCACGATGTTGCGAATGTTCGCGTCCAGCGTGGCCGAGTAGCACATCGTCTGCCGGTCCTTGGGCAGCAGACCCACGATGCGGCGAATGGCCGGCAGAAAGCCCATATCCAGCATGCGGTCCACTTCGTCGAGCACCAGCATGTCGACCTCGTTCAGCTTCACCAGCCGGCGATCGAGGTAGTCTTCCAGACGGCCAGGGGTCGCGACGACAAGGCGCGGCCCACGGCCCAGCGACTCAATCTGCGGGCTCTCGCTCAGACCGCCGCACACCAGCACGGCATCGTTCTTCAGCTGCGGGCAGATCTTGTGATAGTGCTCCAGCACCTGCATCGCAAGCTCCCGGGTGGGCAGCAGGATCAGCGCCAGGATCGGGTTCTTCTTGCCCTTGGACGAGGGCGCGGAGATGTCCTCCAGTCGCTCGATCATCGGGATCAGGAAGCTCAGGGTCTTGCCGGTCCCAGTGGACGCGGTCGCAAGGATGTCGTCGCCTTCCAGCGCGGGCGGGATGGCGCCGGCCTGCACGGGCGTTGGGGTCACAAACCCTGCGGCGGCAAGGCGCGCCTTCAGGGAATCGGAGATACGGAAATCGTTGAAATGGAGGGCACCGGCCTCATCCTGCGTGATCGTCCGCGCCGGCGTCAGGGGCTCCGGGTTCAGGATCGAGTCCAACGTGAGCTTGGAGGTGTCCGGTGTGCTCGGCTTGGGAGCGCCGGCGTGCGCGGAGTGTTTGGAGGGGTGGTTCGCCTTCTTTTGTTTGTAGGCGGGCTTGGCTTCAGTAGCTGTCTTCGACAAGAGATTCCTTTTGTTCTAACGCGAGTGGGGTGGACCGGCGCTCAGACGCGGGACGGTGTGCAGTCACCGTGAGGGCGTCGCGGGGTCCTGGGTTCAGCACTGCGATGGGAGGTTCCATTCGGTAGGAAACAAGGCACTGCTGCTGCACGGCGAGGCTGATCCCGTTTGGATCGCCTCCAAGCCAGAGCAACCAACGTGCGGGGCCGCTTTGTTGCTGCGGCTCGCCCGGTGGGCGGTAGGCGGCGCTCGCGGTCTCTGGCCAGTTTCGAATCTGTTGCAAAAGATCCGTCCCTGCTCGCGGCGCCCTGTACTCAGACGAGTACCTCACTAGGGTAGCACAGTGCCTCCAACCTTGTGCAAAGCGCCGCGGCGGCTCTGTCTGCGTGGCCGTCCGATCCTGTTTTGACCAAGGCAGCGTTTGGGGAACAAACGGTTCTGCGACCATCTCCTCCCGTTCCGTCGCGCGTACTTGTACGGTAGGACGGAGATAGCCGCGGGGCGACGAGGAACAGCGATGCACGAACAGGATCTGATCTTTGTCTCCCTCGCGGCCTACCGCGACCCACAGCTCGTTCCCACGGTCGAGGATTGCCTGCGCAAGGCGAGCTTCCCCGCTCGCCTGCGCCTGGGCATCTGCTGGCAGCACGGCGACGAAGATCTGCCACCGCACCTTTGGACGGACCCGCGCCTCCGCATCCTCGATGTCCCATGGCAGAACAGCCGGGGCGCGTGCTGGGCCCGCGCCGAGGTCATGCGGCTCTGGCAGGGCGAGTCCTGGTTTCTGCAGATGGACTCCCACTGCCGCCTGCGGCCCGGCTGGGATGAGCTCCTGATCGCCACGGCGCACGCCCTTGACCCCACGCAGGACCCGCCGCGCGTGGTGCTGAGCACCTATGCCACGCCCTTCGTGCCCGGCCCGGAGGAGGTGCTTGAGGAGCAGCCCCTGCAGATGGCCTTCCAGGGCTTTACGCCGGAAGGCATCCCGCACATGAAGCCGCTGGGCATCCCGCGCTGGGAGGAGATGGTGCGTCCACGGCGCGCGCGCTTCCTGTCCGCGGGCTTTCTTTTCGCGCCGGGCACCTTCGTTCAGGAGGTGCCCTACGATCCCGGGCTCTACTTCCTCGGCGAAGAGATCGCCATGACGGTGCGCGCCTACACCAGCGGCTACGACCTCTTCCACCCGCAACACACGGTCGTCTGGCACGACTACGTGCGCGACGGCGGCATCAAGCACTGGGAAGATCACACCGAAGAGAAACAAGCCGTCTCGGTCTGGAACCGTCACGACCTCGAGGCCAAGGCGCGGGTGAGCCGCCTCCTCGCGGGCGAGCCGCTGGACGCCTTCAACCTGGGCGCGCGCCGCACGCTCGCCGACTACGAGGCCTATGCCGGCCTCTCTCTCCGCGCGCGCCGTGTGCAGGACTACACCGTGCGTGCCGAAGAGCCGCCCAACCCTCCCGCCGAACCGGGCTGGGCCGACGAGGTTCACAGCTGGATGGTGCGCTTCGCCGTGCGCCGCGAAGAGCTCGGGGCAGAGATCGCCGAATCGCTGCGTCTGCTGTACCTCGGGGTACACGATGAACACGGCAACGAGATCTACCGCCGCGACATGACGCCCGCTGAGATCGCCGCCCTGCCCACCGAAGCGCCCGAGATCGTCTTCATCTGCGAGTTGCTCTCCGGCACCGTCCCCGATGCCTGGACCGTGTGGCCGGTCACCCGTTCCGGCGAATGGGGCAAACGGCTCCATGGCAAACTCGGGCCTGACGACTTCGCCATCGTGGCTGAGCCCGAAGATCTGCCTTCCCAGCACGAGCAAACGAGTCGCTTGTCCTCCTGACCGGAGCGAAGCGAAACACTTGTCGTCCTGACCGGAGCGAAGCGAAGTGGAAGGACCTGCTTTTGCTTTGGCCTCCAACATTTGTCTTCCGGATGCGCCGAACGAGAGACTTGTCTTCCTGACCGGAGCGAAGCGAAGTGGAAGGACCTGCATTTTGCTTTGCCCCGAGCCGCCGGCATGGCTCTCAGCAACGCTGAGGCCGGATCTGACCCTTCTCCTTGACATTCTACCTATCGCAGTTCAATGTGTAGGTTGTCTAGGAGACCGCTTGGCGAACAACGAAAAGACAGACCTGCTGCAAGGCACGTTGGACATGCTCATCCTCAAGGTGGTGGCGCTTGGGCCTGTGCATGGCTACGGCATCTCGCTGCGTCTGCACCAGATCTCCAAAGAGGTCCTCCAGGTGCAGCAGGGATCGCTCTACCCGGCCCTGCATCGCCTCGAAAGACGCGGCTGGCTCAAAGCCGAATGGGGCGAATCGGACAACGGACGGCAGGCGAAGTTTTACAAGCTCTCCGCTGTTGGACGAAAGCAGCTGGTGGCAGAAGAGACCAACTGGAACCGGCTTGCAGGCGCGGTGGCGCTGGTGCTGAACGCGAGCTGAACGGGAGCGGAGGCGGAGATGGCGGCAGGATGGAAGCTGTGGCGCAGGACGGCGGGCGGTACGGAAGACGCCGAGGCGGAGTTCGACCGTGAGATCGGCTTCCATGTGGACGCGCTCACCAGCGAAAACGTGGCCAAGGGCATGCCCGCCGCCGAAGCCAGACGCCAGGCCCTGCTCGCGCTCGGCGGCCGGGAACAGACCAAGCAAAGCCTGCGCGAGGTACACACCTCCGCGCTGCTCGAAGGTCTCCTGTTCAATGGCAAAGCGGCCCTGCGCTTTCTGCAGCGCGCGCCGTCGTTTTCGGCGGCGGTGATCCTCACGCTGGCCCTGGGTATTGGGGCAAACAGTGCCGTCTTCTCCGCCATCGACGCGGTCGTGCTGCGGCCGTTGCCCTACCCGCAAGGCGACCAGCTGCTGGCGCTCTCCCAGAAGGACATTCACAACGCCGATGGCAATCGCTTCGTCGCTCCGGCACGGCTGGAGGACTGGAACCGCCTGAACTCCACCTTTAGCGGCATCAGCGGCTCCTACATGGATGACCTGTCGGAGACCTCGGGGCCTTTGCCCGAGAAGCTGACCATGGCGCTCGTGGCGCCTCGTTTTCTAAGCGTCTTCGGCGTCGCGCCCCTGCTTGGCCGCGACTTCGTTCCCGAGGAGGAGCACTTCGGCGGCCCCAATGCCGCGCTCATCAGCTACGGCTTCTGGCAGCGCCGCTTCAACGGCAACCCCGCGGTGCTTGGCAAGCAGCTGCACTCCGCGGGTGGGTACGCCTACACCATCGTCGGCGTCCTGCCCGCTGCGTTCCGCTTCCCCAACCGCAACGTGGATCTTTGGGCCATCAGCCCTCCCGATGCCCCGTATGCTCAGAGTCGCACCTCCACCTGGTTCAACGTCATCGGCCGCCTGAAACCCGGGATCGCGCGCGCGCAGGGGCAGGCTGACCTCGCCTCCGTGCAGAGCCAGCTGGGCAGGCAGTTCCCCAAGTCCGACGCGGACCTCACGGTGGAGGCGGTGCCCTTGAAAGCCACCGTGATCGGTCAGGTGGGCGGCTCGCTGTGGCTGCTGTACGGCTCGGTGTCGCTGCTGCTGCTGATCGCGTGCTCCAACATCGCCGCGCTCCTGCTGGCGCGTACGGCGGACCGCGAGCATGAGATCGCCGTGCGCTTCGCCCTGGGCGCGTCGCGGCGCGCGGTGGTCACGCAGCTGCTGACCGAGGTCTTTGCCCTGGCTCTGCTCGGCTCCGCGCTGGGTCTCCTGGTCGCCGGCCTTGCCGCACGCGCGTTTCATCTGCTGTCCGCCACGCTGCCGCGCGCTGAGGAGATCACGCTCAACTGGCGAGTGGCGTTGTATTCGCTGCTGGTCGCCGGGGGCACCACGCTGCTCTGCGGTCTGCTGCCCGCGCTGCGCGGCACCCGCCGTGAGCTGGCCGGTTCGCTGGCCCAGGCCAGCCGCACCCAGTCCCCCGCCCGCAGTCCGCTGCAATGGATGCTGGTGGGCGTGCAGGTCATGCTGGCCGTCACGCTGCTGACCGGGGCGGGCCTGCTGCTGCGCAGCCTGCAGGAGCTGGGCCGCGTCTCACCCGGCTTTGATCCTGACCATGTGCTCACCTTGGAGATCAGCGGCTCCTGGGGTGAGACCGTCAACAGGGACAGGATGACGCGAAGCATCGATCAGCGGCTGGACCAGCTGCGGGCCACGCCAGGGGTGGAGGCCGCGGCGACGGCGGCGATGCTGCCCGGGGTGCCCGGTCTCTACCTCAACGAATACCTCATCGACGGCAAAGAAAACACCGGCCGCAAGGTGATGACCGATGTGCGCGTGGTCTCCAACGGGTACTTCAGCACGGTGAAGATTCCGGTGTTGCAGGGCGAAGCGTGCCGCGAAGGCGCCACCACCAACGACGTGCTGGTGAACCGCACCTTTGTCAACGAGTACTTCGGCGACGCGCCTGTGCTGGGGCACACGGTGGCGCAGAAGACCGCGTCGTTTCCGCTGGTCGGGCAGATACGAGGCATCGTCGGCGACGCCCGCGAGCAGGGGCTGAACACCGCTCCCGCGCCCACCGTGTACTTCTGCCTGAGCGCGCCCAGTGCCTCGCCGCACTTCCTGGTGCGTACCAAGGGTGATCCGATGGCCATGGTGGAGACGCTGCGCCGCCGCCTGCACGCCGTCGAGCCAGGCCGCTCCGTCTATGGCGTGATGCCCCTGCAGCAGCACCTGGACGACGCCTTCTCGGAGAACCGGCTGCGCACCCTGCTGCTGCTGGGCTTTGCGGCCACCGCGGTGCTGCTGGCCTGCGTGGGGCTGTACGGGACGCTCAGTTACCTTGCCCGCACGCGCCAGCGTGAGGTGGGCCTGCGGCTGGCGCTTGGCGCCCTGCGCGGACGCATCGTCGCCAGCTTCCTGTGGCAGGGTCTGCGGGTGGCCGCCCTGGGCTGTGTCGCCGGGCTGCTGCTCAGTGTGGTCGCCGCGCGCTCCATTTCCAGCATGCTGTACGGCGTCTCCGCGCTGGACGCCGAGACCTACGGCGCGGTGCTGGTGGGCATCCTCGCCGTGGCCACGCTGGCGTCTTTGCTGCCCTCCTGGCGCGCGGCACGCGTGGAGCCGGTGGAGGCCCTGCGCGAGATCTAACGAGCGCTCGGATGGAGTCCTACGGTCGTTCGATTTCGTTGGGGAAAGCGGCCGCGGACCCCTTCGCGACCGCACTCCCCAAGGTCGTTCGAGACGAACTCAGTAGGCCGGCGGCGGTGGCGGCGGACCGGGGTGCAGGAAGCGCTCATAGCCCTCGCGGAAGGCCTGCCGGTACTCCCCAAAGGCGGGCGGCGGCACGGGCGGGTTCCGGAAGCGCGGATGGTGGTCGAAGATCGGCGGCCGGCCCTCCGCAACATCATGCCGCGCGGCCTCAAAGCCATCATGGAAGCCCTGCTGATACACCGCACTCGTCGAGATCGGCGGCGGCGGCGGGCCGTAGTACACCGGCTGCGGATGCGAGCAGCCCACAAGAAGACAGGAGACGGCCAGCAGTGACAAAGCCGCAGCTTTCATCGCTTTCCTCCGAGGCCAATGCGTTCCAGCCTCGTTCTGAAGAAACCCGATGGCTCGCAGAAGTTGCATCCGCACACCGATTCGCCGATCTCACAAGCTGCCCAGACCTTCAGTCAGCCCCCAAGCCCAAGCGTGGGCAGATTGGCGATGATCTTGTTCGTCTCCAGCGATACGTTGATGACCTGGCCGATGAGGCGGAGGATGTACCGGGGGTCGTCTGCGCGGTTGGGGTCGTTAGTGATGCCGGAGCGGGGGTCGGTGGTGACGCGGTACTGGTCGATGACCCACTCGAGGGCGGAACGGTTGCCGAGGCGGTAGTTGTAGACGTCGAGGGGAATGCCGCGGAGGGTGAGGAAGTCGTTGTACTTGAGCTCGGAGCGGTCCTTCTTGTTGCGGGGCACGTGCTCTCTTGGAACGCGCTTTGATCCGGTCTGCGGTAAAGCTACTAGACTTCTGTCAAGAAGCGGGAAAGTCGGGCACGCGTTTTCGCATCGTTCTTCAACTGACACTCCCACAAAACGCAAACGCGCCATCCATCTCTTCGCAGGGTACGCCGAACGGAGCGGTCCCTCTCTGCCGTTCGGTTCCTTTTGGCCCCCCAATACTCTGCATTCGTAGCTGGGAGCCGCGCGCCCCTTGCGCACTCATGATTGTGCCAGAAGCAGCCGTGGACAAAGATCACTTTGCGGCGCCTCTTAAATACCAGATCAGGTTTGCCTGGAAGCACGCCATCGTGGAGTCTGAAACGAAAGCCCATCGAATGAAGGAGCCTTCTGACATGCATTTCAGGCCCGGTATTCTTGCTATGTACCGAGCGCATACAGGCGCTTCGTTGTTCAGACGTGAGGGTGTCAGTCATCCGCGCTCTCACTATCAGCTTGGGAATCCAGTGGTCGAGCAGCCGTCAGGTCCCGGTCAAGTGAGGGAAAAGTCACCTCGCCATCTCTTAGGGACATAAGTAACGTCCCGTGCTGCTTCACAAAGCCATATGGGATGCTCTTCCTGTACCGCTGACGGTAAGGATCCGGATACTTGATCAGCCAGTCTTGGAAGAATGAGAGCAGTTCCGAGCCGTGCATGTGTCGAAGCTCCACTTCTCTCAAGTTATTGAAGTACTCGAAGAACAGGTGGCCCACGATCATGTCTTTCGCAAGCTTCTCCCTGCCGCTATTCCGGTGATATTGATATTCGTAACTCGAACCTCGCTTTGCCGACTTTACTTCATAGTTAATCAGGTCGATCCCCGCGCCGAGCTTTCGACCAACATCCTTAACCAGCATCGAAGCGAAGACCTCCCAGTCGGACGAAGGGGCTACGTTCCCAGTGGGAACCTGCCTGGCACCATACAGCCGTAGCTTGCCTTGAAGGGGCCCGTACATATAGGCGTGAAAAAACATCAGCGCTTTTTCGAAATCAAGTTCGGTCGGTGCAGCTCCGATGGAGTGATCTGACAATTGCTTAACCTTCAGTGTGCAATCTGTACCCCAGGCTTGGAGTCGAGGTTTCATACATGAGGTGTCCCGACTGCAGCAGCGTGTTCTTGGCTCTTCTCGCGAGAGGCTCCAATAAGTGCTTCGCGAGCCATTTTGTGACTGGAACTGCTACCGCATCCCCCATTGCCCGATAACCGTCATTGTAGGTTCCTGGAATAAGGTATGTATCGGGAGCTCCCATCAATCGCGCGCATTCACGCACAGTCATCAAACGGGAATGCACATTTCCGTTCTCGATGATTAGAACGGTTTGACGACTGCTTCCTCCGTTGGGACTTCTGAGGCATCCTGCTGTCCCGTCAAAGCGTATTTCGAGCCGCTGAGATTTCCCGCCGCACTCATTGGGCCGTGTCCTACGATAGCCCGTCCCCGCAAGGACTGCTCCTGCCCGAACTGCTACATCTAGCTTTCTACGGTTGACTAACGACAGCATCTCGCAGAGCTCTTTTGTTCTAGAGGGCGGATCGTAAGGAGCCTGTCTTTCACAAAGATCGCTGAAGCTTGCCCTTTCGTGATCTGGAATCGGAAGCGACCACCAGATCCAATCTGGATCGTCAACGACAAGAGACGCACGAATTAGACTGCTTGGATGAAATGGCTCTGACGGCGAGTGCTGTATGAGGCCATTTAGTGGAATGTGTGGAAGGGCCGCGACCAGAAAAGCCCTTTTTCGACTCTGGGGCAGAAAGTGATGGGCATTTATCACCACCGCGCCAACACGGTAGCCCAACTTGCGTAGAGCTACATAGGCATTCCGGAAGTCAGCACCATTGTTGGCGACTAAGAATCCTACGACGTTCTCCGCCACTAGGACCGAAGGGCAATTACCATGTTGCTTCATTTCCTGAAGCACACGGATCCACTCCCAGAAAAGGCCAGAACGGGTTCCGCACTCCATTCCACTCATCACACCCGCAAGCGAAAGATCCTGGCAGGGAAAAGATGCCCAAGCAAGATCGGCACGCGGGACATTCTTCCCTCGAATCTCGACGATGCTTGAGCCATCGAAGACCTCCGCATCATGGTTTGCGACGAAGGTCTGTCGCTTCTTCGCGCAATTGTCGTTTGCCCAAACAGTTTTGAAGGTACCGGAAAGACCGAGGCTTACGAGACCACTACCGGCGAAGAAGTCGACTGCCTTCAGTCCTTTACTGGCTATAGTCGCGCTCATGCGACCAGTCTAAAGCTTTCCAGGTTGAATAAGGACAGTCTGTCGCACAACAGGACGGCGTGTTCGGGGACTGGAAGAGGATGTTGGTGAGGGGGTAGCCGGCTTCGCGTTTGCGCTTGATCTCTTTGGTGAGGTCGTCGTCGGCGTCCTTGGCTTCCCAGAGGCCGTGAACGAGGGTGAGGTCGTCGACGAGAGCGCCGTCGGCGCGGAGGGGCTTCTTGTTGGTGCCTTTGAATTGGTACTCCTCGACGAGGTGCCAGCCGTAGGTGGGGCAGCAGCGCTTGAGGAGGTCGGCGAAGGCGGAGCGGGTGTTGCCTTCGGTGGTGTGGCCGTGTTTGGTGAAGGTGGCGAGGGCTTCGAAGTAGGCCTTGACGGGTTTATGCGTGGGCTTTAGCGGGAAGGTGCTCATCGGGCTTGGAGTTGAGGGTACAGGGTTGTTGGCGGGTGTGGTGT
>CAXTWN010000101.1:0-13262 GCA_964248055.1 uncultured Acidobacteriaceae bacterium | reverse complement strand
GTCGACGCCATCGTCGAGCAGAAGTCGCTTCGCCCTGACCAGCAGGGCGCGCCCGAGATCAACTCAGGCATTTACTGCTTTCGTACCGCGTCCCTGTTCGCACAGCTCGACTCGCTCACCACCGCCAACGCGCATGGGGAGTACTACCTGACCGACGTCGCCGCCCTTCTTCGCGCGGCCGGGGAGAAAGTGGTTGCTGTCGCGGCCGATACTGCCGACGAGGTCCTTGGCGCCAATACCATTGCGGAGATGATGCACCTGGATGCCGCGCTGCGTCTGGAGACCGCACGGCGCTTAATGGCGGCCGGCGTAACCATCTTCCGTCCGGAGACGTGTGTCATCGATGCAACGGTGAAGGTCGGCGCGGACACAATCATTGAGCCGTTTGTGCAGTTGCTTGGCAACACAGAAGTCGGTTCAGAGTGCCGCATCCGCTCCTACTCCGTCGTGCAAAGCAGCCGGCTCGGGGATGGTGTGCTTGTTCGGAACGGCTGCATCCTGGACGATGCGATCGTGGGCGACAACGCCATCCTTGGACCCTACGCTCACCTGCGCCCCGGTAGCGACATCGGGCCGGAGGCCCACCTCGGCAATTTTGTCGAAACCAAGAAGGTCAAGCTTGGGCGAGCCTCCAAGGCCAACCACCTCAGCTACCTAGGTGACGCGATCATCGGTGAAAAGGTCAACATTGGTGCAGGCACTATTACCTGCAACTACGACGGCGTCCACAAGCATGTCACCAGCATCGGCGACGGCGCCTTCGTGGGTTCTGACGCTACATTGGTGGCACCCGTCACGCTGGAAGCCGGCTCCTACGTCGCAGCAGGGTCGTGCATCACGCAGACAGTACCCCAGGACGCCCTCGCCCTGGGAAGGAGCCGGCAGGTGAATAAACTCGGTTGGGCGGCGGCCAAGCGCCAAACGCGACAGAGTTCCTGAACGGGTACCTAAAGCCAGAGGTTTGGCAGATGCAACCGTTCGTGTTAGTGTAAACCATTTCTCGCGTATGGCTTTTCATATGCAGCGAAGGCTTTGTCCGGTCGGCTTTCGTCGCCCGGCCCAAGTTGCGTCACTGGCCTCCCGGCACGAGCGAGAACTTCGTTCGTGCCGCCTTTTTTGCCCGTTGCGACCAACTTTCGGCCCAGTCACGAGCGGGTTATACTATGAGAAGTTCTTTGCACCGCCCAACGCAATGTTGGTGCCGGCCCACAGATGGGGGCGTCACGGCTTCGACGGGATTGCTTGCGGCAAAGAGGCATGCCGGGGTGTGGACACCCGTAATCGCTCACAAAACCATAAGTGCCGAACCTCAGTTCGCTCTTGCTGCTTAATTAACTAAGTAGCCGCGCACCTTAGCTTCGCCTACGGGCCGAGTCTGCGCGTCGCACAGTAGGCTGGCCTGCGGAGTTCCGTCTGGACGCCAAGGGTGAGATCAATCAGGCTGGTGACCCTCGCATCTTCGCCCGTTCTAAGCGCCGGTCACGAGACAAAAATGAACCTGGGAAAAGCATGAATGCTCTCGGCTGACGGCCGTTTCGGACGCGGGTTCGACTCCCGCCGCCTCCACCATCTCACTTCCGCATCCTCCGTTCGCTTTCTATAGTGGAAGCGTACTGCGCTGTCGCAGCGGGGAGATCAGGATGCACCTTCAGCTTCACGCCTCACGCAGGCACGGGACGGCCTTCACCGTCATGGCGACCCTGGCGCTTGGCATCGCGGTGAACCTCGTCGTCTTCGCCCTGGTCAACCAGGCCCTGCTCAAACCCCTGCCCTTCCCCGAGCCGCACCGCCTCCTTGCGCTTGATACCGAGATCAACGGAAAATCCAGCGGAACCTCCTGGGCAGACGTGCAGGAGATGTCACACGCGCCGCAGCTCTTCAGCGGTGCGGCCGCTTACTGGAAGCGCACCTGGGCGCTCACCGATCACAGCGGTGCGGGGCTCGATGTCGTTCTCTCCGGCATGGTCACGCCGCAGTTCTTCCATGTCCTGCGGACCGCACCTCTCACGGGCACGCTCCCCGATGCGCGCGAGGGCCCCACGGACGAGCACACCGTCATGCTCTCCTTCCCCTACTGGCAAAAGCGCTATCACGCCCAGGCAGCCGTCATCGGCAGCTTCCTCTCGCTGAACGACGTCGAATACCGCATCCTCGGCGTTCTCCCCAAAGACTTCCGCTTCCCCATCGACGGCGAGAGTCCCGATCTCTACATCCCGCTCAGCCGGCAAGACTACTGCTGCCAACACGAGGCACGCGGCCTCTACGCCATCGCCAGGCTTGCGCCCGGCACGACGCTGGCCTCCGCCAACGCGCATCTCAGAGCTCTCTCCGCCCACGCCTCGCAACAGCAGGCATCGCCCTCCCTCGCGTATACCGCCACGCCGCTTCAGGACTACCTCGCCCGCGATGGGAAGAAGACCCTTCTGCTGCTGTGGCTCGCGGTCTCCGTTCTGGGCCTCACGGCCGCGCTCAACGCGGGCGCGATCCTGCTGGCGAAGTCGCTGCGCGAGGTGCGTCAGTACGCGCTGAAGCTCGCCCTGGGAGCCACCCTGCGTCACCTTCTGGTCGAGCTCCTCGCCCAGGCCATCGGCCTCGCCGCCGCGGCCAGCCTCACCGGCTTTGGGCTCGCCCTCGTGTGCCTGCACCTCCTGCGCGCGTCTGCTCTCTTTGCGCCCTTAGTCACCGGCCTTGATGGCGTTCGCTCGCTCTTCGACTGGCGCGTCCTTGCCTTCGGCGCTCTGCTTTCCCTGCTCGCCGCCACCTCCGCGAGCCTCTTGCCTCTGCTGGTGCTGCGACGTTCCACCCTCGAAGGTTTGCTCCGCAGCCACGCGGGCCTTTCCGTATCTACCGCCGGACGCCGCCTGCGGGCCGGTCTCATCGTCACCCAGCTGGCCCTCAGCGTCACCCTGCTCTCAGCCGCCGCATCCTTCGGCCACGCACTCTACGCCCTGCTCTCGCGCAGCCCGGGCTTCCACGTGCAGAACGTCGTCGTGGCGGGCATCGGCATCCCCGAGGCGCGCTACGACACCGACGACAAGATGATCGCCTTCCATGAGCGCGTGCTCCAGTCCCTCTGCGCCATCCCCGGGGTGCAGAACGCCGGCTTCGGCGCCGCCGTGCCGGTTCACCCCATGCACACCCGTTTTCTGCTGGACGGTCTCGCCACGCCGCTCCATGAACGCCCTTCGGCCGGCTTCGCCTCCGTCAGCCCCGAGGTTCTTCCCATCCTCGACCTGCCATTCGTGCGCGGCCGCAACTTCGGGCCGCTCGACGACACCCACCACCCCTACGTCGCGATCGTGAACCAGGCCTTCGCTCGCCGCTTCCTCAGTCCATCGGATCCGCTCGGGCGCGGCCTCCGGCTCAGCTTCTACAACGGCGTCTCCATGAAGCCGTGGTCGCACTTTGACCTCATCGGCATCGTCGCCGACAGCCGTAACAGCGGCCTCGACCACCAGCCGGAGCCCGAGGTCTACACCTCGACGCAGCAGGTCCCGCTGGAAGGCGGTCTCTACTTCCTCGCTACGCCGCGCAAGGCGTCGTCGCTGAGCAAGGAACTGCCCGCGGCCATTTGGAGGATCGACCCGCTCATTCAAAAAGTTGGCCCGATGCCGCTCCAGCAACTGATCGGTGAAGGCTATGCAGAGAAGCGGGTTCTGTCCTTTCTGCTTCTCGCCTTTTCGTTCACCGCGCTGCTGCTGGCCGCCCTGGGTCTCGGCGCCAGCATCTCCGCCGCGGTTACGGAATCTACAAGGAGATCGGCATCCGTTCCGCCCTGGGCGAGTCCCGCGCGACGGCGGCCTGGCGTGTGCTGCGCCTCTCGCTTCTGATCACGGTCGCCGGAACCCTCGCCGGCCTGGGAGGTTCGCTCGTCCTCTCGCGCCTCGCGGCCCTTCGCCTGGAAGGCCACCAGGGCCTGGATCTGCCGGCCCTGGCGCTCACCACGCTGCTGATGCTGCTCATCGCTACGGCCATGAGCCTGTTGCCCACCCGCCAGGCGCTCGGCGTCGCCCCGGTAGAGGCGCTGCGAGCCGAGTAGCGCCGCTGCAGGCGTTCTGCCGGCGGCGGACCTCGCCGATGGATCGCCTGCATACACCCGATAGCTTGGCTATGGGTGAAGAAGCGTCATCTCGACTGGAGCGAACGGCTTTCCGTTCGCGGAGTGGAGAGACCCCCGTATCTGTAGGTCAAAAGCGTCATCTCGACTGGAGCGAACGGCTCTCCGTTCGCGGAGTGGAGAGACCCCGTATCTGTAGGTCAGAAAGCGTCATCTCGACCGAAGCGAAACGGCTCTCCGTTCGCGGAGTGGAGAGACCCCCGTATCTTGCTCGGAGCCGCACCGCAAGACCGGCGAGCGCCTCCTAAGCTGGGCCGCTCTTACATTCCGCTGCCGACCACACCTCCCGCTCTCCGCTATCCTGCTCTCATGAAGGTGCGAGCCAGCAAATACGCTGCACTCGCCATCCTGCTCTTCGCGCTGATCATTCTTGCCATCTCGGTGCTTCCCGCCGCGGACAAGGTCGCCCTCCACACCCAGGGCACCCTGCATCCCTGGCTGCACCTTGCTGCCTTTGCCCTGCTTGGTTCCAGCGCTCAGCTGAGCGCCCGATCCCACCGCACCAAACTGCTGCTCCTGCTCGCCATCTTCGCCTTCGGTTGGAGCACGGAGTTCCTCGAACACCTCCGCGACGGCTGGCCGGTGGAGTCCTCCGATGTGCTTCTCGACGGGGCAGGAGCCATTCTGGGTTCCCTTGCAGCGCTCCTGTCGCGCACCAAGCCCGGAGGGCGATAGGGTCCGCGGTAGCTGCGGGATCGTCATGCGGCTTAAGATGTAGGTCGCGCCAGCGCCGGAGTCGGCACGGTAAGGCCTTCCTGTGTCCGAAACACTACGCCACCACCGAGAAGCTCCCGCACTGATCCGTCCGCCAGCTCACCACCGTCGTCGTGGGCCGGCCCAGCGCGGTCGCCGCACTCTGCGCCGCATCCTGCGTGCGAAAGAACGGCGTCGCCTTGAACTGGCAGCCGTCCGCCGTCGGGTCCACCCCGATCCCGCAGAACAACGCAAAGTTGTCCAGGCCCATACTCGCCAGGCTGTCGATCAGCGGCTGCTGCAACGCCGGTAACACCTGGTCGGGCGCCTGCGTCCCCAGCGGATTCACGATCAAGGTCAACACTATCGAGGTCAACGCCGCCTCAAAGAAAGCGCCCACCTTCATCTCCGTCAGTGCGTGGGCTAATCCGCTCAGACGCTCCCCGCCCTCCAACCACGAATCCGCAGTCTCGGTAGACTCATCCGAGTCCGCCGCCTCGATGCACGACAGTCCCAGGTCGATCCCATTCGTCTGCGCATCCAGCCCGGCCGAGACGCCGTCGTTGAACGCATCCGTGTCGTCCGCGCTCACCGCCGCGCTCGGCGAAGGCGACGCGCTGCTCGCAAAGCCCTTCGAAAAGCCCTCATTCCACGCCGCAGCCTTGCTCGGTGTGGGCGAGTACGGATTCTGCAACATACAGTCCTCCTGCAGACAAAGGTTCCGGTCGCAAAAGTCACCGGGACGACCTCGTCTCCGCCTCACTCTATCCAGAAAGCGCATCGGCACGCCGCCATCGCCACGTCAAAAAAATCTCAAGGCGCTCTCAACGACTCTGCGTTTCGTTCGGCCGAGGTGGTAAAGATGAGCACAGAAGGGCTTCCCGGTACAATGGAGGAGATCCACGGTGGGGCGGTTAGCTCAGCTGGTTAGAGCGCCTGCCTTACAAGCAGGATGTCGGGGGTTCGAGTCCCTCACTGCCCACCAGCTCTACTCCGCAAGAGCGCACAGAAGCTCCAGTCGCCGCGCCAACACCGCGTACACCGCGTTTGCCCTGAGCAAAGAGACAGCGCCGTTAAAGTCGATCCCGCACTGCCTCGAACACGCGCCCGATCCCGTCTTCTAGCGCAACCCGGTGTCGCCAACCCAGCGCGTGCATCCGCGACACATCCATCAGCTTGCGCGGCGTGCCATCGGGCTTGGTCGTATCAAACACCAACTCGCCCGAAAAGCCGACCACCCGCGCGACCATCTCCGCCAGCTCGCGAATCGAGACATCCTCTCCCGTGCCGATGTTGACCAACGGCGGCTGCTCTGCGTTCAGCAGCGAACGGTACGTCGCGTCATCCAGCTCCATCAGGAACAGGGCGCCCGCGGCGAGATCATCCGAATGGAGCAACTCACGCCGGGGCGTTCCAGTTCCCCACACCGTCAGGCTTGCGCTGCCGGCTCGCTTGGCCTCGACAGCCTTACGGATCAGCGCCGGGAGCACATGCGACGTCTGCAGGTCGAAGTTGTCTTCCGTCCCGTACAGGTTGCACGGCATCGCCGCGACATACTGCGTCCCATACTGCCGGTTGTAGCTCCAGCACATCTCTACCCCGGCGATCTTCGCCAGCGCATAGGCGCGATTGGTCGACTCCAGCGGCCCGGTGAGCAGGTACTCCTCTTTGATCGGCTGTGGACAGAACTTCGGGTAGATACAGCTCGACCCCAGAAACAGCAGCCGCTTGACCCCGCTCCGGCGGCTGGCCTCGATCACGTTCAGCTGGATTTCCAGGTTCTCGCGCAGGAAGTCCGCCGGATAGGTGTCGTTGGCCAGGATGCCACCCACCTTCGCGGCGGCCAGGATCACGAACTCCGGCGCTTCCGCGTCGAAGAACGCCTGCACCGCGCCGCTATCGGTCAGATCCAGCGCAGCATGTGTTCGGGTCAGCAGCTGCCCGTAGCCGCGCCGCTCCAGACCGCGCACGATCGCGGAACCCACCAGCCCGCGGTGCCCGGCCACATACACCCGGCTCTCCGGAGTCATCCTCACCCTAGGTCTCCCGGACGTTGTAGGCCGTGTATCCATGACGGCGGACCAGCGCATCCCGCTCTGCGGCCTGCAGATCGGCGTCCACCATCTCGCGTACCAGCTGGTCGAACGGAGTTCGCGGCGCCCATCCCAGCTTTTCGCGCGCCTTGGTCGCATCGCCCAGCAGCGTCTCTACCTCGGTGGGCCGGAAGTACGCCGGATCGACCGCTACCACGAGATTTCCATTAGGGTCTACGGCCTTCTCGTTCAATCCCTCGCCCGACCACGTCAGTTCCAGCCCAAGTTGCTGGGCGCAGCGCCGCACAAAGTCGCGCACACTGTACTGCTGTCCCGTGGCGATCACAAAATCCTCGGGCTGCTCTTGCTGCAGCATCAGCCACTGCATCTCCACGTAATCCCGCGCATGCCCCCAGTCGCGCTTGGCATCCAGGTTCCCCAGGAACAGCTTGTCCTGCAGGCCCACCTTGATCCGCGCCAGCGCCCGCGTGATCTTGCGCGTCACAAACGTCTCCCCGCGGAGGGGCGACTCATGGTTGAACAGGATCCCGTTGCAGGCATACATCCCATACGCCTCGCGATAGTTCACCGTGATCCAATACCCATACATCTTCGCCACTGCGTAAGGCGAACGTGGATAAAACGGGGTCTTCTCCGTCTGTGGGATCTGTTGCACCAGCCCGTAAAGCTCTGACGTTGATGCCTGATAGAACCGCGTCTGCGTAAGCCCCAGCGTCCGGATCGCCTCCAGGAGCCGCAGCACCCCCAGCGCATCCGAGTTGGCCGTGTACTCCGGCTCCTCGAACGAGACCTTCACGTGGCTCTGCGCCGCCAGGTTGTACACCTCCTCCGGCTGCACCTTCTGCATGATGTGCAGCAGGCTCGAGGAGTCGGTCATGTCGCCATAGTGCAGAATGAAGCGTCTTCCCTGGTCGTGCGGATCCTCATACAGGTGGTCCACCCGGGCCGTGTTGAATAACGAGGTCCGGCGCTTGATGCCGTGGACCTCGTATCCCTTGCCAAGGAGAAACTCTGCCAAATAGGCGCCATCCTGCCCGGTGACGCCGGTGATCAATGCCCTCTTCAAACTTGTTGCTCCAGGTCCGCTGCCGCTCAGCCGCAAAACTGTTCAACCGTACCATAGAACGCCTGCCTCGCAGCCCCGGTCACTGGCCCCTGCCATCCCACAAAAGAAGCACGCCACCGACCAGTTTCGGAAGCTTGAGCACGAGTTTCAGAGAGGAACGTGACCCCCGTTACCAAAAGGTGGTGACCCTAGTCAACGATTTGTCGTCAATCGACAACATTCTTTTTTCCGCGGCTCCCTTTTCCGCCGCTTGTGTGGGAAGCTGTACAGGGTCGAGAACCTCGAAGCCAATGCAGTGCTCTGCGGGTCCGCTCACAGGATCAGCCCCGCAGCGTCGGTTGAAGTTCCCCTGGTGAGCGGTACAAGGAGCAGAACCATGCAGGCCGTCCAACAAATCCCCTCCTCGGTAGCGCCCCTTCCGCGGGATACCTCCTACTCCCGCAGGCCCCAGAACTACTTTCTTCCCCTGGACGTCAGCAGCCGCTTCGGCGTGCGCCTGCGTCAACTCCGTCGCGAACGCCACATGACGCAGCTGCGATTGGCCGTGGAGTTCGGCATCGACAGGACCTTCATCTCCGACGTGGAGCGCGGCCGCAAATCGATCTCCTTGCCCATGCTGGAGGTGCTGGCGCTGGGATTCCAACTGAGCCTTTCAGACCTGCTGCGCGACATCTAGGCTTCTTCAACTCAGGCCTCCGTCAGTTCGGCTCTTCTACGGGGGCGGGTACGCCGCCCTCCCGGCGCAACTTCAGGTAGCCGCGGATAAACGGCTCCAGATCGCCGTCCAGTACCCGATCCACGTCGCCCACCTCCACTCGCGTGCGCAGGTCCTTGGCCATCCGGTACGGCTGCAGCACATAGCTCCGGATCTGCGATCCGAAGTTAATCTCCAGCTTGGAGTCTTCAAGCTTCTTGGTCACCGCCCGCTTCTTTTCCAGCTCATATTCGTATAGCCGCGAGCGCAACAGCTTCATCGCCCGCTCCTTGTTCTTGTGTTGCGAGCGCTCGTTCTGGCAGCCGGCGACGATGCCGGTGGGAAGGTGCGTGATGCGCACCGCGGAGTCGGTCGTGTTCACGTGCTGCCCGCCTTTGCCGCCCGAGCGGTAGGTATCGATCCGAAGCTCATCCGGCTTGATATCGATCACAATCGAGTCATCGATCTCCGGGGATACGTAGGCTGAGGCGAAGCTGGTATGACGGCGCTTGGCCTGGTCGAACGGCGAGATCCGCACCAGCCGGTGCACGCCGGTCTCTCCCTGCAACAGTCCAAACGCGTACTCGCCCGTGATGGTGAAGGTGGCGGACTTAATGCCCGCCTCGTCCCCGTCCTGCACCTCGTTGATCTCCGTCTTGAAGCCCTCGCGCTCGGCCCAGCGCAGGTACATGCGCATCAGCATCTCGGCCCAGTCCTGCGACTCTGTACCGCCCGCTCCCGGATGCACGGTGACGATCGCGTTCAGCGCGTCGTGCTCTTCGGAGAGCATTGTGCGTGACTCAAGCTGCTGGACATACGCGTCCAGCGACTCAATCTCCCGGCGCAGGTCGGCCTCCACCGAGGTCTCCCCTTCGCGCATCAGCTCAAAGTAGGAGTCGATATCGCCTGCGCGCCAGGCTAACTCGGCGTCGTACGCCAGCTGCTCTTCCAGTCGCTTGCGCTTGCGCATCAGCGGCTGCGACTTCGCTGCGTCGGCCCACACTTCAGGGTCGGCCACCTTCGCTTCCACTTGGGCAAGCTCTCGTCTTAGGCGGGCCGCGTCAAAGATACTCCCGCAGCTCGCGCACCTTCTCGCGAACCGCGGAGTAACCAAACTCCAGATCATCCAACATAGATCCAGTTTACTTGCTTCACGCCCGCCTTACCGGATAGCGCCGCTGCAAGGCGCTGCCCCCCAGCACAGAACACACCACCAGGGCGCACAGCCACCCGATCCAGTCTCCGTGCCGCGTGTAGAAGGTGGTGTCCTCGCGGAAGCTGAACGGCACCTCCAGCGCACCGCGCATGTGCCGCGGCATCTGCGCGACGATGCGTCCCTCCGGATCGATCGATCCCGTGACCCCGGTATTGGTGTCCCGAAGCAGCCATCGCCGGTTCTCGATCGCGCGCATTCGCGCCATGACCAGGTGCTCCCAGGGCGCACTCGTGTCTCCATACCAGCCGTCATCGGAGAGATTGACGAGCACCTGCGCGCCCATCTGTGAGAACTCCCGCACCTCATCTCCAAAGATGGACTCGTAACAGATGAACACTCCGAAGCGATGCCCGTTCACGCTGAACAGCCGGCGCTGCGTCCCGGGCACAAAGACCAGCTGGTCTAACAGGTGCCCCGCAAAAAAGAATAGTTGCTTGTACGGCGTGTATTCGCCGAAGGGCACCAGGTGCATCTTGTCGTAGCGGCCGGCGTAACTGCCGTCCGGGAGAAAGAAGCTGGCCGAGGCGAACTCGTCGTACCGCCCCTCCCGGTTCGCCTGCTCACTGAACCCCAGCGCATCGGCGACCACGGGCGCCTGCGCCGCACGGGCAACGCCGGCGATGGCGTCCCGGAATCGCGGATCGCCGCGGGTGAAGTCAGTCGGCGCCTCGGGGCAGGCCACGATCTCCGGTCGCGCTCGCTCTGGGGCGCTCGCAAGCGGCGGCAACGCCAACTTTCGCACGTCCTGAGTTACCTCTGGATGGAGCGTCAGCGCCGCGAAGCTAGCCAACATCTCTGGCTGACCCTCCTGCGGTCCCCGTGCCTCGGCACCCACCTTCAGATTGTCTTGCAGTAAGATCGCCGCGACAGTTTGGGGAGACGCGGGCGGATGGTAGGTTGAGCCGATGTAACTCACCCCCATAAGTACGGTGGCGAACATAGGACCGGCGCGTCGCCATCGCCCCTTTATGATCTGGGGAAACAACCAAAGTGTGTTACCGAAGGCTACAACCAGAGATAGCCCCATGACGCCCGTCCACGGCGCGAGCTTGGTAAGGAAGAAATCATTAATTTGCGTATAACCGAGCAGATCCCAGGGAAAGCCCGTGATGCGCGCCCGTGCCAGCTCCACTGCCACCCACAGCAACGGCGAGAATGCCAGAGCGGCACCCCTCCCCTTCCATGCTCGTAACAAGGCGAAGCAGCCGCCAAAGACGGCGAAATAGAGGCCCAGGTACAACGAAAAAAGAATCAGGATGGCGAAGGACACCGGCGCCGGCAGACCGCCGTACACGAACATGGTCTGATAGATCCAATAGCAGTTGCCTGCAAACCATGCCGTTCCACAGACGTAGCCCAGCAGAGCCGAGGGAAGGAATCGCAATGCTTTTCCCTGTGCATCGGTGCCCATCAACGCCAGGAGCAGGGGTACAAGACAGAACCAACAGAAGAAGCTGCGCCACAGAGGAACGGGGCCGGCCAGGGGAAAGGGCAGAAGCTGTAAGCCAGCTGACAAACAAGCCAGACCATACAGCCGAAAAGGGACCGAGCGCATCGCACTGAGTCTAGCATCGACACTCGTTCCGTTCGTGGGTGAACGTTTGCCAAGCTTGCACACTAAATCAGCAACACGTAAAGTCGAGAAACACACCGTGGAGCGTTTTCACATCGGTTCACGAGGGGGACAAGTTACATGGACGTAACTCAGATTCTTTCCGCTATCGATGCGGAGATCGCTCGCCTGCAGCAGGCTCGTCAGACCATTGCATCGCTGGATGGTGCCAGCCCCATCCCACAACCTCGCCGCGGCCGACCCAAGGGGAGCACCACCACCACGGAAGGGGCAACCAGAAAGCGCAAACGGAACCTAAGTCCCGAAGGCCGCAAACGCATCCAGGAGGCCATGCAAAGACGCTGGGCCGACCGCAAAAAGGGCGCGTCTGACTCGGGAAAATAGCTCCGAGGTCTCGATTTTTCGGATAGAAGCTTTACGACAAGACTCATGCATGACAAGGAGAGGCTGTCCTCTCCTTCCTCTGTTAGCGCGTGGCGATGACCTCGCGCACATTGTCCGCCCCCTGGAAAAAGCGTACGCCGCGAAACGCGCTGAGATACTGTTCGATCTGCCGGTTCTGCAGCACCTGCCTGATCGGCAAGGCTTCATTTCCTGTTACCCGAAGCTCGTCCGTCTCGGTTAGCTGATATCGCGAGTAGCCGGTATTCGGTCCTTCACTCTTGCCGTGGAAAAAGCCCAGCAGGCGACCCTGCGGCCGAGTTACTTCGCTAAGTCGCGAGAACAGCGTAGCGAGCAGGGCCTTCGGGAGATAGTCCGCCGTGTCCCAGAGCAGGATGATGTCAAAGTCCCGGCCGGAAAAATCCAGGTTACTTAGGGCGAATCGCTCGGCGTCGAAGTCGGGCGCTGCCTTCGCATTGGCTCCTGCCTCGGGTGCCCTCAACCACTCCGGCTTGCCCGCCTCCGTCACCACGTGCGCCATGTACACGCTATGGCCCATGGACGTTAGCAGGTTGATGTTGGTCGGTGAGGTTACGCCGAAGTCAAGCACCCGTAGCGACCGCGACGGATCCTCCCGCATATACTTCAGCACCTCCGCCCAACCGCGCGAGTGCCGCGTTCGCTCCGGTTGGTGCTTTTCCCCCGCCCTGCCGCCGCGTCTAAAGAACTGCATCATCCCGAAGCTCCCCCAACGGCCCAGCCGCACTCGCCTGCTCTCGAATCTACCCTGCGCCGCTGCTACGGCACGCACACGGGAGCCATTCCCGCCCGCGGTACGTCTACATCGTAAGACCGATGAGGACGGCTTTGACCTGGTGCTTTTCTGACAAAGGGAGGACCTTGCGCCCAACACCTGGCGCCCTCCGCCCATGGTTGCCGGCTGTCGGCCTCCTGGTCTTCGGTTCCTGTGCAGTCGCGGTCCCCCAGGGGCCCGCTGTCCGCGATCTGCTCTCGCAGCCGCCAGGAGCCTGGGCCGCCGTGGCCGCGGCCAACCAGGAAGTGATCCTCCGCGCGGGCCACGACATCCCGCTGCGCTACCGCGAGCGCCGCATCAACGCCAAGGGTGACACCACACGCGAGGTCATCGAAAGCCGTGACGGCGCCGTCGCCCGTACCGTCGAGCGTAACGGCGCCCCGTTATCCGCCGCGGAAAATGAGGCGGAGCGTCAGCGCTTAGAAGATCTGCTCCACTCGCCGGACGCCTTTCTCAACCACCATCGCCATGATCACGCCGGCAGCGAGTACGCCCTGGAACTGATCCACGCCCTGCCCGGCGCCATGCGCTGGAGCTACGCCCCCGGACAGCCACAACTGAACGCCGGCTCCGGTCCTCCGTCCGCCCCTCAGATCGTGCTCGACTTCACGCCCGACCCACACTTCACCCCGCCCACCCTCATCACCGAAGGGC